>NZ_JAUBQN010000023.1:0-107265 GCF_036701295.1 Microcoleus harperi Pol14_C6 | reverse complement strand
TCAGATAGCACTCAGTTTTTTCGCTTCTGTGCTTTATTGCGTAAGCATCCCTATTTAAAAACTGTCCGGAGTATTGAGAAACTGAATACCGAATATTATGACTTGTCAAAAATTTCTCCAATTCGATAGACTGTTCGCTGATTTTCATCGGGACTGCCCACCGTAATTCGCAAACCTCCCCCAGTATGCCGAATTAAAGTACCTCTCTCTTTTAGCTGCTGCATGATTTGTTTGTGTTCAGTTTCTGCTAAATTACGATCGCCTGTTTTCACCCGCAGGTAAACAAAGTTAGCCGCACTCGGCCAAACTTGCAATTTTTGATGCTGAGTTAGCGCTGCAATTAATTTCGTTCTTTCTGATATAGTTTCGGAAATGGTTGCTAGCAATAACTGCCGCTGCGCTAAGGCTAACTCGGCTGCAGTTTGCGAAAAACTGGGAAGGTTGTAGGGGAGGCGAATTTTTTCTAAGGCGGCTGCGAGTTCGGGATGGGCGATCGCATATCCGACTCTCATTGATGCCAATCGAAATGCTTTGGAAAATGTGCGTAAAATTATCCAATTCGGGTGGTTGTGCAATTGGTCGACTAAAGTATTTTGGCTGAATTCAAAATAAGCTTCGTCAATTACTACTAATATCTGTTCCGGCAAATTTGACAACCATTCTATTTCATCGGTTGTCAAAGCATTGGCTGTGGGAGAATTGGGATGAACGACAAATACGGCGCGCACGGGGGGATTTTGATTTTGGGAGATCGCCTTTTTAGCCGCCTCGATATCAATTTCAAAATTCTCCTCTTTCCGCTGAACACTTACAACGGGAATGCCGAGGGTTTGGGCTATTATTTCATACATCGAAAAGGTGGGATTCGCTACCAAAATAGAGCCTTGCCCACCTAAACAAGTAGCTATTAAGAGCGATCTAATTAGTTCGTCGGAACCGTTGCCCACAGAAATATTGTCGCCTTTAATGGCTGTTTTTGGCAGTGTAACCCCCCCTAGCGGGGGGATTGTGATTGATTCATTGACGTATTGGGCGAGAGCCTCTTTGAGCGCTGCGTGGCCTCCGTCGGGATAGCGATTTGTCTCAATTAACTGCTGGTAAGTCCAAGCTAGCTTTTTTTTTAATTCCTCTGGCAAGTCGTAGGGGCATTCGTTGGTATCAAGGCGATCGATCGCCCTTTCCGAGTGCGCTGGTTCTCCTGATGTGCCGCCCGGATGGGGAGTGTATGCGGTAAGTTGGGCTAAATCTTTTCGGATAAAGGGAAGCATGGTATAGTGGTAGACTTTTTATTTTAGATAATCTGCTTACAAGCATCTGAACTTAGCATAGAGCTTGTTCTATCTCGAAAGCAAGAGGAGAGGGGGGATTTAGTTTCTGTCGATCGATTGATGCGTCGGCGGCGACAAATTGATTATTTTGATAAAGTAACTGCTGATATTTGGAGACCTAGTATGAAAGTCAAGCCTTCCGATATATCTAAAAATACCGCTGCTACCCTGATAGCTTTGAGTTTGGCTGTTCTCCCTTCAGCTATGCCTGCCTCAGCTCAAACCGAGTCAGCTCCGGCCCAGAACAATACTGGTTCTAATGGAGTTGTTCTAGACAGAACTCCCTTTCAAGAAAGCAAAAACGACAACAATCATTGGGGTGCTTTGGGTTTGTTGGGCATCCTAGGTTTGGCGAATCTGTTTCGCAAGGATGAGCCCAAACGCTACCGCGATCCAATGGGTGAATAACTTTTTCAACGGCGACCCTCTTCGATGGCTCCCCTACCGCACAAGCCCAAAACCAAATCAACAGTGGTGGATTCAGCAACCGGATTTTTTACCGAAAGACTCGATTATTGCCTTTAATCAGAGCCAAAAATCCGGTGTCTTTGATTTTCTTTGATATTGATGATGGGCATTTGTGCCACAAATTTTATTCAATCGCGCCACAAAGCAATCCCGCCCAATAAACCGCTCACATTTGGTACTATTTTAACCTGTGGCGGTAACTCAAAAGCAATTTTTTTAGTATTGCCACCACCGATGTAAATGCGATCGCAGTTAAAGAGATTTTGCACAGAGGTGAGCGCTTTTTCTAGACGGCGATTCCATCTTTTGGAACCGACTGTATCTAATGCCGATCGGCCTAATTGCTGTTCGTAAGTTTCCCCTTTGCGAAACGGGTGATGTCCTAACTCTAGATTTGGTACCAAGATACCATCGACAAATAAGGCAGAACCAAAACCGGTGCCAAGGGTAATTACTAATTCTACCCCCGTCCCAGCAATTGCTCCCAATCCTTGAATATCCGCATCGTTAGCCACTCGCACAGGTTTTCCCAAGCGATCTTTGAGAGTAGTTTCTAAGTCAAAATCTATCCAAGACGGATCTAAATTCACTGCGGTTTTGATGACGCCTAGACGCACGACGCCTGGAAAACCGACGGATACTCTATCAAATTCCCCTTGTCCGCTTGCTAAAGAGGCGATCGCCTCTAGTATCGGTTCCGGTTTCGGTGGTTGAGGCGTTTCTAAACGGCTGCGTTCCGTTTGGGGTGCGCCTTCATTGTCCAAAACCATAACTTTGATGCCACTTCCGCCAATGTCAACGGCTAAGGTGCGAGTCGATCGATCTTGTTCAGTCATTTGATTGTTAAGACTTGCAAGTTGGTCTAATTTTAATTGTTGAATGGGCAAAACTTTTGAATCGCTTCCCACATTTCCGCTAGGACATTTCCCAAAGAATGATCGTCTTCTAATTCGATTAATTGCACCCAGGGACGGTTAGCGGCAAAATTTCTGCTAGCTTGAACCGGTATTATTGTATCATGCTGACCGTGAAGGATTAACGTAGGGACTGACCGCATTAATTTTTCTTCAGGGTATTGAGCCATATCTGCCAAAAACTGATAATTCAGTGGCAGATAACGCTGTTGGCCGTAGTGGTAAACCGGCAAATATTTCTCAGACTGCCACTTTTCTAACTGTTGCTGTCCCAACAGTGGCAGCCAGTGGGACATAAAGTCAAAAGCCGGTGCTAACAAAACTATTTGCTTTACTGACAATTGTCGCTGGGCCAACCAAGCTGCTGTCAGTCCCCCAAAACTAGACCCAATTATGGTGACTCCCCCTATACTTTTTACATTTTCTGTGGGAGGTTGGGAGGATTTGCTTGACAAAAAGTCTGTTTCTATTTGATTTAATTGGCGGGTGAGAGTGAGCCCAGAAAAATCGTTTTGATTGAGATCGGGAGTTTTTAGGTCAATTTCTAGGTAAGAAAAGCGATCTCGGAAATATTTAGCCTTCGCGGAATCAGGACTTGAAGCAAATCCATGTAAATAAATGTAACTCGAATCGTTCTCTAGATTCATCCAGAAAAATTTATGAGACTTCCCAACTAATTATTTTAACTTAATATCAATACTCCGGACACTTTTCAATCACTAACCGCACAATGAGGGTTTCAGCCTTCTCAGCGAGGTCAAATCCTAACGGTAGAATGAGGGGTTCAGCCTCTGAATCAAAAACTGTCCCGAGTAGTGTTAATATGAGTTATTAATTAAAAAACTTAAGACATTAACTCAAATAAAATATATACTGATATCTGGAAAAGATTTAGGAGCCGCAGGGATTTAAATTATATAGCGAGCGCAAATGGTTTGTAAATTTTAAATCATGCATAATGAGGTATGCTAATCTAAGTAGGACTTGAAATGACTCAAAATAAGTCCTCAGAAAAATTCGGAAAGGATGAAGTCGAAGCCTTATTAGAACTAGAAAATTTTATTGCCAGTAATCCCGACCCCAGAGAATTAAAAAGAGCCTTGACCGTCCGGATGCTAATTGAAGGGATCTGCCGCGACGAAACTATTCAAAAGATATTGGGAGTATCCTCTCCATTTATTAGCAAGTGGAAAATCAATTATGCGTTGCATGGAATTGAAGGATTGCTCTTAAATCATCAAGGCTCGCAGGGACAACTTAAGCCAGAAGAACAGTCGGAAATTATCTAATGGTTAACCCATAAAGACCACGCTCGATTTATCCTCATCTCAAAAGTGACACGCTCCCTAATAATCGGGCTCAGTTCAAATTTGAATATAGCGGAGCTATTCGTCCTGATGACTTGCGTGGAGCCTTGCTAGAGATACAACCGCAAATTGTCCATTTCAGTGGATATGGCGCAGGAGATGACGGAATAGTTGTAGAAGACGATAATGGCAACTCCCAACTTGTCACCACTGAGGCTTTATCCAGCTTATTTGAGCAGTTTGCCGATCATGTTGAATGTGTTTTACTTAATGCGTGCTATTCCGATATTCAGGCAGATGCGATTGTTCAACACCTCAATTATGTCATCGGCATGAGCCAAGAAATTAGAGACACAGCCACAATCACATTTGCAATGGGTTTCTATGATGCTTTAGGGGCTGGCAAGCCTGTTGAAACTGCATATAAGTTCGGCTGTAATGCGATTCAACTAGAAAATATTCCAGAGCATCTAACCCCTCAAATTAAGAGGAAATCTCCTAGTTAAGAGGCTATCTCTAAAGAAAAGTAAAGTTAGTCGAATTAGGCGATCGCCTCTCTCGATCACGTTCGCATCAGTTGCTGAATGCGCTGTGGCTCCTTTCCAAGCCAATCTAGATTCTGGGCAGTGCTGTCGAAAATTGATGAAGTTTTGAATGGCTCAAACTCGCCGCGTGATGCTGCTTCTGCCGTTTTTGCTAACAGCGATCGCACTTGCTCGTCATTCATTGGCTGGAACGTCCGCACCGCCTCAAACGCTTGATCGAGAATCTCCATGCTGTCAATTCCCGTAATCACAACGGATGTAGGTAGATTCAGCGCATAGTGCAGACACTCAATTGGCGTTACCGTATTTGACCGTAACAAAATCCCGTTTGCCATGCTTTTCATGCCAAGAATGCCGATGTCCTGTTTAACCAGTTCTGGCACAACCAGCTTCCCAAAGCTTCGGTAGTGTGCATCCATCACATTCAGCGGCATCTGAGCCGCATCAAATTTAAACCCATAACTGGCTGCAACTTCCAGCATATGCAGATGAATCTGGGGGTCTTTGTGTCCGGTGAAGCCAATATATCGGAGTTTGCCAGCTTCCCGCGCCTCAATTAAGGCGGCATTTGCCCCTTCTGGATCGAAAACTCGATGCGGGTCCTCGAACCGGAGGATTTCGTGGTGCTGGACGAGATCGATGCAATCAACTTGCAGGCGTTGCAGTGATTCGTCTAGCTGTCTTGCGGCTTCTTTCTTGGAGCGACCGTCGATTTTCGTCATCAGGAATACTTTGTCTCGGTAGCCATCGCGGAGAGCTTTCCCCATGCGAACCTCGCTGGCTCCACCGTTGTAATCCCAACTGTTATCCATAAAAGTGATGCCACGGTCGATCGCAGTGCGAACAATCCGGATACCCAGTTCCTCATCAACATACTTCAATCCGATGTGCCAACCACCCAATCCGATCGCAGAAACCCTCTCTCCTGTGCTGCCAAGAGTTCGGTATACCATTTCTGAGTTTGACGTACTTTCTGGCATCTGTTCTCCTTGTTTTGCAGCTATTGCTTAAGTGCAAATAGCTATGATCAAATTCAAACGCAAGGAAACGTTTACCACATCTTGCTGGAGACACACTAGAACTGAGTATTGGCAATTTAGGAGGTGTGAGGTACTTGGTTGAGTTGAGGCGTTATGCGATCGCTCTCGCCGCGTTCATCGCGTTGGATCGTCACTGGGCTTAACAAGGGGGGCGAACGCCGTCGTTCCGAACCGAGCACCTATAGATTGAGCAATTTCGGTCAGGCTTCATGAATTGCAAGGGAATAGTATATTGATAGCCAAGGAGGATGCAACATTTGACTGAATCTGCTGAATACACCGATCGCTCTAGATTCCGCAAAGTGCTTGAGTACATCGATTCTCATCTAGACGATGACCTTACTGTCGATCGGCTCAGCAACGTTGCTGCATTCTCGAAGTATCATTTTCACAGGCAGTTCTCTGAACTTTTCGGAATTAGCGTCTACAAATACGTTCAGCTCAATCGATTGAAACGAGCTTCTTATCAACTTGCCTTTCGCAACCATATGCAGATCGTCGATATCTCGCTGGCGAGTGGTTACGAAAACCATGAATCGTTTTCTCGTGCATTCAAGAAGAACATAGGGCAGACTCCAACAGAGTTCAGAGAGCATCCGCAGTGGAATCCTTGGCACTCGACTTACCAAGTATTAAGTGACTTAAGGATGAAGCATATGAAACCAGAAAATCAGCCCGCGAAAGTTAAGCTAATCACCTTTAAAGACACCAAAGTAGCTGCTATCAAGCACCGTGGCGATCCAAATCTCCTCGGGAATTCGATTCGCAAGTTTATCGAATGGCGAAAGCAGAACAATCTGACGCCTCAACTCAGCGCTACTTTCAACATCCTTTACGATAATCCGTCCGAAACCTCGCCTGAAAACTATCGCTTTGACATTTGTGCATCAACAGAGCGAGATGTGGCTGACAACCCATTTGGAGTTGTAGAAAAAACTATTCCTGCTGGTAGATGTGCCGTATTGCGACACATCGGGGACGACGCTAACCTTGGCGAGAGCATCACTTATCTTTACTCGAAATGGCTCCCGTCGAGTACAGAAGAACCGCGAGACTTTCCACTGTTTCTTCAGAGAGTTAGTTTTTTTCCTGATGTACCTCAGCATGAGGCGATTACCGATGTCTTTCTTCCGCTCAAGTAATTTTTACAGGCGGTAAATATAGGGTTCGCACCACCACGGGCAAAGTAGTGTTGATTTTTGCGCCATTCTTCTACCTTTCCCCTGGTTGCCCGAACTCTTGTTTTACGCGAACAATCAGCTTGCCAAAGTTTTTCCCCTGTAGTAAACCGATGAAGGCGTGCGGCGCGTTTTCCAGTCCCTCTACAACGTCTTCTTTATACTTGAGCTTACCTTCCTGCAACCACTGAGAAACATCGTTTACAAACTCTGCCTGACGGTGTTGGTAATCACCCACAAGAAAACCTTTGATTAAAGCGCGTTTAACCAACAGTGGCATCAAATTAGGGCCAGGAGGAGGAGTTTCTGCGTTGTACTGCGAGATTAAACCAACCAGTGGTATTCTTGCCCCAAGATTAATCTGCTGCAACACGGCTTCTAAAATTGGACCCGCCGTATTGTCAAAGTAAACATCGATTCCGTTAGGACAAGCAGCTTTCAGTGCTGAACTGAGGTCTTGAGTTTTGCGGTTAATGCAGGCATCAAACCCTAATTCTTTGACTGCGTAATCGCATTTATTCTCACTCCCAGCCACCCCCACTGCCCGACAGCCTTTGAGTTTAGCAATTTGACCGACTATAGAACCGACTGCGCCAGAGGCAGCAGAAACGACTACCGTTTCGCCTGCTTGTGGTTGCCCAATATCAAGCAGCGCAAAATATGCCGTCATTCCCGGCATCCCCGTTATGCCCAAGGCATAGGAGATGGGTGCTTGATTGGGGTCAAGCTTACGCAACGTTTCGCCTTTCGATACGCCATAGGTTTGCCAGCCGTCATAACCCAGCACAAAATCTCCGGCTGAGAATTGCGGATGGTTGGATTTCACCACTTGGCTGACTGTGCCACCGACCATCACGGAACCCAATTCTGCCGGAGAAGCATAAGATTCGCGATCGCTCATGCGTCCGCGCATATAGGGGTCGAGAGACAGATAGATCGTGCGGTTGAGAACTTCACCTTCCCCTGGTTCTGGGATTGGGGTTTCGACTAGGGCAAAATCACTCTCTTTTGGTTCGCCAACTGGGCGGCTTTTGAGTAAGATTTGTTGGTTAATTGAATTAGACATTGATGGTTCCTATTTTTTTCCAATGCGTTGAGCATTGATTAGTGCTGTACCAGGCTGGACAATCATCCCAACAACCTTACTAACCATTGAAGTTGATAATCACTGACTCAACCTCTTTCATCAGACATAATTAGAGAGGATTACCGATCGCGTTCGGTAATACGTTCAATATTTACGAGAAGTTTTGGGCAGGACGAACTATGGAAGCATTGATTGAAGAAATTGTACGCAAGCTTCATCATCTACCTGAAGTAAAAATCCTAGAGGTACTGGATTTTGTCGAATTCTTAGCTTGGAATAAAGAACGTTCGATTTCACAACAGGTAGACAGTGATGTTACTTCCCAAAAAGAGCAAGAGTTCGAGGCGATCGCAGATCGGGTGGCTGACGAATTCGAGATTTTTATCGGTCAAGCATACCAGTGGTATCCGACTATGCTGTCAGTTGTGCTAGAATCTACGAGGAGCATCCTTGAATATAGGAGACTTCACGCGATACGCATCTGAAGGTATCGTAGCGATCGCACCAAAACAAGTATGTAGGGAAACTTCCTAACATTATGACAATAAGGGTTGCTACTTAAGCATTCAACGATGGAAAAATTAAAAGTCTTTTTTTAGGAAATTTATGACAACATTGCTAAATGAGATTGCTCACTGTCCTCACGTAAATTTTTGTATTCAAAATCCGTCGGTTGAGCATCCATGTCGTGAGATTGTTTTTTCCCAGTCATCTTCTACCGTGAACGAATACCAAGTACCTGAACCGTGGAGTGGACGTATAGAACAAGCTCCTGTTTTATTTCTAAGCTCCAATCCGTCCATTAGCTCAGTTGAAGACTATCCACGTTGGTCATGGTCAGATGATGCCATTGATGACTTCTTCAATAATCGCTTTGGTGGTGGACGCAGGCTATGGATTTTAGAGGGCAGAAAATCACTACAAAAAGATGGAACGTATAGTGGTAGTGTTACCTTTTGGAGTGCAGTTCGACAAAGGGCTATCGAGCTGTTTCAGCGTAATGACACTCCAGGAAGTGACTATGCAATTACTGAAATAGTGCATTGTAAGTCAGTGAGTGAAATCGGTGTGCAAGAAGCGCAGAAACATTGCGTTGAGAATTACTTGAAAAAAGTCTTGGAAATGGCAGCAGCGCGGGTTGTTGTAGTACTGGGAAAGCGGGCAAAAGAGGCAATGCAAGATGAGTTCAATATCCCTAAAGATGTTTCTCTGTTCGGACCGATAGCGATCGGCGATCGAGAAAAGCTAATTACTTTCCTTCCTCACCCAAGTGCGTTTGGTATCAAAAAATTTGCTAATTGTCTAAAATCTGAGGAACTTGAAAGCTTACGTGCATTTTTACTTTAGTCCAAATACAAAAGCAAAATCCTTTTAAGTCTATACACGGATAGAGGAAAAATAAACTTCCTCTAATACTGTTTATGGTAACGATCGCGAAAACAACCACTAAAAGCGATGCAGAAGCTGGCAGTATTCGGTGGAACAGGCATTATTGGGCGCAGCATCACTGAATATCTTGATACTCAGGATGATTGGCAAGGCATTGGCGTTGCCCGTCACCCATTCTCACCGTCCGACAAAGACGATCGCTAGCTCGATCGCTCAGGGATTCGATCGCCACCCGGTTCCTCTTGGTTCCCCATTTCATTGTTTTGCCGTGCGGCTTTGTCACTCAAAAAAGTTAACACCGAAGGCGATAAAGATGAGTGGCTGTCTTTTCCAAAAGCGCGATCGGTACCAATGCCACCTGTTCCAGGTAACAACCGATTAAACCAACCGATCGCAGTGGCAGAAAGCCCTGGAAAAAGAGCATAGAGTCTGACAGTAAACCAAGTCCAAAGTGGCACAATTACCTCTACATCACCGCGTCGAAATCCAGCAATAGTCTCACGAGCAACTTTTTCGGCACTCGTCGAGATTAAGGGCAAGGAATCAGCAATGCTGAACCAGGTAAACTCCTTGCGGTGCTGACCTTTGAACATAGCGCGGTCTATCACGCCCGTGCGGATGAAACCCGGACAGACCGTTGTGACAGCAATCCCGTCCTTTGCCAGTTCTGTCCGCATCCCTTCAGAGAAACCCGTTAAGGCAAATTTGCTCGCGCAATACGCCAACATATGCGGGGAAACTACCTTGCCGCCGATCGAAGAGATATTAACGATGCGTCCAGCCTGTCGTTGACGCATTTCCGGGAAAACCGCATAAGTAGTGTATAGCGGTGCCCAGAAATGCAGCTTCATCAAATCGTCGTAGTCCTCGATCGTCAATACGTCCATTGGTCCCACAAGGTCGGTCCCTGCATTGTTAATGAGAATGTCGATCTGACCGGATCGCGCACTTGCTGCACCATCTGGTCAACCTGGGAGCGATCGGTGACATCACAGGGAACACTAAGCACCTCTCCACCGCACTCCTTCAGCTCGACACGCGCCCTTTCGAGTTCTGCGCGATCGCGGGCACAAATTGCCAAACGCGCTCCTTGCTGCACCAACTGGCGTGCCATAACCAAACCAAGTCCGCGAGAACCACCCGTAAGCAGCACCGTCTTGCCTGTGAGATCGTATTGACGTTCGCGCCACGATCGCACCACCCAAAGCACGACGAGCCAAGCGCCCACGCCAACTGCAAAAAGAATAAGAGGATTCTGATTATCTATATAGAAATTCATGGTTAAAACTCAAATGCTGATGTATTGTGAAGCGCAGTCTACCGTACTACCTGAACCTGATACTAAAACCTTAAACTTCTCCTCTCCTCTGACTGAGAGGTTGTCATAATGGCACGCATCTATTAGCTTTCCATCGTTCTAGATAATTAAATTTTGCAAGGCTTTCAAGTCTGCCAATCTTTCGTCAATCGAAAGCCGTTTTATATCCTATAACGTTGTAACCATATTTACTTATCCTCGATTAAAATAATCTGCTCGATCTTTATTCTTATCCGGCTTGCTAGGCAATTTCTGCTGGGCATTATTTGCAAATAAGGCAGTGTCTCTACCACCTTATTTGCTGAGCTACCGCTCATCTCTATCGCAGATTTGCGTGATTTTCCAGAATCTTTTTAACGGGAGTCAGTTCCTTGATTTGGACTACCAACAACCTTGGGAGCCCCTCCCGGAGCTTCAGGTTCACTACCTCGACTAACGTCAGTACCGGATTGTTGACCGGTCATGCGATATCTCTCATCCACTGGAGTGTCACCCTCTTCTGTGGTCGGTATAGTTGTTTGAGTTCCAGGATTATCTTGAGGGTCATGTTTTGCATTATCTTGCCGAGTGTCTGGAGGACTATCTGATGTCATGATTTGCACCTGTTTTTGACCTTACTCTAAAAGGCTATCATTCAGTTTCAAGTATGGGCTCTATCCTCAGACAGGATTGGTTCTATAACTAATTATCGAGGGAATATTGAGCGAGAATAATTGCATAAAATATGTGCCATTCTCGATCGGGCTTAACATTTGCTGTACGCCCAACACCGCTGTAGAAAATCATCCGTACTTTTCGCCGTTGTATCGATTAGCCTGTCTTGCCCTGTGCTTCGGTGTCCCGATCGCGGCGTCCCAGCAGGGTGCCAACAGCGGTAATCACCTCCGGCACTGCGAGTACAATGGAGGGGATCGAGCCAACCGTCGCAACTTGGCAGTATTCACAAAACGCCTTGTTCTCGCTCCATTCCTCACGAGCTAACTCGACATTGGTCACCCCGTCCAACACGAGCTTGATACCCATTGCAAAGGGTAGCAAAGGGTTGTGCCTAGCGCGGTCTAGACCACCAGCACCAGCTAGCCAAGCAGTGATGGCATAATTAGCCACCATTATTGGCCCATCGGGTGAGTTGAATTGGTTGTAAGCGTAATTAGAAGCATCAACCCGGTCTGCATCGAAAAGCTTTTGTCTCGGCGGATCGGGTAGGTGATTAACGATCCCAGTGTGGTAGCGGGTGACAGCTTGTCCCATCGAACCCCCAAGCAGAGATAAGCCGATAATCCATCGCCGACGGGTCATGTGAGGGTTCTTTCCTTGACGCAGCTCCTCACTCAGTTTTTTGGGTCCATAAAGCGCAATTCTCCATAATAACGTAGGCGTTAACGATCGCATCAGTCATACACCAAGCGTTTCAATGAAAGCGAAACAAACTGATTCAAGATTAGGTTGAGATTGGCAACAAGCGAGTGGATCTGGGAAACATCCGGATCCCGATTTTGAACATTTACGCCGAGCAATATCCTCTCGTTCCTCCACCATCTTCCTTAGCTCTTAAGACATACATTGCTAGTGAAGATTACCAGGGTAAGCTCATCTAATTTGGTATAAGATGAACTTGAAAAAGTTAACAAAATCAGCATAATAAACTGTGTAGACAGCACACTTGACTCCTAACACATATCAGTGAGATAACAGTAATACTGGAGTTGAAAAACTCAAAAAATACCCTATATGTTTCAAGCTTTTAACAAGAAAAAAGCCGATGCTCAGAAAACTTTTTGCTGATATAAAAATAATAGCATTGGCAGATATCGGGTATATTCAAAAAAGTTTAGTTCACCACTTCCAAGAGATAAAAGATCCCAGACTAGAGAGAACTAAGAAACATCAACTCACAGATATCTTAGTAATTGCGATTTTAGCAGTAATTGCTGGAGCGCAAGGATGGGAAGACATGGAAAATTATGGCATTAGCAAAAAACAATGGTTAGAAAAGTTTTTGGCATTACCTCACGGTATTCCCTCGGATGACACCTTTCGTCGGGTATTCGAGTTCATTAACCCAGAAGAATTGAATCGTTGTTTTCTTCAATGGGTAGAAACCCTTGTCACCAAGATAAGAGCATCTCAATCAAGCTTTACAAAAGGAGTTGATAACAGTCACCATATAATCATTATTCATAGAAGCCTGTTTAATTTTTTGACGAAGACTACGCTGCAATGTTTTCTCGTGATTAAGAGCGTTAAGTGCCATCCGTCTCAGGATGGCAAAATTACGATGACTATGACCTGAACGAATCCGACATTGATCCTCATGGAAGGTGACATCTAAAGTCCAATGAACTTGGTTTTCAATCGTCCAATGTTGACGAATTGCACGACTAAGAACTTGAACATCCGCAGGCAGAGAAGTTAGAGAAAATTGGACTTCACGAGTCGTTTTGTTCCAAAGATGGCGGATTCTTTCAATAATGACGATGGTTTGCAGTCCCGACCATTGGTCTTATTGATAAAGACCACCGAAAGACTCTAAATGAACAGCCCAAATATAACGTTTTTCAGTGCGATGGTGTCCATTTTCAATCTATTGGTTATAACTAACGTTAAGACCTTCAAAGTTATTGGTTATTCTGGTATAAAACCCTTCTTTAACGTGAGAATGTAAAGTGGCATGATTGGCTTTAAGAGATACAATATAATCAGCTTTTTTGTGGCTAATTTGTTTCACAATCTCGGTTTAAGTTCCCATCATCGCATCAATGGTAACGATCGCCCCGGTCAGGTCTAATAATTCTAAGAGTGCCGGAATTGCCCTAATCTCGTTGGAACGATCCTCAACTTTAACTTGCCCTAAAACTAAACGCTGTTCACTTGCCCAAGCCGTGACCGCAAAGCTTTTATGCCTTGATTACGGTCATAAGAACCTCTAACACTTTTGCCATCGATGGGGATAATCTCGCCAACTATCGAACCAAGCATACTTTGAAGCCACTTCGCTAAACATTGTTCTAAAGCTTCAGGATTGATTATTTCAAAAACTCGTCGAAAAGTATCATCACGCTTGGATAGCATTGGGTAATTCAAGAAATTCCTCTAACCATTGCTGTTTAGCGATGCCATAATTTTCCATGTCTTCCCAACCTTCTACACCCCCAATAACGGCTAAAATAGAGATTACTAAAATATGTTTTAATAAGTGTTTTTGGGTTCTTTGAACTCTGGGGCCTGGGAGCTTTGCTACATAATTCAATAAGTTGGCTTGGATTTCGCTCTGAGGTGTTAACTGTCGTTTTTCTGCTCTTTTAGCTTGAGATTTTACAGCGAGTTTCAATCTAGGTGCACAACCTTTTGTCATTGTCTTTAACTCCGTTTCAACTTGATTGACTTTGTTAAAATTCAAACTTGATTATAGGTTTGAGTTCGGTTCACAGATATTAAGTCTATTTCCGGTTTTTTGTCAAGTACAATTCCTGCCAAATTTGATGAGCTTACCCTGGCAGCTAAACTAGGCTGCGGTAGTGCTAGTAGGTTGAGTCCACATTTAAAAAACTGTTGCTTAAGACTGAGTTCCCATGTTGCTTATAAGCATGCCGCCCAAGATATTAAGTATCTAACGGGAGTGACTTTTCCGGCTCCCAACACAACAAAGATTAGTACATTATCAAGACTTCACCGAACCGATATCAACAGAAGATATTTCCGAGTTCAGTGCAGATGGTGGAAAAGTACGAATGAGGACACTTCCAGGAGAAAAGTCTGAATGGAAAGACTATAAAGCAATTGTGTCGGAAGCGGGTATGATGGCTAGTTTCAATCAAAATGATATCATCGTTAATTGGGCAAATAAACAACCGTTCGCCAAACCTGTAACTTGCCTAGGTGATGGACATGAGCGAGTGTGGAATATATTTAAGGAAATCAGTTTTTAACAGGACAGAAGAGAAATTCTCGATTGGTATCATCTGAATCAAAATCTTCAGAAAGTAGGTGGTTCAATCAAAGGAATTAAGCAAGCAGAAGCATATTTGTGGCAAGGGAATGTAGAGAATGCGGTAGCTCTATTTACAAAGCTCAATAAAAAATCAGCAGTAAATTTTTGCCAAGATGAAGGAAAAGCACAAAGAAAGGATTATCAACTATGAAGTTTGCTCAAGGGATGGGATCTGTTCAATTGGTTCAGGAGCGGTAGAATCAGGGATTAAGCAAATAGCCAGACGAATTAAAATATCAGGAGCTAGTTGGAAATCAGAACTTGTGGGACAAGTATTAGCTCCGAGTTGTGCTTACTTAAACAGCTTAATTGGTAATCAGGGAAAAGCTGCCTGAGTATAATTGCTCACTGCAAAAGTGATATGCTCCCTAGGGTTAGGCTATGTGCGATCGCACCTACCCTACAAATCAAAATTCTCTTCACCGATACTTCCTAGTTCCCCGCTACTCAGAAACTCTTCCTCCTCTACTTCCTCAATCCCAGAGTCGAAACTTTCCATCACAAACGGTAAACCAGCCGCCATCAAACCCCGTTGAATCAGTTCCGGCGTTGCGTCAAACAAAACAAATAGCGGATGAACAGCCTCAGCTTCATCGCTGTAAATATGTCTGTAGCGGTGTGGCATCACCCATTCGTAACCTTTGTCCAGCCAAACCTGAGACTGCCGCCAGCGGCCGAGCAACTCAGAAAACTCTTCGCCCGGACGATGAATGAAAATCAAAATTTCCACGCCAATTTTAACTTTCCATTCAGGATCGCACATCAAAATCGCCAAATCGCAGGGCAAACAAACTGCCTGTCCGGGCGATATGCTAGTGCCGCTGCTTCCCGCATACGAAACCCCGTCTCGCAAGCGGGCAATTGGCAAAGGAATTGTGATTAAACTCTCATGGGCGCGGCGGATACTCGGAATCATTTCCATGTAAACCCGATATTTTTTCAGCAGGGTAATCGCGGCAGAAGATTCGCTGTACTCTGCTAGTAAATTCTCGTAATGTGATTGTTTAACAGACATTTTCAAACCAAAGAATAAGTAATTATTAATTGCTGCTAATTGCTAATAGATCCCTTCTCGTTACCAAGAAGACCTCATTTGTGACAACTTAAGCTCAAGTTCCCCGAAGGGGGGAACTTAAGCTTGCCTCCAGGCCTTGGTGTGTAACGCGAACAGCGATTGAAGCATTGAGGGCTATGGGCTACCAATGTCTGGAGAATGCTTACAGGTTTTTTATTTACAAGGTTTGAGCCATTTGGCGTCTTAAGATTAAGCCCGATACGATGCCTATTTGTCATTTTATGCCGATCGCCGGAACTTCATCTGAGCCAAAAAGGTAATCTCGTCTGTAAGGTGTGACTCTGGGAGCAACAGGGGAAAACGACGTACTATAAATCCAGATCGTATTCGCCATCGGAATGTACCAGGTCGCCTCAAATTAAGCGATCGCAGCTAGATTGCAAGAATTGCTCTCTCCCCTAGTCTATAACCAACTAGGCTATGACCAGTTGGGATTAAGGTCTCCGATACTCGGTTTACCTTTGATGATGACCGCAGTGCTAACCTTGCATAACCTAGCGGTGGAACTTTTCTGGCAATCCTTGATGGACTAGGCGGCCAAGCCAGAAGCTTACCAGAGCAGCCTAGGTGAACTATTGCCCACCTACCCAGAATTCACCGGATGTGTGTTCAAGCTTCAGGCAAAAATGGACCCGAAACGCCGCGAGCCCATCGCCTTTGTGCGGGTGTGTTCTGGTAAGCTTGAAAAAGACATGGTGGTGAAACACACTGGCACGGGGAAAAGTATCCGCCACAATGCCTTTGAAGATCAGATTCTGGTCTCTTTAAGAATCGAGTGTGTCTTCATACCTGAGCCTCTCAATTTCCCAAGCTCAAGATCGCGATGCGGCTATTTTATGAATCATAAAATTGATCGTAAGTCAACATTAAACCTAAATCTTTACAAAAATTGGCTAATTTTAAAGACTTGCTAAAACAATGAGGGGTTGTACCCCCCATAAGTTAGAGTCAGATATTATAGATGCACCCTGATGGCTTTCCCGTTCCACAAGAGCGGGATTTTTATTATTGGAAAGCCGGAGCGTTAAGTTTCACAATACCTACTACAGATAAAATCACGTAGGGATGCCAAGATTAAAGATATAGCAGAGCTAAAGCTCAAACTAGGGCGCCGATCGATCGAACCTCACCCCCAACTCTGCGAAATAACCCAAAGGCGGTAGCATAGTTTGGGAAACGGCATCAACTAAAGATGAACTTAGCGCCAGCAACAGTCCTGCAACAGGGCAAATACAAAATTAACGCGACTTTAGGGATAGGAGGGTTCGGCATCACTTACCGAGCTATCCAAACCCATTTAAATCAAACCGTCGTACTCAAAACCCTCAACGAAAGTCTGCGCCAACACCCAGAATCTGCCCAATTTCAGCAGCAGTTTATTGCCGAAGCCCAACGCCTGTCGCGGTGTCAGCATTCCAACATAGTCAGGGTAATCGACTTTTTTGAAGAAGCCGGACAGTCTTTTATTGCCATGGACTACATTCCGGGCCAAACTCTCGCCCAAATAGTCGAAACCGATCGGCCGCTGCCAGAAGCCCAGGCCCTGCACTATATTCGGCAAATAGCCTCAGCCATAAGTACAGTGCACCACAGCGGATTGCTGCACGGAGATATCAATCCAGAAAATATTATCCGGCGAGCCGATTCTCACGTAGTAATGTTAATAGATTTCGGAATTGCCCGCGACTTTACCGCCGGCACCAAACAAACCCACACTAACTTGCTCTCCCCGGGGTACGCGCCGATCGAACAATACCTCTATGACGGTAAATGTACACCGGCCACTGACATCTACGCGCTCTCCGCCACCCTATACTACTTACTCTCCGGCGTGGCGCCCGTAGCAGCACCCCTGCGCGATCGCATTCCCTTGACTGAGTTACGGCAATTTCAGCCCAACCTCAGCCCTGGAATCGAACGAGCCATCCTTCAGGGACTCGAAATCGACCCCCACAACCGCCCTCACACAGTGGAAAATTGGCTCACCATGCTCCAAGAAACAGAGCGAGTATCAGTAAAAAGAAAAGGCAAACAAAGTCTAAAATTGCCCGCACCTCCCCCGCCACAGTTGACTTTTGTGGCGTTTGTGGTAACGGCTGCAATTGCAGGCTGGATGGGTTTTGACCTAGCATGGCACTACAACAGCACCAGTCTCAGCAATCGTCCCAAAATTGAATCCTTCCCATCTCTGGAAGATTTGCTCAAATCCCGCGATTTGTCAGGGCCGATGTTCGGGCAGCCGTCTGTCGAAAGCAGCCCTCTCTACCCGATCGAACTCAACAAGCGCCCCAAACCCCCCTTAGACAGCACCAACATTCCCGAACAGATCGAAGATCCCTCAGAAACTAGCGCCAAACCTTCTGAATCTCCAAGCCAGGAAACTCCCGCCCCAGAATCCGAAGCGGAATCTGAGCCATCGCCGACGCCCGAACCAGCAGAGGAGCCTTCTGAGTCCCCCATTCCAGAGCCTCAAACCGAAATCGAGCTAGCTCCCCAACCAGAAGCCGCACCAGTACCAGAAGTTGCGCCCCTGCCTGCAGAACCGCCCGCCGCTCCCGCCCCGCCTGCCCCTGGGAGTGCTAGCGCTGAAACCTTGCCGCCGTCGGAATCCGCGCCGCCAGTAATAGCCTCGCCGATCGAGCGATCGCCTGAGCCTGCGATACCGAGCGGCAGTGGCAACAATTCAGATAGTTCGATCGCACCTGATTCACCACCCCCTGTGGCAGATCCCACGATACCTTTTCCCGAACCTGCGACAAATTAGTAGGGTTTTTGTTGGTTCAAAGTACGGACAAATACTTGGTTTTATGAGTCAGCAAATATCTGCTAAGGAGTTGAGATAATAAGCCCCTACCTAGCGAACCACTATTTTCCAAAAACTTCCGTCGAATCTAAAAATCTCAATAGTCGCCGTCTGAGTTTATCGAATATTTCCTATTTCCTCTGCCATCCAAATGCCCTAAAAAAAATGCAGGACGGTGTTCTATTTTGATTTAAATTATGTTAGAATATGTGCGCGGCGCTGAGGTGGTGTGATGTCGCGTATTAATACTGCCAAGCTGCAAACATTTTGGTACAAAGCAACCCCAACCTCGAATTTGACCCAGTGTAAGCAAGGCTTTTCTGCTAAGCCGTGGCGCGTTAGACTGTTCTAACTCTCAACAATCCCATCGGCGACACTCGGGATGGGAGTGTCAATTCCCCCAAAATTCCTTCCTTTGGGAGCAAGCATCATCGGGGACAAGCAAGTTATAATTTGTTGCGGAAGCGCACAGAGATTTTTTATGAGTAAACCCCCAGTTCATGCTTTTTTTGTAGGCAGAGCACTTGCCGAAGCACTGTACGAGCAATTAGAAAGCGCAGCAACCAACGCTTTCTCTGAACTCGGCAGATTTGACGCAGAACAAAGAGAACGCCTGCGGCAATTCACGGATCGAGTTGTGGAACGGGCAAATCGAGCTTCGGATGAGGCGATGCAGACCAGGACTGGCACTGCAAGCACCACCACCATTCAAGACATCCATCCTGCAGATTTGCAAGCGACTATTGACGATCTGCGCGCCGAAGTGGCTCTGGTGCGATCGGAATTGCAGCGCTACCGCAGCAGTTTGCCGTAGCGATCGATCCTCCGACCACAACTATTATTTATGACTACGCGAGCGCAAAGCAATGCGCTCCTGCGCTCCTACTTTCAATCAAAGCAACAACATAAAATAAGCAATTTGGGAACCCAAGTGTCTGCTCTCCTTGATGACTCTGTTAATCGCCAGCGCTCCCCCAAGCACACTGGCGAAGCCGATGAGCTAAAAACTGCTAGTAAATCCTACAAAAGTAAAGCTTATCGCTGGAACCGCGAAAAATATTCCCGGAAGCGGCGCTTCTTCGACATTTGGGCTTTTGTCTTGCTCTGGCTGGCTTCCCTCTGGCTAGACAGCAAAAATTGGAGCTACTGGGGAGGCGTTACTGAAGAAAAGAAAGTGGCCCGACGCCGCTTTCAAGCTATCTGGGTTCGAGAAACACTCTTGGATTTGGGGCCAACTTTCATTAAAGTTGGGCAGTTATTTTCCACCCGCGCCGACTTGTTCCCCGCAGAGTTTGTGGAGGAACTTTCTAAGCTGCAAGATAAAGTCCCTGCTTTTAGCTACGAGCAGTTAGAGGTAATTGTTGAGCAAGATTTGGGCAAGACTGTTCAAGAACTCTACCGCAGCTTTGACCCAGTACCCCTAGCCGCTGCAAGTCTGGGTCAGGTACACAAAGCTCAACTGCATTCGGGCCCGGAGGTGGTGGTTAAGGTGCAGCGACCTGGACTGCGTAAGCTGTTCGAGATCGATTTGCAAATTCTTAAGGGAATTGCTCGCTACTTTCAAAACCATCCTAAGTGGGGCCGCGGCCGAGATTGGATGGGGATTTATGAGGAATGCTGTCGCATTCTGTGGCTGGAAATTGACTATCTCCATGAAGGCCGCAATGCTGATACTTTTCGCCGCAATTTTAGCAACTGTGACTGGGTGCGGGTGCCGAGGGTTTATTGGCGGTACGCGGCTCCGCGAGTGCTGACTTTGGAATACCTGCCGGGGATTAAAATCAGCCACTACGAAGCTTTGGAAGCCGCCGGTATCGATCGTAAATTAATCGCTCAGTTGGGCGCAAAAGCTTATTTGCGCCAGTTGCTCAACGATGGCTTTTTCCACGCTGACCCACACCCCGGCAACATCGCTGTTAGTGCTGACGGTTGTCTGATTTTCTACGATTTTGGCATGATGGGGCAAATCCAATCGAACGTCCGCGAAGGACTGATGGAGACGCTCTACGGCATTGCTTCCAAGGATGGACAGCGGATTATGGATTCTCTGATCAATTTGGGAGCTTTGGTCCCTACAGGTGATATGAGTCCGGTGCGCCGCAGCATCCAGTATATGCTGGACAATTTCATGGACAAGCCTTTTGAAAATCAGTCTGTGAGCGCGATTACCGACGACCTTTACGATATTGCCTACAACCAACCTTTTCGCTTCCCAGCTACTTTTACTTTTGTAATGCGAGCTTTTTCCACAATCGAAGGGGTGGGCCGCGGTTTAGATCCCGAGTTCAACTTTATGGAGGTGGCACAACCTTTTGCCATGCAGCTTATGACTAATGGAAATGGCCCTGATGCAGGTAGCAGCATTTTTAACGAAATCGGCCGTCAGGCGGCTCAGGTGAGTTCGAGTGCTTTGGGTTTGCCCCGCCGGATTGAGGAAACGATTGATAAACTCGAACAGGGAGATTTGCGGATTCGCGTCCGTTCTGCAGAAACAGAGCGCTTGCTCCGCCGCATGAGCAGCGCTCAAATGGGCACGAATTATGCTTTGCTGATGAGTGCTTTTACTTTGTCGGCGACAATTTTGTTTGTCAGCAATCAAGTCTGGCCGGCTGTCGCTGTGGCAGTGCTGGCGGCGGGTGCAGGGTTTGCTATGCTGCGTTTGTTCAAGCGGATCGATCGTTTAGACAGGATGTCATAATTGTGCAATTTGCGATTTGAAATTTCAGGTTTGAGATTTCTCGCCAGCCAAAACTTGACATCGAATGTTAAGTTTTGGCTGGCTGACCACAGATTGCTGAAGTTTACAACACTTATGCGCTTTGAGGCTAAAAACCCAGTTTCTGCCTAGATTTCTCGCCAGCAAAACCTCTAATTCTGGGTAGAAATCCAGTTTTTTTTGCAGGTGCTGCTTGATTTACTGGATTTACCAAAATTTTAAGATGGGATTACCATCATACGATCTACAATATGAGGTCAAGGAAGTGCAATTTTTCCAAAACTCGCGATCGCGGGCTGCAGAATTTCAAGTCCGTTCGGGATTTAAGTTTCGGAATAAAAAATCGCACCCCATTAAATCAAGCTTTCAAGTTCGATGAGTCCAATCACCCAATCTATGAAACGCTCTTTCGCAGGTAAGACAGACACAGGGCTAGTTCGTTCCGTAAATCAGGATTCGTACTACATAGACTCTGACGGGCGATTTTTCATAGTGGCCGATGGAATGGGAGGACACGCCGGAGGTCAAGAAGCCAGCCGGATTGCGACTGAGGCGATTCAATCTTATTTGCTCGAACATTGGGAAGGGCCAGAGGATTCTCCGCTGTTGTTGGAAAAGGCTTTTTTAATTGCCAATCAAGCAATTTTGACGGATCAGCTCGACCACCCAGAGCGTGCTGATATGGGAACTACGGCTGTGGTTCTAATGTTTAGGGATGAGGGCCGACCCTGGTGCGCTAATATCGGGGACTCTCGCTTGTACCGACTGCACGGCTCTCGCTTGGAACAGATTACTGAAGACCAGACTTGGGTTGCTCAGGCTGTCAAAAGAAAAGCTCTAACTCCGGATCAGGCTCGCACTCATCCTTGGCGTCACGTTTTGTCCCAGTGTTTGGGCCGCGATGATTTGCGGGAGATAGATATTTTGCCGGTGGACGTGCAGCCTGGGGATCGCTTGCTGCTCTGCAGCGATGGCTTGACTGAAGAACTTTCCGATCCTTTGATTGCTTCGCCTCTGAAGTCGATTCGCGCCTGCGAGGGCGCTGCTAATGCTTTAATTCAAGCAGCTAAGGATAAAGGGGGACGCGATAATATTACTGTGGTGATCGTGACGATCGACCTCAAATAATATTCGATCGCCAGATCGCAACCGACCATCAAAAATCGAAAAATCTAAAATCTAAAATTGAATGACCCGCGTTATCGGTTTGATTAGCGGCACGTCGGTGGATGGCATTGATGCTGCTTTTGTGGATGTGCTCGGTTCCCAAAAAGACTTGAAAGTGCAATTGGTGGCCGGCAAGACTTTCCCTTATCCTGCTAATTTGCGATCGCAAATTCTCTCGGTTTGCAGTGGCTCAGCTTTGTCAATGGCTGAACTAGCAGAATTAGATGATGCCATCGCCCAAGAATTTGCCACGGCGGCATTGACAATTCAAGCAGAATATGATAATGCCGAATTAATCGGCTCTCACGGTCAAACCGTCTACCACCGACCTGCTGGGAAAGCCCAGAAAGACAGCGCCGGTGGGTTAATGGGCTACAGTTTGCAACTCGGGCGGGGCGCGCTAATTGCAGAATTGACAGGCATTACTACTGTGAGTAACTTTCGATCGGCAGACATTGCAGCCGGGGGTCAAGGAGCACCTTTAGTGTCAATAGTTGATGCCTGCTTGCTGGCAGAACCCAACCGCAGCCTCTGCATCCAAAATCTGGGCGGAATTGGCAATGTTACCTATCTCCCGGCAAGAGGAAAAGGTGGAAACAATGACGAGTCTGAGATTTTGTGTCTGGGGGATGGCATATCCGGCTGGGATACAGGCCCGGCGAATTCCCTGTTAGATTTGGCAGTGCAGCACTTCTCAGGTGGCACTAAGACGATCGACGAAGGTGGAGCTTGGGCGGCATCGGGAACTCCCTGTCAAGCTTTAGTCGAGGATTGGCTCGCATCAGAGTTCTTCCGCCAAGCACCGCCGAAATCAACGGGGCGAGAGCTATTTGGTGTAGACTATTTTGACAGGTGTTTGGTCGAGGCCCAAGGTTACAACCTCAGTCCTGCTGACGTGCTGGCTACTCTGACAGAACTGACTGTTGCCTCGATCGTTCACAGTTACCAAACTTTTTTACCGGCTATGCCCGATCGAGTTTTACTATGCGGGGGTGGCAGCCACAATCTCTACTTAAAACGCCGATTGCAATCTCAATTGCATCCAGTGCAAGTGTTGACTACTTCTGAGGCAGGCTTGAATGTAGATTTTAAAGAGGCGATCGCTTTTGCGGTTTTAGCCGCATGGCGGGTTCGGGGTATTCCCGGTAATCTGCCTCAAGTTACTGGTGCCCGGGCACCGGTACTTTTAGGGGAAATTAACTCTTGTTGGCACAGTTGGGCGTGATAGCATAGAGTCTGAGGGACAACGGCTGTGCGTTGTTGCACCAGCATTGTAGCCAGCAGGAAAAGCATAGGAACAGCACTGTGGCTCACACGTTTTTAATGGAATCTGGCCAATGGACGCTCGAAGGAAGTTGGATTGAGCGCAATGGCGTGCCAATTACGGTTAAAGGCAAAACTTTAGTGAGCTGGAACCGAACAGATTGGTTCAGTATGGTGACGAAACTCGTGTTTCCTGGAGGCGATCGCGAAGAGATTATTTTGCAGTACCGAGGACACCTCAACAGCGATGAACGGCAGTATACTTTTGTACTCCAACACAGCGAACTCGGCCGTGTGGAGGGCGAAGGTTGGATTGCTCCCCAGTCGATCGTCCAGCGTTATTGGGTATTGGGAGACGAACGCCAGCGACGAACGGGTTTTGATACCCTTCACCGCGTTGATGATAACCGATACTACCAATCTAGTGGCATCATGTCTGGTCATTACCTGACGAGTACGATGGAAGCGACTCTGGAACGTCAGCCGGAATAACTCTTTCTAGAGTCAACACTTGCGAGTTCTAGGGTTTGATGTGAAAATTAAAGGTTTTGCTAGTCGGGGGTCGCGCTCAGATGTCCGACTAGCGCCATTGCTGTCAAACCTCATCTGCTGCAACTAAAGAAAAATATATTGAATAAGTTAAAAATTTTAATGGGTTAAAAAATTAACACTTATTATTAAGAGTTATTCAATTTTCGAGTCGAGGCGCGATAAATTATCTTTGCGATCTTCTGTGGTATCAAGAAAGAAACTGCTTAGCTCGACTCCCACATTGAGTGAAATCCAAAAAGAAACTGTCAAATTTTCCTCATGTCTGTAAAGAGGCCTTCTACTTTCTGCCTGCGAGTGACGCCCCATCACCCCCAACTCCTTTCCACCTGAGGGAAGAGAGTAAGAGACGGAGGTCGCCGACTGCGACTCTTTGCTACTCAACACCTGGGTTAGGTTCTAAACCCCAGTGGTGTTTCAGAAAATGGCGGTACATGGTTTCCCGCAGCATCATTTGCTCGTAAAGCTTGACCAAAAACTCCTGAGCTTGTTCGCGGCTCATGTCACTTACCTGTGTTTTGAAGGAACACAGGCTAAATTGCTGTTCCAAAGACAATTCTGCTGGTTGGCTCATGACTTTGACTCCTCTGTAAGTAAAGGTGACTTAAAAGTGAACACCTGGATTAACCAGATTTGTAAGTTGTTTCAGCGATCAGCCGTTGGTTTCGGGATACCCGATTGCCCATCTGGCTTTAGTCTATATTACAAAAGGTAACAATTATTTGACAAAGTTACCATATGTCCGAGGAAATAACTTACTTAGAGACAGAGATGGCGAGATGTCTGCAAAAGTTCCTTCTGCAGGCATATACAACTGTATCTACTTGTCAAGAGGAAAAAGGCTCAGTACGAACCAAAAGAATTGAAGCCCTTTATACCAAATCGGGCGGAGCTTCTCTCCGCGAGGGGGAGAGGGGGAAATGAGGAGAGGGGGAGAGGCAGAGATTGGAAGATGAGGAGAGCGGGAGATTGAAAAATGACGAAGATGGGGAGAGTGGAAGATGAGGGAGCGAAAGATAGGGAGAGTCTGAGAATTTCTATTTCTCTGTTCTCCCTTCTTCCTTCTAACTAATTCGAGGGCCGGCCATCCTGGGGTGGAGTGGCCGCTCCGGGTCGGAAATTGGGAGCAGCGGGTGCAGGCGAAACAGGAGGAATGCCCTGATTTGCCCCAAAGTTGCTAGGCTGCTGTGGAGCCGGAAGAGGAGATTGAAACTGATTGGGATTGAACTGCTGTTGCCCCGGAGCGGGGAGAGGAGATTGAAACTGATTGGGATTGAACTGTTGCTGCCCCGGAGCCAGAGGAGACGGCAGGGGTTGACCGGAATTGCCGATCGCAGGTGCTGCAGGAATGCCAGAATTGGGAAGCGAGGAATTTGGCAGCGGGGAAGGAGCCGAACTAGGAAGAGTTGCTAGGGCAACTCGATCGCCCCCGACCTCTCTCAATTTGTCTAAAACCTCGACAACTTTGGCATATCTAGCATTTTGAGGAGCGTACAGCACCATCAACCCCGTAGGATTTTGGGTTTGGAAACTCTTTAAAACTCGATCGAGCTGTTGGTAATTAACAGGCAATTGGTCGATATAAGTTTGCCCGAAATCGTCAATGCTGACAATCAGCATCTCTCGCATTTGCGTTTGTCCCGTCTTCGCTTTAGGCAAATCGACATTAATTGCTTGCTGGCGAGTCAGTTGCAAAGCCGCCAGCAGAAAAAACGTCAGAATGCAAAAGATCACGTCAATTAAAGGCACCAGTTCAATCCGAGCCTCTTCAGCAGGAGTATCTAGATTAATCTTCATCAGTTCTCAGGAGTTTTAATTATTAGAAGGTGAATCTTCAGCCGGATCGGAACCTTTCAATTTCGGCTCCCGATTCCGTTCTCCCGATTCTTGAGAATTGAGAGAACGCCTGTTCAAACCATCTGCACCAAAAGAAGAATTGCTGTATTCTGCACCGGGCGATCGACCCTTAGCATTAGCCGTCGGCCAGTATTGCCTGTAAAGCAATTCCAGTTCATTTCCAGCTTTGCGAAATATTTTTGCCTGGTTGAACAAAAAAGCTTGAAATATCCGATAAAAGGCCAAGGTAAAAATTGCTACTACCATCCCCGTAGCAGTCGTGATCAGCGCCTCGCTAATCCCCAAAGTTACGCCTGTGGTTGCCGCGGTGCCGATGTCGCCCAGACGGATAGAACTGAGCGAATTAATCAAGCCCAGAACTGTTCCCAGCAAGCCCAGCAAAGGAGCTAGAGCGATCGTAGCTTCTAAAATTTTGTCACCGCGACGCATCGAAGCCAACTCTTCATCGGCTGCAGCTTCGAGTGCGAGTCGAAATAAATCTGGTTCGGGATTGTAGAGCCGCAGGGGTGCAGAAAGAAATCGCCCGATTGGCTGTCGGTTAGCTTGTCTGGCAATCTCGTTAGCCGCCCCCCAATCGCTACGAGCCGCTTCCAGAATGCGGTTAACTATCTGCTTTTCTTTGCTCAGGAGGCTTGCCCAAAACCACAAGCGCTCGATAATTGTACTCAAAGATAAAATCGATAACACCAACAGGGGCCACATGGCGGGGCCGCCTTTTTGAAACAGTTCTTGAATATTCACAATATTTTTGCTCCTGCAGTACCCGCTAACTTTTGCTTGTGTTCTACTTTTTTTAACAAATCTAAGGCCATTTAATTTTAGCTATTAATGTACTCAGGACTTACGCACTCGCCACTAAAGAAAGACGGTTTTGCGAAGGGGGCATCGGGGTGCAACGAAGTATTTTCGTCAAGGAAACCCGGTTTCTGGGTAAGTCTTGGTACTGTTGTCTAATGCTTACGGACGATGGGCGGCGACTTCCTCACAATTCCTCTAAGTCTTGACACATATCTTGCAGGGACTGGTGTTGAAGGCGGCGGGAAGAGCGGCGATATTTTTTAGTTTGCAGCTTTGGTTCGTAATGCTGCGTACCATCAGACTTGGTTTGCTGCTTCAAACTCGATTCGGCGCTGCTGGAGTTTTGCAGAGCTTGTTGGCGGACGATCGCCTCTTCGAGAAACTGCAAGTAATACTCATAGCGCTCCCAACCGCCCCGCACGACACAGTTAGGCTCGTCTCGGTGCGAACAGTCGCTAAACTGGCAGCTACCCGAAGCCAGCCTCTGTCGCGCTTCTGGGAAATATTCCGCTAACTCTGAGGGATCGGATTCGAGAGCCGGCTGATTAAAGCCCGGAGTATCGGCCAAAAGTCCGCCGCCGGGGAGTTCAAATAGTTCGACGTGGCGAGTCGTATGGCGCCCGCGGCCGAGTTTGCCGGAAACAGCGTTCACTCGTAGGTTCAGCGCCGGGATCAGTTGGTTGATCAAGCTGGACTTGCCAACACCAGAAGGGCCACAAATTACCGTTATTTTTCCTTGCAGGTGGTCTAGAAGCAAGTTCGGCAACGGGCTATGTACGGGCTTTAACGGCTCTAACGGCTTGAGCGAATTTGGAACTTGGGGGTTGTCCTCATAACTCAGCCTAGATGGCTCTATTTTCTCCACTAAGTCATGGAAACACGGTTCCGATTCAGAAACTTCATTTTGATCATTAGCGGGGGCTTCCTGAACTCCTGCACCGCTGCGGACGCTAATAAACATTGGTTGGTAGCCCCAGCCTGAAAGCCGATCGCGCCACTGTTCCAACTCTTGGGGCGTGACCAAATCGCATTTGTTCAGGCACAAACTAACTTCTAAACCTGTAGATTCAGCCTTGACTAAAAACCGAGTTAATGATGCGGGATCTAAGTCGGGTTCAGCAAGGGCAAAAACAAGGAGAATGCGATCGGCATTAGCTACAGGCGGGCGGTTGAGTTCTGTTTGGCGCGGGAAGACTTCAGAAATTGCACCCCGGCGGTCAGTCCAGTCCGGTTCGTCTACTACCACGCGATCGCCCACCATCACCTGTTGACCAATTTTTTTGAGTCGAGTGCGACGAGTGCACAGGAGAATCGGAGAATCAGCGAGGGGAGCATTTTTCCCATCAATGGAGACTTCGGGATCTAACCTCACTTGGTAGAAGTTAGCCTGAACAGCAATTACAGTACCCACGATCGAGGGCGAATTCAGGCTCATCCCGCTTCCTTGTCTTCTGGGCGCTGCACTTTCATTGAAAAAAAGCCCGACTCCGGCTCATCCGCGACAAATTGCGTTTCCAGAATCTGGTAGCCTTCCATTTTGAGACTATCAGGTACTTGTTCGATCGGCTCCCCAGCATCCAGCCATACCTCCAAAACAGCACCCGGTGCCATTTGCTCCAAGCGCAGTTTAGTGCGGACAAAATTCAGAGGACACGGAGTACCCCGCAGATCTATTTTGGCATCTGGGGATTTGGGATTTTCAATTTTCGATGTTGAATTCATAATGCTTTTTGCAATCTCAAATCCTGAAAGCCTTACTTTTTTAAACAAGTTGCCTGGAAACTGGAGAATCTAAAATTTTCTTTCCAATTGGACACAGACTATTATTCTTTCTGAAAAAAGTGAGCGCAATAGCGCTCACTTTTTTGAGCGCTGCTGAAACGCAATGCCCAGGAACAGGTCCACCTGCCATTTTTGTGAGCAATTGCAGACAATTTTTTGACAGATACTAAAACCAATTGCCGGGGAATCCTGAAACAGGAAAATTTGACACCAATTGGTGTCAAAAATTGCTTATTTCTGAAACAAATTACCCAGAAATCCTTCCAAGCCGCCTTTACCGGTACGATCGCCCTTCAGCTTAGCAAGCTGCATCAGCAATTCCCGTTCTTCAGCCGTCACTTTAGTCGGAATGTCAATAGAGACCGTAATCAAATGATCGCCGCGACTGACCGGGTTTCCTAACCGAGGCACCCCTTTTTTCTCCAAAGTCAGAACAGTATTCGCCTGAGTTCCGCTAGGAATCAACAATTCCGTCGGCCCGTCTACGGTTTCCACTTCCAACCGGCACCCTAAAATTGCTTGCAAATAACTAATCTTAACTTCCGAGCTAACGTTAGTACCCTCGCGCTTAAATAGCGGGTCTTCATTTACGGCCAAAAACACGTAAAGATCCCCGGGCGGCCCGCCCAGTTTGCCGGCATCCCCTTCATTGGAAACGCGCAAACGAGTACCGTTGTCAACCCCAGCCGGAATTGTGATTTTCAGCTTTTTCATCACTTCTTTCTGGCCCCGGCCGCCACAAGTTTCGCACTTATCCTCAATCACTTGCCCGGTGCCGTTGCAAGTGGGGCAAACTGAAACTTGAGTAAAGCTGCCGAAAGGAGTGCGGGTAGCGCGTCGGACTTGACCACTGCCGGTACAAGTCGAGCAAGTTTGGGGTCTGGTTCCCGGTTTTGCGCCAGTCCCGGTGCAAGTTTCGCAGGTTTCTAAATGCTTGATGCGAAGTTCTTTTTCGCCACCAAACACTGCTTCCCGAAAATCCAGCCGCAAATCCAGGCGCAAATCGTCTCCGCGCACCGGCCCGCTGCGCCTGCGACCTTGCTGTTGTTGGCCGACACCTCCCTGAAAACCCTGAAAGAAGCTTTCAAAAATATCGGCAAAGCTGTCACCGAAGTCTTGGAACCCAGGCGCGCCTGCACCGCTGACCCCTGCTTCACCGAAACGGTCGAAACGGGCGCGGGTTTCTGGTTCGGAGAGTACCTCGTAGGCGCGGTTAATTTCTTTAAACCGCTCCTCAGCACCGGATTCTTTGTTGACATCTGGATGGTACTTGCGAGCTAGGCGGCGGTAAGCACGCTTAATTTCTTCTTTGTCTGCGCTGCGAGAAACGCCTAATATTTCATAGTAATCACCGGCCATAGAGCTGCTTGCCTGGAGGTAAATAACAAAAAGTGTACGAAAAAGAAACGGGCGACCTTTCCTGAAATTACAGATTAAAAATCAAAAATTCTCATTGTTAATTTTTAACTTTTAATTTTTAGCTTTTCTGTTTTAAAGGAAAGGATTCATATCATCAACTTCTGGTTCGGGAACCTTCTGTTTTTGTTTTGACTGTGGACTTGACTGTGGATTTGGCTGTCGTTTTGACTGTCGTTCCGGCTTTGGTTCCGACTTTGATTCCGGCTTTGGTTCCGGCTTTGGTTCCGGCTTTGGTTCCGGCTTTGGTTCCGGCGGAGCTTGGGGCGCCACCAGCAGCTCTTCTTTCAGCAAAATGCTGTCATCGTCGGCTTTAACATCTTCTGGTTCTGATTCTACTTCTGACATCATCTCGCTTTCAACAACAGCTCCTGACGGGGCTACCCCGCTGCGGGCTTGGTCGTAGACTGCTGTCCCCAGCGAGTATAGCAGTTGCTTGAAAGATTCGATTGCGGGCGTGAGTTCCTCGATTGTGATGTCGGGGTTAGTCATCGCTGCCCGCAAGGCTGCTGCGGCTGTTTCCGCTTCGGCCTTGAGATCGTCGCTCAGCAGTTGCGCGTTGGTTTTTAAAGTTACACCACAATTATAGACGAGCGAGTCAGCTTGATTTTTGAGTTCGACGAGTAGAGCGCGCTTGATGTCCTCGTCGGCGTAAAGTTCGGCTTCTTGTCGCATCCGCTCGACTTCGGTTTCGCTCAACCCCCCTGTATTGGAAATTTGGATGCTTTGTTCTTTTCCGGTTCCCTTGTCTTCAGCAGCCACTTTGAGAATGCCGTTAGCATCGATTTCAAAGGTAACTTCGATTTGAGGTACGCCGCGGGGGGCTGGGGGAATGCCTTTGAGCAGGAACTTGCCGAGACTTTTATTGTCTTTAACCAATGCCCGCTCGCCTTGGAGGACGTGAATTTCTACCGAGGTTTGCCCGTCGGCCGCCGTGCTGTACATTTGCGATCGACTGGTGGGAATAGTTGTATTGCGCTCGATTACTTTGGTGAACACCCCGCCCAAGGTTTCGAGTCCCAGGGAGAGCGGCGTCACATCAAGCAGCAGCAAGTCTTTGACTTCACCACCCAACACCCCGGCTTGAATTGCCGCGCCTACGGCTACAGCTTCGTCTGGATTGACCGATTTATCGGGAGAAACGCCCCCAAAATACTTGCTAATTGCCTTTTGAACTGCCGGAATCCGGGTTGAGCCTCCCACTAAAATAATTCTGTCTATGTCTTTGGGAGTCAAACTTGCGTCTTTGAGGGCTTGAGTCACCGGATCGATCGTCGCTTGCACCAAATGAGCCACCAGTTTTTCAAACTGAGCTTTGGAGAGTTCCATTTCCAAATGCTTCGGCCCTTTGTCGTCAGAGGAGATGAAGGGCAAATTGATTGAGGTCGATTCCCGGTTGGAGAGTTCGATTTTCGCTTTTTCCGCAGCTTCTCGGAGGCGCTGCAAGGCCATTTTGTCTTGTGAGAGGTCACTGCCTTCTTGAGTCCGGAAAGCTTCTACCAGCCACTGGACTATGCAGTCGTCAAAGTCATCTCCTCCGAGATGGTTGTTGCCGGAGGTGGCGTTGACTTCAAAAATTCCGTCTCCCAGTTGCAGGATCGAAACGTCGAAAGTACCGCCACCCAAGTCAAAGACCAAGATTTTCTGTTCTATATTTTGCTTGTCCAGCCCGTAGGAAAGGGCTGCTGCCGTCGGTTCGTTGACGATCCGCAGGACTTCTAGGCCCGCGATCGTACCGGCGTCTTTGGTAGCTTGCCGTTGGGCGTCTGTGAAGTAGGCTGGCACTGTAATCACGGCTTGGGTAACAGTTTGTCCCAAATAAGCTTCAGCATCTTGCTTGAGCTTTTGGAGTACCATTGCCGAGATTTCTTGGGGAGTGTGAACCTTGTTCCGAATTTGGACGTTAACGGTATCGTCTTTACCTTTTATGCAGGTATAGGGAGTTCGGGCTCGTTCTTCTTCCGTGTCGTCCCACCGCCGTCCGATAAATCGTTTGATACTGTAGACAGTATTTACCGCATTAGTTACAGCTTGTCGCTTGGCTAGTTGACCTACTAAGCGATCGCCTGCCTTGCCGAATCCTACTATACTCGGAGTTGTGCGGCCGCCCTCGGAATTGGCGATCACGACGGGTTTACCGCCCTCTAACACAGCTACGCAACTGTTAGTTGTGCCTAAGTCAATTCCAATAATTTTTCCCATAGCGCCTCATAAAACTTTGTGGGATGTTTGGAAACCTCCAACTATAGGTTGGGGGAGGAAAAACGACTCAGCTTGTTTAAACAAGCATTCCCAGACTAGATTTGTAGGAAATAAACTTGATGTCCTAAAGCAATATCAAAGACTGGTAAAAACATTTTTCAGAATTTTTGGAGAAAGCGCTGACCTGCTTTTAGTCATCTTTAATTAAGAAGTTGGTGAGTCTGCCACCTGGGAGCCCCCGAATTCTATTCGGGGGTCAGTGACTTTGAGGAATGCAGTAGCTTGTATCCCGATTAACCTTCCGAACTATCGGGATTTTCATCTGAGGCTACCACAGATAGCCCAGCCGCTGCAACTTTCACTTTGGCGTGCCGCAAGACGCGATCGCCCAGAATGTAGCCGCGTTCTAGTTCTTGGATAATTGTTCCTTCCTCGTGTTCGTCAGTTGGCTCACTCAGCAGAGCTTCGTGGAGGTTGGGGTCAAACTGTTCGCCTTCGGGGCGCATCGGAGAAACCCCGATTTGCTTGAGGCCGTCTACCATTTGCTTGTAAACGCTTTGGTAGCTTTTGTGAATGTTCATTTCGCCATCGGTTTGCGGCTTGATGTGCGATCGAGCGCGCTCGAAATTGTCAATTACCGGCAACAGGGGTTTGATCGTGAGACACCTTGCCTGTAAATCTAGCTCTTCTTTTTCCTTTTGGGTACGCCTGCGGAAGTTTTCAAAATCTGCTGCTAAGCGGAGATTTTGATTTTTCAGTTCTTCTAGTTGAGCGGATGCGACTTGCAACTGAGTTTTTAAAGCCTCTTTTTCCTCGGTTACCTGCGCCAGTTCCTTCTTCCAAGGCTCCGCCGCGTCTGCTGCAGTCGGACTGTTAGTTGAACTGCCGGTGACGGTAGGCCCAGATGCGTTTGCTGGCGAGCGATCGCCCTGAGCACTTTGATAAGCTCGAGCAAGTTCGAGCTCCCAATCCGCCGATTCGTTCGAGTTTCCTGATGCCGCCGGATTTTCGCTTGCCATTGGCGAACCCTCTGGGGTGGTTTCCCCAGTTGAGTTAGGATCTTGATCTTGCTGTTTTTCCTCGTCAATCATAAAAGCTGCGCGACAGAACCCTATCAATTCTAGCAGATACAGTTAACCCGGTAAATCTAGAGGACTCGAATTGACTGTGTATGGCACAATGTGAAAAGAGGAAAACTCGCCAGCTCTGGAGACATTGCTCAAAGCTTTCCATAAAATATTCAAATGCCTGTTTAGATATTTACGTATAATATGGCAGCAATGGGGGCAACCCAACGTTTGTTGGTTCCTCATTTTTAATTAACGCGATTGCATTTACCACAATTTTTATAAGTATATTTTGCTGTTAAGTCTACTACAATATTTCCCACCTAGGTGGCTTGATGTTTCAAGGTTTACTTAAAACGATACTGACTTAAAGTTATCATCATCGGTCAGGCTGTTTTAGTTGCAAGCTGATGCTGGCATCTATTACCATTTGCTGAGTTTCCCAAGTAGGCAAAAAAAGGAATTTGTATTGAGTGACTAAGTAGTTAGGTGTGTGCTTGTGTCACTCAGCTACTAGGTTGTTAATCTTGATGCGAATTGGGGCTGTGGTTTTTCGGATTCGATACCGCCGAAGTCGCTTGAAGAGTAGAATTTTGGGCAGCAAAATGATAGAGATTAGCTGGTCGGGCAGAGGAGATTATCTGTAGATTAGACTGATATCTAATTTGCTAATTTCCAACATTTCTGCTCCGTTAAGCTTACGTCACAAAGGCTCAGACACCAAAGAAGAATTAAAGTAATATTTAATGATCCCAAACTAGAGTAGCTCAAAATTTGCCCTGGGGACTGATGCCACCGGCGATCGGGCAGTGACCGATCGCAGATAATTAATCAAAATATATTTCACAAGGGCGATCGAGGCTTTCGTAAAAGCTATCATCACAGAACATAGGTCATCTTGAATTTAGTACAGCTAACCGCGCCACCACGGCCGCTGTAATTTGAGCAAACAATTTGGGAAAATAGAATTAGCCTGGGAAGGGGACACGCCCTGCCCCGCTTTTCTCTCCCGGTACGGGAAATCCCCAAGTGATGTGCCCTGAGGCTATAACGAGAGTATCCCGCAAGTTAATCAGGTAAGTAAGCAACTTAGCACTCAACGAACAAGATTTGATTGCAAGCACCGGCAAATCCCTCCAACATCTCGTCAATTTGTGGACGAAGCTTAGAGGGGACTTCGAGCTTACACTTGAGAGATAGGGATTGAGCAAGAAAATGATAGCTGATCCATAAGCAAAGAATACGGGGGTTAAAACCCCGCCTTGGTTTTCCTCTCAGCACTCTTTGTGACTGAGTTTCCCACCTATTGAGTGTTTTTTATGACTAGCACATCCCCGCTTCGCTCCACATCCCTAGTTTCTGTGAGCCAATTTCCTCCGGCTCTCACCAAGATGATTCTGTCGGGTTACGTCAACGGCGAGCAAGTGAAGCAAGCTCAAATTGAAAGCCAGAAGTCGGGCAAGCGTTTGACGGAGGTATTAGAAGCACTTACCGGGCAGCCGTTACCCCCAGAATTGCTGCGACTTTACAAAAAGCAGCAGATGTTTGAACGGAAGATAGTCTACGGGGTTGAAGCATTTGACCCGGAGATGAGCGAAATGTCTAACGAGCAACTCGGAGTTATGCTCGACGCATTGAAGATTTCGATCGACATTTGTCACCAAGGTCGGTTTTTACCCGTAGCGAAGACTGAAACTGAGCCTGCGGCCGTTTTAGTAGCCATGGTAGATCCCGACAACCTCAACGCCATAGAAGATTTGCGGCGGATTTTACAGCCTCACGGCTTGGCTTTGCAGCGACGGGTGATTACGCCAGACGACTATCAGGACATAACTTCTGCCTATCAAGAGGACCAAGTTAAGGTAGCAGCCAAAATGGCAGCAGCCGAAAAGCAGAGAAAGATGGATTTAGGGGAGGGAGATTTTGGCGAACTCTCGCTAGAAGAGGAGAGTTCCGACCAAGAAGACCTAGCTAACACCTTGGACGATGCTGAGGCAGCTCCGGTAATTAAGGCGGTCAATATCATTTTGGCTAAAGCTCTGTCGGAAAAGGTGTCTGACATCCACGTAGAACCTCAAGAAGAGTTCATGCGGATTCGGATGCGGAAAGACGGGGTGCTGCAAGAGTATTTCCGGTTTCCCAAGCAGGTAGTCGCATCGATTACCGCTCGTTTCAAGATTATTGCCAACCTGGATATTGCCGAACGCCGACAAGCTCAAGACGGCCGCATCCGCCGGGTATTTGAGGGACGCACGGTTGATTTCCGGGTGAACAGCTTACCTTCGCGGTACGGCGAAAAAATCGTGCTGCGGATTTTGGACAGTTCCAGCACTCAGTTGGGCTTAGGTTTGTTAATCTCCGATCAGGAAACTCTGGCTTTAGTCCGAGAGAGTGCTAGCCGTCCGTTCGGACTGATTTTGGTGACGGGGCCGACTGGTTCGGGCAAGTCAACTACTCTCTACTCGATTCTGGCGGAACGGAACGATCCGGGGGTTAATATCAGTACGGCGGAAGACCCGATCGAATATGCTTTGCCAGGAATTACCCAATGTCAAGTAATTCGAGAAAAAGACTTGACTTTTTCCAACATTCTGCGGGCATTTTTGCGGCAAGACCCTGATGTGATGCTGGTGGGGGAAACGCGGGACAAGGAAACGGCAAAAACGGCTCTGGAAGCTGCTTTGACGGGACACTTGGTGCTGACGACGCTGCACACGAACGACGCGGCCGGGGCGGTCGCGCGTTTGGCCGAAATGGGCGTAGAACCGTTCATGGTTTCGGCAGCTCTGTTGGGCGTGTTGGCTCAGCGTCTGATGCGGCGCGTTTGCGACAAATGCTGCATTCCTTACCAGCCTACTGCCGCAGAACTCGGCAAGTACGGTCTGTCCGCTTCTCAAGAAATTGATCTAACTGTTTACAAAGCCAACACTGTACCGGTGGAGGAAAGGAAGGAACTGGCAGAACGCGAGCAACTTTGTACCAAGTGCGCCGGCCTAGGCTACAAAGGACGGGTAGGGGTTTACGAGTTCCTGAAAAATACTGAGCGGCTTCAAACTCTGATCACTCAAGGAGCTCCCACAGAGCAAATTAAGGAAGCAGCAGTAGAAGAAGGGATGAAAACGTTGTTGGCTTACAGCTTGCAGTTAGTTCGAGAAGGCGCGACTACTTTTGAAGAAGTCGAGCGGGTGACGTTTACTGACTCGGGCCTGGAGGCTGAACTGAAAGCCAAACGCAAGCAGGGACTTACCTGCAAAAGTTGTCGGGCGGAATTGAAGCCGGAGATGCTGGATTGTCCGTACTGCTTGACGCCACGCTTTGTGGATTGATTCAGCAGTTAACTGTTGACTGTTAACTGAGCTAGATTGGTCAATAACTATCAATTTGATCGAGGAGAGGTATCTATGGGTCTGATGATTGAAGACGTACTGGAGTCCCTGGTAGAGCAAGGGGGTTCGGACATACACATCCAAGCGGGCGCGCCTATATTCTTCCGAGTCAGCGGTAAACTAACTCCTCAGACGCAATACGGCGACATTCTGTCTGCTGAGGAAGTGCAGATCCTAATTTTCCAAATGCTCAACAATATGCAGCGCAAGCAGTTGGAAATGGAGTGGGAACTTGACTGCGCTTACGGCGTTCGGGGATTGGCTCGGTTTCGCGTCAATGTCTACCGGGAGCGGGGTGCTTGGGCTGCTTGTATGCGGGCTCTGGCTTCTAAGATCCCTAACGCAGATGCTTTAGGCGTGCCACAAATTTTGCGGGATCTGACGGAAAGACCCAGGGGTATGCTGTTGGTGACGGGACAAACTGGTTCCGGGAAAACTACTACGATGGCGGCGTTGTTGGATTTGGTCAACCGGACGCGGGCGGAACATATTCTAACAGTTGAAGATCCGATCGAATATGTGTTTCCTAATATCAAGAGTTTGTTTCACCAGCGCCAAAAGGGCGAAGATACTAAGAGCTTTGCTAATGCGCTGAAAGCTGCTTTGCGCGAAGATCCTGATGTAATTCTGGTGGGGGAAATGCGGGACTTGGAAACGATCGGTCTGGCAATTTCGGCGGCAGAAACGGGTCACATGGTGATGGGAACGCTGCACACTAATTCGGCGGCTGCAACGATCGATCGGATTTTGGACGTGTTCCCGCCCATTCAACAACCCCAGGTTCGCGCCCAGGTGTCTAACTCTTTGGTGGGAATTTGCAGCCAAAATTTGGTAATAAAAGTTGGTGGCGGCCGCTGCTGTGCTATGGAAATCATGGTGAATACTCCAGCTATGGCTAACTTGATCCGGGAGGGCAAAACTCCAATGATTTACTCCCAAATCCAAATGGGCGCGAAATTGGGCATGAGGACGATGGAAATGGCCCTCGCTGAACTTTACAAGAGCGGTAAAGTCACTTGGGAATCGGCAATGGCCAAGGCTTCTAAGGCTGACGAACTCGAACGCTTGATCGGCCCGGCACCTGTTGGAGCCAAGGTAGGAGCTCATTAATTCAGTCGGCAGTCATTAGTCAGGAGTCTGCCGACTGAATTAATGACTGATGACTGATGAGTCATAACTTTTAATAAATTTTCAGAGGTGAGCTGTGGCTACCAACGTTATCCGCGAAAAACCGAAAGGTGGCTTTGATTTCAGTAAGATTCAGGAGCAAATTGAATATAACCTTACCAGCCTTACTGTTAAGGATATGGCTATTTTTGCTCGTCAGTTTGCGGCTATGTTTAATGCAGGGGTGGCGATCGTTAGATGCCTTTCCGTGCTCCACGAGCAGTGTTCTAATGCTAAGCTGAAGCGAGCGCTCAGGAGCATGAATGCGGACGTGCAGGAAGGGATAAACTTGGCAGAGGCGATGGCTAAGTTTCCTGATGTTTTTGACCAACTGTTTATCAGTATGGTGGCGGCGGGAGAAGTCGGGGGGGTACTCGATGAAACCCTAGACCGTCTGGCCGTGATGATGGAAAAAAATCACAAGACGGAATCGGAAATTAATTCGGCAATGTCTTATCCGAAGACTGTGTTCTTTATTGCGATCGTGATTTTTTTCGCAATGACCATATTCTTGCTGCCAACTTTCGCTAAGATTTTTAAGGATATTGGTGCAGATTTGCCAACTTTTACGCTGATCATGTTGGGAATTAGTGCATTTTGTACCGCTTGGCCTCCGATCCAACAGGTGACAGTTATTGGGGTGATTATAGCGCTCAAAATTGCCTTTGATATGTACTATAAAACTCCAATGGGTCACTTACAAATTGATAGAATTGCGATGAAGTTGCCGATTTTTGGAGATTTGATCGAAAAATCTGCTGTGGCTCGGTTTTGCGTGATATTTGGGTCGCTGACGCGATCGGGCGTGCCGATTCTCAATTCTTTGGAAATTGTGCGAGATGTGGCGGGGAATCAGGCGATATCGAATGCGATCGAATATGCCAGGCAGGAAATTCAAAGCGGTGGCATGATCAGTATTGCTTTGCAAGAACAAGCTGTTTTTCCGTCTTTGGCCATCCAAATGATGGCAATTGGCGAGGAGACAGGGGAACTTGACAAGATGTTGATGAAAGTTGGCGCTTTCTACGAAACCGAAGTTGAAGAAGCAGTAAAAGGACTGACAAGTATGCTAGAACCTTTGATGATTGTGGTCGTCGGTGGTATCGTAGGTTCGATTTTGCTATCGATGTATCTGCCGATGTTCGCAGTGTTCCAAAAGCTGTAAAAAAGGGGTTATTAGTTATTAGTTATTAGTTAGTAGCAATTAACGCCTGACCAATGACTATTCCAATCGTTCCCAGGCTCTGACTGGGAATGCCTTTGGAGGAGGCACATCCTCGATTAAAAGGATAAAACAATTGGGAGGCTCTGCCTCCCAATCTTCATTACCAGGGTCTTCCCATTGGTGAAAACTTACGAAAATGTCACAAAAGTTAAGTAGGATAGGCAGACAGATTTAATTGCTGCCTAATCCTGGCTTTACGCTCCAGGGTAAACCCCTATTAATTTGAACCCAAAATATGCTACAGTTAAATCCGAATAAATTTCCATCTAGTTATTGTAGTTTATGGGTGCTATCAATGGCAAAAAGTTTTACTTAAACTTTAAATCACCCACCAAAACCAACAGATTCCTTGCCTTCGGTGAATATCTTAAATGCCAGTTTTTAATAAAATTTTGCCAATTTGAACGACCCCAGAAAAGAAAGAATAAAAAAATCCTCAGAGATATTACAGGGTAATAATATCTTAATTAAGGTATAATGGTGAGGTAAATTTTTTAAACATTTGACAGTATCATTCAAGCGCAGCTCGTAAACTAAGGAATGAAAATTGAGTGTGATGCTGATAGCCACCTAAGCATGATCGCTGCGGTTCCACTTAGTTGATGTATCTCCATCACGTACTCTTGCCTAGGGCGCGTTTTTAAACTATAACCACAACAGAATGCAGGCGATAGTAATCATGGCTGTATAATTGGCAGCCAGCTTATCATATCGAATAGCGATCGGACTCCTTTGGTTGAGTAGGTTGATAGCACGTTCAACAATGTTCCGTTGCCGGTAGATTTCACGGCCGCCTTTTTCCAGCTGCCTGAGTGAGGAATACCTGCCGGGAGTCCATTCCCAGTTTAACTGCTTGTTGGTCGCCGAGCGCGTCTCCACCGCAGCCCTGCCTCTGGCGGGTGCATTTTCTGTCATTTGTCAAGTACAATTTATTCCAAATTAGATGCGATTACCCTGACTAATAACCAATAAATATGGTTCACTTTAACGTTGGTTTCCAACACTTTAACTCCTTCGCTGATATTACGCTATCCCTGGCGAAAACTTTAGACCAAATTGGAATTCCTATTTCTGTGGAACCTTCAACAATTGCTTCTCAGATCAGCGACAATTCCACAACAGAAGAAAACCACCGGCTAGAAAAGTGGATGAACACGGCACCATCAGACTTATTTCAGATAAAATGGTCTCATTACTGGAAACCTTATTTTTTAAAAGAACTCAAGGGACATCTCAATTTAGAATTTTTTGCTATCAATTACGAATTCGCCAACAACACTGATGATTATGATTACTGGATTTACGATGCTGTCAATAACTTATCCCACAAACTAGCCGTCAGCCAATACTCTAAAAACGTTTTAATAAAAGCTGGATGTCCGGCAGCCAACGTATCAGTCATGCCTCTAGGTTTCAATCCTTTAATCTCGCAACTCTATTTTCCCAGACCGCAAAAAAACCAGGAAGATATAAAGTATATTCTGCACATGACCAATTCTTTTGATTTATATAGATTTGGCACGGATCTGGCCATTCAAGCTTTTTGGGAAGAATTTAGAGATGATTTTAACGTAGAGTTAATAATCAAAGATGGTGGCAAACATCCAGATGTTATAGTGGAGCATCTCGTAAATATCGAAAAACAATTCGGCAAGTTCAAGTCAAGAATTCGGATAATGCCTAAATTTTGTAATAAAGCAGAACTAGCTGATTTATACTTGTCAGCCGATGCTTTTTTAGCTCCCTTTCGCGGCGAGGGTTTTGCAATTAAAATTTTGGATGCCTTTGCAGCAGGTTTGCCCGTCGCTATGACTATGTACGGTGGGCCGACCGAGTACGCCAATGCTGATAACTGCTATCCCATTGCTTACGATCTAATTCCCGTCGGAAAGTGTTACGATACTCAGTATCTAAAAATCAGAAATGATCCTCATTGGGCCCAACCCAATGTTCAGTCTGTTCGCCAACAGTTGCGAAACATTGTGGAAGATCCGATGCGTTTTCAGGTAGCTCACAAAGCTAAAGAGACGGCGGATTTATTTAATTGGGAAGCTGCTGCTCAAAAATTGTTAAGATTAATGCGAAAGTTGTTTTAGGAGCAGAAATTATGGGACTCGAACGCAAAATGTTTAGGGGAATGTTTTCGCCCGGGGAGGTTGTACGATTAAAACAGCCTTGTTTTACTCCCGGGCGATTGTTTGAGCCAGGAAAATATAAAGCTGATGAGTTGCCGGATATCGCTTTTGATATGGGTTTGGTAGACCATTTGCCACCAGTCAAAGGCAACTGTTCAGAAAATCTCAATGTTCAGAACCCACCAGCTCAAAACCTTGAGGAATAAACTCCCGTTTGTAGTAAGGACTTCAGTCCCGAAAAATCTCTTTTGTAGTAAGGACTTTAGTGCTGAAAATTAAAATAAATAATCAAAGACTCCAGTCCTGACTGCAAAAAAGATAAAGCCAATTTAACCATTTTCTTTTATCTGGGCAATTAACTCTTTCAAAACTTGACTAGCTTTGTCGTTCTCAATCTGACAAGTTCCGGCATTTTGGTGCCCACCGCCGCCATATCTTAGCATTAACTCCCCAATATTAGTTTGAGAAGTTTTGTTAAAGATTGACTTGCCAACTGCGAGAACAGTATTTTGTTGTTTCAGTCCCCAAAGTACGTGAATCGATATATTGCACTGAGGGAACAAAGCATAAATTACAAAACGATTTCCCGCATAAATCACCTCTTCGTTACGCAAATCCAAAACAACTAAATTATTATAAACTTTGGCGCATCGCTGTATTTGCTCTTTAAATTTTTCTTCTTGCTCGAAGTAGAGATCTACTCTTTCTTTTACATCAGGAAGCTGCAAAATTTCATCGATGGTATGATTTTTGCAGTAATCGATTAACTGCATCATTAATTGATAGTTGGAGACGGTAAATTCTTTAAACCTTCCTAAGCCTGTTCGGGCGTCCATTATGAAGTTTAACAATACCCATTCTTGCGGATGCAGAACCTCTTCTTGGAAAAATTGAGCGGAATCTGATTTGTCAACTGCTGCCATCATCGCCTCAGAAATATCAGGAAACTTTGCTTGGCCTCCATAATATTTGTACAGTACCCTAGCTGCTGAAGCTGCATAGGGATCGATGATGTGGTTGATTTTGATTTTCTCGTGTCTGAGAGTTTCGCTGAAGTGGTGATCGAAAGCTAGATGAACTCCCTCAACATAGGGTAAATTGGTGCTAATATCGTTATTTGTTATTTCGATTTTCCCATCCTGCATATCTTTAGGATGCACGAATTTAATCTCGTCGATCATATCGAGTTCTTTGAGCAAAACGGCACAGACAAGACCGTCAAAATCGCTGCGGGTGACTAATCTGTATTTTTTAGTGAGTGGCATATGCTTATGTGATGCGGAGGAACTGATCACCAGCTAATATAACGTATTACCCGATCGCTTTCCAATATGAACGCAGACCCTTACGCTTGGATAGAGAAGGCCCTGGACACAGTTCGCCGTGCCGATTGGTATCGATCGCCCCAATCGCTCGAAAGTTCCCCCGGACCTGTGGTAAAATTAGCAGGCCGTCGGCTCATTAACTTTGCCAGCAACGATTATCTCGGACTTGCCGGCGATGACAGGTTAATTCAAGCAGCTATAGCTGCAACTAATGAATTTGGTACGGGTGCGACGGGTTCGAGGTTGGTCAGCGGACACCGCGATTTGCACAGACAGCTAGAACAAGCTATTGCTAATTTAAAACAAACTGAAGATGCTTTAGTATTCAGTTCGGGATATTTGGCGAATCTAGGGGCGATCGCATCCGTTGTCGGCAAGCGTGATTTGATATTATCTGACAAGTACAACCATTCGAGCCTGAAAAATGGAGCTGCACTCAGTAGTGCAACTGCCCTAGAGTACAGTCACTGCAATCTTGAGGATTTAAAAGCAAAGCTAGAGCAAAATCGCGCCAGGTACCGCAAGTGTTTAATTATTACCGATAGCGTCTTTAGCATGGATGGTGACTTGTGTCCGCTACCGCAGTTGTTGGCTGTGGCCGAAACCTTTAACTGCATGGTATTAGTAGATGAAGCTCACGCTACAGGAGTTTTCGGTGCTACTAGCGGTGCCGGTTGTGTAGAACATTTCGGGTGTACGGGAACACCCCTGATTCAAGTGGGAACACTCAGCAAAGCTTTGGGAAGTTTAGGTGGTTACGTTGCGGGCTCTGCTGCTTTAATTGATTTTCTGCGTAATCGAGCGGCGACTTGGATTTATACTACAGCATTGACGCCTGCTGATGCCGCGGCTGCTTTGGAAGCGGTGAGGATTGTACAGCAGGAACCCGAACGCCGAGTTCGGTTGCGGCAAAATATCGAAACTTTCAAATATTGCGCGATTACCAATCACCAATTACCAATTAGTAATTCCCTCTCCCCAATTTTCAGTCTTCCGTTAAAAGATGCAGCGGCAGCTTTAACAGTCGGCAGCAAACTCAAGGAGATAGGTATTTTTGCTCCAGCGATTCGGCCTCCGACTGTAAGTGTCAGTCGAATTCGGATTTCGCTGATGGCAACTCACGAGCTGGCACACCTTCAGCAGTTGGTAGAGGGGCTGAAGCAAGTTGTGAGTTTTGAGTAAATGTTGAGTACGTCATAAGTACCTTACCCTTTGAGTAAATGTTGGGAGATGGGGAGAAGTTCTACTTCTGCCTTTTGCCTTCTGCCTTCTGCTGCTCTAGCGTTCTGCCTTTTTTTATTGTCAAGATATCGCTATTGACTTATGACCAATCTTATACAGGAGTTTGGTCGATCGGTCAACAACTGTAAATTTTTTGTAAATTTAGATACTTTTTGGAATTTAGCGCTATATTAGAGAAGTAGCAGGTACACCAAATTTAATATAAGGAACGTCCACCATGAACACAAATCGTCAAAACGTAAAAAAAGTAGCAGAAACCCACCGCGCTAACATTCACAAGCAACTGATGCACCGCATAGAAGTAGCGAGATCCAGTGGCAATCAAGATTTGGTTCGGGTGCTTGAAGAGGAAATGAGACAGCTTTAAAGAAGCTGCAACTAGATAGAATTTGCCCGTAGTTTGGTTTAGAGGGTTGTGCGAGAAATGCAGAATTCCGGCAACCGCTACCTGTTAAGTTTTGACTCCTCTCTTAGTTGGTAGGAAAAACCCCGGTTTCTTAAAGAAACCGGGGTTTTTTATTGAGAAGGAAGAAGGAAGAGGGAACACTCCTGCACGCACAAACTCTATCTGTAGAGTGCGCCTCAGCCCACAGAGTCTGTACCAATAGCGGATTGAAGCATTCATTTTTTGCCTAAGTTCTGAAGTCAGAACGAAGAAGCAAGAGGGAAGAACAAGACTTACGCTGCATTGCTTATATTTTGACAGTATCTGTAGTAATAAGGTGCGCCGAGGCCACCCTACTAATAACTACAGGACTAAAGCACCTGACAAATGGATCGGGCTTGCTCACGCCCGATCCCATCACCTTAACCAGTCCGGATCAGTGACAAGTTGACAGTCGCGACTAACGACCAAACTCAATAATAAGCGCACGAATAACCTACACTCATGTGTGTGCTATTGGCTGGAAAATTGAGCAATCTTCTAAGGAACTCCAGCAATTAACCGGGAGAGAATCTTGCCACTCCGGTCAAGCTAGAATTAACACAAATCATATTGCTTGTCATGAATTTGTGTGGCTTAGGCGATCAAAAGTTTAGCCGATAAAAATGGTAAAACAATAGATAAAATTAAACACGGCCTGCTATTAAGTCATTTAATTGAGTAACTAAAACTTCTTGTTCGATGTTTATTGTATAATTTTTTGGTGCTGGTACACCGAGCTGTGACAGTTGGGTAAGTCCTGGTAATATTGAAGATCAATTGAGATAGATTTTCAGGGTGGATTGAGAAAGGCAGCTTTGCCAAAATTTAAAACTAGCAAAAATGCTTAACAGAAATAAGTTAAAAGCTATAAAGCTGAACCTCATGGTCGCGACAGCAAAATCCCCAAAATAATAGGTAAAATTGATGGCGACAGACATCCGACACGAGCCGGAAAACGGCTACCACTCAGAACCAACTCAGCCTTCCCCAACAGAAAATCTTAGTAGGCGATCGCCCATGCGCCTCCAGAGAAGCCTGAGTTCTATTGAAACCTGGGGCTTTGGTCTGAGCGGTCATATCGCATGGGTAACAATTGCACCACCAATGTACGCAGCTCTGGGCCCAAATGCAATTTTCGTCTGGCTGCCCGCGGTGCTATTGGGGGTAATGCTGAACCTGCAAGTGAAACGCTTAGGGGAACATTGGCCAGAAATGTCCGGGGGAACACCCAACTATATCACCAGGCTACTGAGGAACTATCCCTCTCTGGGTCGGTATGCGGCGTTCGGTTACTTTCTGAGTTGGGTAGTATATCCATCAGTGAATGCGATCGTCATCACAGACCTCATCCAAGCTAACCTGGAACCCTTGGGTATTTCGTGTCCCAGAACAATTCTCATAGTTGGATTCACACTGATCGCTTATATTGTGGCATTTAGTGGCACTCGCGCTCTAGGAATACTGCACGCATTTTTCGTGTTCCCAGCAATTGGATTTTTACTGGTGTTTGGCATTCAAGGGATGGGATGGTTAGCTTTATCTCCAGAGAGTCCCGGACTTTTCCCCAGCAGTTGGCCAAGCTTAACCTTTGTGGACTGGGCTAAGTGGTCATGCTTCGCGATCTACGGTACTTGCGCGTGCGAAACCGCTTCCTCCTTTGTCGCCGACAGCCGTCGTCCCAGTGAAACTTTGCGGTTTCTAAACTTAGCTGCAGCGCTAATTGTACCCATATTTCTAGCCAACTCCTGGGTACTAATGCGCTTAGCCACCGCTGAAGGACTGGGGGAAGACTCGTTTAAGAATTTATTAGCAGCCGCCGTACCATTTTGGGGCCCGTCAGCTTCATTAATCGTGACACTGTTGCTGGCTTCAAGCTGTTTTCTAGCTTGTGCCACTGCAGTTTCTAACTCTCCCCGAATTTTGTACCAACTCGCTCTTGATGGATATGTTGCACCCGTTTTTGCGATCGTTTCCCGACGAGGTGTTCTGCAACCGGGCTTGATATTTTGCGTTTTAATTAATTTGATCGGTTTACTTTGGATAGATATAACTCGGCTATTGGTGATTGGTTGTGTTGCCTTCATCGTAATGTTGATGTCACTCTATCTCGGACTGTGGCTGCGGCGAGGATCCCCACAAGTGCGATGGCCTTGGTTGGCATTAGGCTTTTTGATTTTTGATGGTGTGGTGTTGCTGGTTGGAGGCTTAGCTTGGAGCCGGCAAGATGTGCTGATTGGGTTGCTGTTTCCTGTGGTTATTTTCGTAGTGGATGCGGCTATCCGTCGCATTCCCTTTGCACCGTTTCATCCAGAATGGTGGATTCAGCGTTATCGGCAACAGCGCAAGAGCTTGATACCAGATTTTGTGGCGTTTCAGGTTCTAGTTGCGATTTTACTGATTTGTAGCGCCGTTACGATCGGGTGGTTGTTTGGTATCCCCTTAGAGGCTAACTCAAGTCTTGCCTCTAATCTTTTGGTAGTGCTAGTCTTGAGTATCACCTTTGTAGGGGTAGCCGTTGCCTGTTGGACGAGCATATCCCAGGTTGTCTTAATGGACGAGGCACGAGAGGGAGCAGAACAGCTTTTTACCATTGCCCTAGATGCTATTGTAGTGCTCGATGAAAAAGGTGTAATTCGTCAGACTAATCCCGCTGCTGAAAGCGTCTTCGGAATAGATATTACAAGGCTAATTGGGTCTTACCTAAACAAATTACTACCCGGATTAGGGGATCAGCCAGAGCAGTGGCTCAGTCGCAGCGAACAAACCCTCAACTTACCAGATGGAAACTCGCGCATCCTCGAAGTTGCCATCTCAAACCGATTCTCTCAACAAGCTTCTCTTTCCAATCAGGATCTCCAAGAATATGTGGCGATCGTGCGCGATATCACCGATCGCAAGCAAGCCCAAGAAGCACTGCAAAAAGCTAATGAGGAACTAGAAATCAAAGTCAAGGAGCGTACATCTGAAATCACCCATACTGTGCAGCAATTGCAAAATGAGATTGAAGAGCGCCAGCGGATAGAAGCAAATCTCAGAGCTATGCAAAATCAAATTGTTGTCCAAGAAAAACTAGCTTCTCTGGGCAGTTTAACCGCAGGGATTGCCCACGAAATCAGAAACCCCTTAAACTTTGTCAACAATTTCTCAGAACTTTCTGCGGAATTAACAGAAGAACTGTTTGAAAAAATTGAAAATCAAGCAGAACGTTTAGATCCTGAAACCAGTGAGGATATTGCCGAGCTACTAACCGATCTCACAGCTAATCTTAAAAAAATCAATCAACACGGTCAAAGAGCAGACAAAATCGTTGGCAATATGCTTTTGCATTCGAGGGGACAAAGCGGTCACTGGGAAGCTACAGATATAAATAGTTTATTAGCCGAATATATCAATCTAGCCTATCACGGGATGCGAGCGAAGGAAGCTGCTTTTAACATTACCATAGACACCGACTATGACAAAGACATTGGCGAAGTAGAGGTCGTGCCACAAGATATCGGTAGGGTTTTTCTTAACATTATTAGCAATGCTTGCTATGCAGCTTATAAAAAGCAGCAAGAAATCGGACAAGAATTTTCACCGCTGCTTGACGTGAGAACTCGAAATCTTGGTGACGCGATTGAAATCCGCATTCGCGATAATGGCTCAGGTATAAAACCAGAGGTACTCGATAAAATTTTCAATCCCTTTTTTACTACAAAACCACCAGCCGAAGGTACTGGTCTAGGTCTGTCTATAAGTCAGGATGTTATCGTCCAGCAACACCGAGGAGAACTCAAAGTCGAAACAGAAGTTGGAAATTACACAGAGTTTGTAATCATATTGCCCCAAAAAAGTAGCAGAAATTAAGGAGTTCAAAAAATGAAAGTAATGGTTGTAGACGACGAAGAAGATATCCAGTCACTGTTCAAGCAGAAATTTAGGAAAGAAATCAAAGCCGGGCAAATTCAATTTCATTTTTGCCTGTCCGCAGAGGCAGCTTTGAACTACTTAGGAAACCAGGATGAAGCGTCTATTGTATTGATTTTATCGGATATTAATATGCCAGGAATGAATGGGCTAGAACTGCTCAGGATTCTCAAAGAAAAGTTTCCAGATTTAAAAGTTTTTATGATTACGGCTTATGGAGATGAGAGAAATTACCAAACGGCAATGGCTTATGGAGCTGATGACTATATTACTAAGCCTGTTAATTTTGAGACACTCAAAAATAAAATACTCAATTTGGAGTAAACTCACAAGGAAACATATTGGGTAATTGGTAATGGGTAATTCCTAATTAAAAGGAGTACCTCAGTCGACTTAAAATTGCTCGATTGCATTTTCCTTCTGTGCTTCTGGAGCGCTAATTTTTTATGAGTTTTAATAGTCACTGAAACATTAATATGTCAGCAAAAATACTGTTTGTGGATGATGAACTAGATTTAGAATCTCTAATTTCCCAGAGATTTAGAAAAAAAATACGCGCCGAAAAATGGCAGCTTTTTTTTGCCCATAATGGCGTACAAGCGCTGGGAAAATTGAAAGAACGCCTGGATATAGATATAGTAGTGACCGACCTTAATATGCCTGAAATGGATGGTCTGACTTTACTCTCTCAAATTAATCAGATAAACCTCCCCCTCAAAACAATAGTTATATCAGCCTATAGCGACATAAAAAATATAAGAAATGCGATGAACTTCGGTGCTTTTGACTTTCTAACCAAGCCGATAGATTTTCAGGATTTAGAAATTACCCTCAACAAAACCCTGCACGAGGTGCAACAGTTAAAAGAAAATCAGCGCTTGCGGGAGTCAGAAGCTCGCGCTAGAGAAGAAGCTCAGCATTTACAGAACTGTATGCAAGACCTACAAAAGACCCAAGCTCAACTGATTCAGACCGCAAAAATGTCTTCTTTAGGTCAAGTGGTTGCGGGGATTGCCCATGAAATCAACAACCCCGTCAATTTTATCTACGGCAATATCAGCCACGTCAGTGATTATATTCAAGACCTACTCCACCTGCTGCATCTCTATCAGCAGCAGTACACTCCTCCCAGTTCGGAGATTCAAACTGAAATCGAAGCCATAGATTTGGAATTTCTGATAGCAGATTTACCCGCAATTCTGGCTTCGATGAAAGGGGGTGTTGACCGCATTCAGAAGATTGTTTTGTCTTTGCGTAACTTCTCAAGGTTGGATGAAGCTCACATAAAGCCTGTTGACATTCACGAGGGGATAAAAAGCAGCCTGATGATTTTGCAGAATCGACTTCACACAAGGGCAGGGCGTCCAGAGATTCAAGTGATAGAGGACTACAGCGCTCTGCCTTTAGTCGAATGCTATGCTGCTGAAGTAAACCAGGTGTTTATCAACATCCTTTCTAATGCGATTGATGCTTTGAAGGAGTACAACAAACAACGGTCACTAGAGGACATCCGCGCTTGCCCGCTGGCCATTACTATTCGCACTTTTCTGCTAGAGGAAAAATCCCGTGTCGTCATTCAAATTCTGGATAATGGGCCGGGAATGACCGCCCAGGTGAAAGACCGTATTTTTGAACCATTTTTTACTACTAAGCCTGTAGGTGAGGGTACTGGTTTGGGTCTCTATATCAGCTACCAAATTGTACAGGAGAAGCATGGGGGCGCATTGAAGTGTTTTTCAGAGGTGGGGCAGGGAACAGAGTTCTGGATTGAAATTCCAATCAGACAAACGAGGGCGACACTCAACCTTAGCTAATCCATCGACTTTTACCAAACTCAGAGCCTATTCTAGCCATCCGGTTTGCCCTTGCAGAAACCAGCCTTTTCATTACTCCTGAAATAATCTATAATAGGACGTAAAGTAGATAAAAATTACTCGTCGGATAAGTTAATGAATCCCAGGAGTTCAAAAAATGTCGTTTACAACCGAAATGGCTCTCAAGATGCCAGCTAAAATATTATTTGTGGATGACGAGCCAGATTTAGAAACTTTAATTTGCCAGAAATTTAGACAAAAGATCCGCACAGGAGAATACCAAGTTTTTTTTGCACACAATGGTGTAGAAGCGCTTTCAACGTTGCGAGAGCAGCCGGATATAGATATTATACTGACAGACATTAATATGCCAGTCATGGATGGCATGGCTTTGCTCGCGAAACTTAACGAGCTAGTTACTCTGGTCAAAACAGTAGTTATATCTGCCTATGGCGACTTGGGAAATATCAGAAAGGCAATGAACGGCGGGGCCTTTGACTTTTTGATTAAGCCAATAAATTTTCAGGATTTAGAAATTACAATTAACAAAACTTTATGCCATGTGCAACAGCTAAAGGACAACGAGCGCTCCCGCCAAGAAAGAGAGGAGAAATTGCGGCAATCGGAGGCGCGAGAGCGAGAAAAAGCCATCGAACTAGAACTGGCACTGCACAATTTACAGCGCACCCAGTCTCAGCTTATTCAGACTGAGAAAATGTCGAGCTTAGGACAACTAATTGCAGGTATTGCCCACGAAATTAATAATCCCGTTAACTTCATCTATGGCAACTTAACTTATGTCGCGGATTACACTCATCAGCTATTGAGTTTAATCACGCTTTACCAGCAGCACGATGCCGATAAATACCCTGAAATCGAAGCTTTAATTGAGCAAATAGAGCTGGAATTTATCAAAGAGGATATGCCTAAAATGCTGTCTTCGATGCAATTGGGGGCAGAACGTATCCGTCAGATTGTGGTGACGTTGCGGAACTTCTCGCGCCTAGACGAAGCTGAGATGAAACCCGTTAATATTCATGAGGGAATCGATAGCTCTCTAGTAATTTTGCAGAGTCAGCTCAAGGCTAAGCCGAATTCTTCGTCTATTCAAGTTATTAAAGAATACGGAGATTTGCCACAAATAGAATGTTATGCCTGTCAGTTGAATCAGGTATTTATGAACCTCTTGAGCAATGCCATTTATGCCTTGAATCATTATGATAAAAAAGGCAGCCCGGAGCAAATTAAAAACGAGCCTAGAACGATTACGATTGCTACTTCTATGCTGAATCGCGAATGGGTAAGAATCAGTTTTAAAGATAATGGATCGGGGATGACAAGCGATGTAATAAATCGGTTGTTTAATCCTTTCTTCACAACTAAACCTCTGGGTGATGGCACTGGCTTGGGATTATCGATAAGCTATCAGATTGTGGTGGAGAAGCACGGCGGAGATTTGAAGTGTTTTTCGCAGCCAGATCAAGGTGCAGAATTTGTGATTGAGATTCCCATTAACCACAGCGCTCGGGTACAGATGAAGGCGAGTTAAGGGTAATTAAATAAAAATCAGGGTAAACTCTGGTAAAATCTAATATCGCGATCGCACTTCCCTAATTTTTCTGTAATTTCTGAAGTCTCCCACACACCGAAGGACCTAGCTGAAGCCGTCAATAGTAGATTTTGAGGGATTTGTCAACTTGTCAGTGTCCCGGACTGGTTAAGGTGAGGCGTGAGGGCGCAAGCACGCCTTCACCATGTGCCAGTTGCGTCAGTTTTGAACTAATGACTAATGATTACCTTCCTCCGACTACAACATTTTTAATCCGGAGATGGGGGCCGCCGACACTTACGGGCAAACCACTCTGGCCGCCTTTACCACAACCGCCGTAGGCATAAACCGAGTCGTTTCCTATAGACTCAATATCCTTTAAAGTCTGAAATACATTGCCACTTAAAGTGACATCGCTCACCGGTTCGGCTAATTTGCCGTCGCGAATCATGAACCCTTGAGCCGCGGCAAAGGTAAACATTTCGCCGTTGGTTTGTCCTCCCAACATCCGCACTGCATAAACTCCTTCGTCAATGTCGGCAACCATTTCGTCAAAAGAATTTTCCCCAGACTCGATCGCAGTATTAGTCATCCGCACCAAAGGCATAAAAGTAGCGCTCAGAGCCCGGGCATTTCCCGTCGGACTTTCGCCCATTTTGCCGGCAGTCTCGCGATTGTGCATCCGAGCCGCTAAAACTCCATTTTTAATTAAATGCTTGCACTGAGCCGGCACGCCTTCGTCGTCGTATTTCAAAGTTCCCGGCAATCCCGGCACAGTTGCGTCGTCTATTACATTCAATTGTTCGATCGCCACAGGCTTGCCCAAAGTCAACAATTCCTGCATTTTCGGGTTTTCGTAAATGCCGTCTGCTTCCGACAAATGACCGAAAGCTTCGTGAATAAACACCCCCGACAAATAAGGGTCTAAAATCACCGGATACTGACCGCCTTTCACCGATTTAGCCTCTAGTTGGCCCACAGCTCGAACGGCCGCACTTTTAACACGATCTTCAATATTTGTCAACACATCGTAATCCGATCGCGAGTGAATCGACTCAAACCCTTGGCGGACGACACCGCCCTCGCCGCGGGCGATCGCTCCGAAACGGCCAGTCACGTCCAAGCGCTCTTGAGCGATGCAAGTACCTTGAGAATTCACAAAATAAGTAATCCCAAATCTGTCGCTATAACCTGCCATTGTCGTCTGAATTCGCGGGTCATAATCTAACAGCAACTGATTGTAAGATTCGAGCAATTTCCGCTTTTCGGCTAGAGTAATAGAGCGCGGGTCGCGACCCAATTCCACCGCTACATAATCTTGAATTGGGGTGACATCTGCTAGTAGAGTTTTTTCGCTGCCAACCAAACGAGACTGCACTACAGCTTCTTCAATGCGGTCTTTTAACTCATCTAAACCGTTAAAAGTTACAAAACTCCAGCCACCTTTGTGACAGGCGCGGATGCCGCCGGCGAGACTAAAACTGCGGTTGACAGCATCTAACTGAGGGCCGCGAAAACTAATCGCAGTTGACTCGCTTTGTTCGAGGCGAACTTCTAGATAATCCACGCGATCGCGGTAAGGTGCGATCGCTTCCATCAACTGTTCTTGCATCAAATTGCCCCTATGAATGATTAGCCGTAGCGCTGAAAAAAATTATTGCTAACCTTATTTTAGCTAATAACTTCCGTCTTTCGGGGCGCGCGCTCCCCCACCGCTGTGGTGCGGGAGCATGGCGCGCCCTACCCGATAAATGACGAGTCGCCAGAAGCGGATAGGGGTAGCACCCTATCCGCTGCGAGGATTTGACGAGTGGAAAATACGGCCTTGAAATATAAAATTCAAATGCACAACAGCTTAGAAAACAACAAACTCGCGCCCGCTTGCCAAAAGCCCGGTATCCCCAAAAGCTTGCCTTTGTCTAGAGAAGGCAAACTAAACTAAATCTATCTAAAGACGTAAAAAAATACCTTAACCCCCGGCAGATGGCATACTTTAAGGTTAAAAAATTCCAAATTTCACCGTATATAGCAGCTATTTCGGCATCAATAGCAATTTTGGTCGGAGTTGGCATTCTAGATCGATCGGAACAGCGGCGGTTTTTTCACTACAACCGCGCTAGCACCCTCGAGCGGCTCAGCACAGTCCGTTCTAAGCTTGAAGGCGCTTTGAATTCCCGGCTGTTTTTGATGCGGGGTTTGGGGGCTTACCTTTCAAATAACCCCAACATCACCGAAGCCGAGTTTACAGCGACGGCGAGAATTCTGGTGGCACAGCAACCGGGCATTCGCGCCATAACTTTAGTTAAAGGCACGACGGTCGCTTACATTTATCCACGGGAGGGAAATGAAGCGGTGATCGGGGTTGACTTGACGGCGCTACCCGAACAGCGGCAAATGGTCAAAGAGGTCATCAATACCAGAAAAACTTTACTTGCCGGGCCCGTGAAATTATTGGAGGGGGACGAGACGTTCATCAGCCGATCGCCGATTTTTCTCACACCCTCCGGCGCCGAGGCTGAAACAGGAGTTTACTGGGGCTTGACAGGTCTGATCATCGACAAAAATTCCCTGATTGAGGAAGCAGGACTCAACGACTCCTCAGCGAAGCTCCAATACGCTCTGCGGGGCAAAGACGGGAAGGGAGCATCCGGTCCTGTGTTTTTCGGTGACGGGTCAATTTTTCAGCACAATCCCGTGCTGCTGGAAGTGACTTTGCCCAACGGTTCCTGGCAGTTGGCAGCAATTCCGGCGGGAGGATGGCCTGCGAATTCGCCGTTTCGGGGCTGGCTGCTTTTTGGAGGCGGCTTGCTGGCACTTTTGACGGGGGTCGCAGTTTTTAGCTGGGTGTACGGTCGTGCGAAACTGCGTTCCAGCGAAGTTAAGTACCGGCAATTAGTTGAAAATTCTAACAGCATGATTGTGCAGTTAGACAGTGAAGGCAAGATTACTTTTTTTAACGAGTTTGCTGAAACTTTTTTCGGGTATTCAGAAGCAGAAATCATCGGCAAAAGTGCGATCGGCACAATTATACCCAAAACTAATTTATTTGAAAGTGACCTGGCGACAAAGATTCGAGACTGTTTGGCACAGCCGCAAAAATACTTCCAAAATGAAAATGAAAACATCCGCAGCAATGGAGAAAGGGTGTGGATAGCGTGGACAAATAAACCTTTACTAGATGCGAAGGGAAATGTGGCAGGACTGCTTTGTATCGGGACGGATATTAGCGATCGCAAACAAGCTGAAATCGCCCTCCAAGCTTCTGAATCGGAACTTCTAGCTTTGTTCGCTGCCATGAACGACGTAATTTTTGTCATTGATATTGAGGGACGTTATCAGAAAATTGCGCCCACAAATCCCGAACTTTTATACAAACCGCCGGCGGAACTTATAAACAAAACTCTGCACGATATCCTGCCACCAGCAACAGCAGATTTTTTCCTCAGTCAAATTCAACTTACTGCCGATACAAAACAAACCCATTCCATAGAATACAGCCTGCAAATTGACCACCAAGAAGTTTGGTTTGTCGCTAACATTTCTCCAATGCAGGAAAACACTGTTATTTGGATGGCACGCGACATTACGGAGCGCAAGCAAGCTGAAAATTGGTTAACCGGTCAGAAACAAATTTTAGAAATGATTGCTAAGGGCGCAACTCTTGGCGCTACTTTAAATACTTTAGTTAAAATTATCGAGCAGCAATCTAGAGATGTCATGGGTTCGATATTGCTTCTAGCTCCAGATGGCGAACATTTACTGCACGGAGCCGCGCCCAGTTTGCCCGACAGTTACAATGCTGCTATTCATGGCATAGCCATCGGCCCGGATGTCGGTTCCTGCGGCACTGCTGCCTTTAGTCGCCAACAGGTGATCGTTACAGATATTGCCAGCGATCCTTTGTGGAAAAATTTTCGAGATTTAGCCTTGAGTTTTGGACTGAGAGCTTGCTTGTCTACTCCTATTTTCTCCTCTCAGGGTCAACTTTTGGGAACTTTTGGAATGTATTATTCCCAACCGCGTAGCCCCCATTTTTTTGAGCTGCAATTGATAGAGGCGATCGTAAACTTAGCAGGAATTGCGATCGAAAGCAAACAGGCAGAAGAAAGTCTCAAACAGCTCAATCAGGAACTAGAAAATAGAGTCAAAGATAGAACTGCTCAATTGATGCAAACTGAAGAACGCTGGCAGTTAGCACTCAAAGGCAACAATGACGGCATTTGGGACTGGAACTTGCAAACAGGGGAACTTTTTGTGTCGGAGCGATTTAAGCAAATCACTGGTTACGAAGATAGTGAAATTAGTGATTACAATAACAAATGGAAGACGAGTTTACATCCAGATGATTTAGCAATTTCTCAGCAAATACTTCAAGAACACTTGGATAGAAAAACGCCGCATTACATCACCGAATACCGGTTGTGGTGCTACAACAATGCCTACAAATGGATATTGAGTCGGGGACAAGCTTTGTGGGACGCCTCTGGAAAAGCAGTCCGCATGGTTGGTTCAATTACTGACATTACGGAGCGCAAACAAGCAGAGGAAGCACTGCGGGAAAGCGAGGCAAGATTCCAAAAGCTGTCTGCTAATTTGCCGGGAATCATTTATCAATGTTTGTTGCGTGCAGATGGCTCTGTTACCTTCCCTTACATGAGTCCTGGTTCCCTAGAAATGTTTGAGTTAGAACCAGAAGCTGTTCTGCAAAATTCGGCTTTGCTAACAGATTTGGTTCATCCCGACGACCGCCCAACTTACTACGAATCTGTTGCTATTTCAGCGCAAACTTTGCAACCTTGGCAGTGGGAAGGACGGCTGGTGCTGCCTTCGGGCAAGCTTCGCTGGTTTCAGTCAATTTCGCGGCCTGAATCTAAAGAAAATGGCGATATTCTTTGGGACGGGATCACCGTTGATGTTACGGATCGCAAACAAGCTGAATTAGCTTTGCAAGAAAGTCAGCAGTTTATTCAAAAAGTAGCATCAGCTACTCCCGGTATTTTGTATCTCTACGACTTGGAAGAACAGCGAAATATCTACGCTAATACTTCAGTTTTTGGGCTTTTGGGCTATACATTTGACGACCTTACCTCGATGGATTCGTCACTGATGCATCAGTTAGTACACCCTGAAGATTTGCCAAAAATTATCAAACATCACGCCAGCTTTGTAGGAGTTAAAGATGGCGAAATTAGGGAAATTGAATACCGGATGCGGGGGGCAGGTGGTCAGTTTTTGTGGCTGCAAAGCCGGGATACTATTTTTAGCAGAAATGTTGACGGTCAGGCTAAGGTAATAATTGGATTTTGCCAGGATACTACGACTCGCAAGCAAGCAGAGGAAGCACTGCGAAAAAGTGAGGCGCGAGAAAGAGAAAAAGCTCGAGATTTAGAGTCAGCGCTCTTGGAATTGCGCTCTACTCAAACTCAGCTCATTCAAACTGAAAAGATGTCTTCTTTGGGGCAATTAGTTGCAGGGATCGCTCACGAAATTAATAATCCCGTTAACTTCATTCACGCTAACATTGATTATCTCAACCAGTATACAAAACAGTTACTCGATCTGGTGACTATTTACGAGCATGAGTATCCCGAACCTAATTCAAAAATTCTCGCTCGCATAGAAGAGATTGATTTGGGTTTCATGGCTGAGGATTTAAGAAAAATTATGGGTTCAATGCAGGTAGGAACCGAGCGCATCCGGCAAATTGTGTTGTCCCTCAGAAATTTCTCGCGCCTCGACGAATCGGCAATGAAGCCGGTTGATATTCACGCGGGAATTGAGAGTACATTGTTAATTTTGCAGCACCGCTTGAAGAGTCGAGACAGCCGCCCGGAAATTGAAGTAATTAAGGATTTTGGAAAACTGCCACTTGTGGAGTGCTATGCGAGCCAACTTAATCAGGTATTTATGAATATTATTGCTAATGGAATTGATGCTATTGAAGAACGATATCATCAGTTATCGGTTCCACAATCAGAGACAAAGAGTGGACGAATTGCTATTTCCACGGGTGTAACTCCGCAGAAAACTATTAGGGTAGAAATTTCGGACAACGGTACGGGCATTCGCGATGAGATAGTTGATAGAATTTTTAACCCGTTTTTTACTACGAAAGCTGTGGGAAAAGGTACGGGGCTGGGAATGTCTATCGCGCACTCGATTGTGGTGGAAAAGCACAAGGGTAAGATTGACTGTATTTCATCCATAGGATGCGGAACGACTTTTAAGATTGAGATTCCGCTCGACTAAGTGCATGAATAGTAGGGTGCGTCAGTCGATTTTAGATTTTAGATTTTAGAATTCAATCCACAGTGGTAGAGTACGTCAGTCGATTTTAGATTTTAGATTTTAGATTTTAAATTTTAGAATTCAATCCACAGCGGTAGAGGACGTCAGTCGATTTTAGATTTTCAGGCGCGGGCGTCGAGTCATAAGCTGAGGCACCCTACAAGTATTAGCAGTTACTGATTTTCAGGCGTGGCCTTTGGAGTCATAAGGTGACGGACCCTACAAGTTAACGACTAAAATAGATTGAAGCTGCTAAGGAAGCGGTGCTGCATCAAACCTTTAATTGTATAAAAATTGACATGATGGGATTAATCCTGGAAGCGCTGCAAGCAATGGGACACAATGTCCGGTGGATGTCTTGGAATTTGTTTTTGGCTTTAGTACCGCTGGGTCTTAGTTTTTGGCTGTTCCGCAAACCTCGATCGCCCTGGCTGCTGTGGGGTACGGCCTTTCTCCTGGGCGCTACTTTTTTGCCCAGTACGCGCCATGTTTTGGGTTATCTGAAGCATATTGTGCAAGATGTGGGCAAAACTTACGTTTTGGGCGCGATCGCCATTACACTGGCACTGATGGCTTTAGACATCTGGGTACTGCGGCAGCGCGGAGTTCGCTCTCTCCGCTGGTGGGGCGGTTTTTTCTGGTTTATCGGATTTTTGCCTAATGCGCCCTACGTTTTAACTGATATCATTCACCTGATCCGCCAGATTAAAGAGGGGAACTCGGTGTGGACTGTGGCTCTAGCTTTGATTCCGCAGTATCTGGCGTTTATGCTGGCAGGGTTTGGGGCTTACGTGCTGTCGGTGATGAATTTGGGTTACTATTTGAAGCAACAGGGTTGGAGTAAATTTATCCTGGCAACGGAGATAACTATACACGCACTTTCGGCGATCGGCATTTACTTAGGGCGATTTATCCGCTTCAACACTTGGGACATTCTTACTAACCCCGATGCGCTAGTTAACACAGTAATGAACGATTTGATAGGCAAGCGTCCGGTCTTAGTCATGGCGGTAACTTTTGTAGTAATTGCTGTTTTGTATTGGCTAATGAAACAAGTAATTTTAGGAATTAGCCAACGATTTTACAGCAGTAAATTGCAGTCGGACTTGGCCGGCGATCGCGCAACTTCTTCCAGCTAGAGCAATGTGAGATTTGAGATTAAATAATTGATTCAACAGATGAATCTAAAAGCTTGAAGTAAGTTTCTAAGCTTTTTCTGTCCACCAGTTAACTCGGAAGAAAAGTTTCCGTTTGTGGGTGAGACAAATTTTTTTCGCGAAAGTCCGAAATAAATTACTGCTGCATTTTGTCACCAGACTTGATATGTTAGAACAGTCAAAGTAGTTTTGTAAACAGCAAAGATGAATCGATTTGACCGTCAGTTGTGGCAGAGATTTATTGCCATCGCTCAACCTTACTTTTATCCTTTAGAGCCTGGAGGTGGCAGAATCTTTTTAGGATTAGTAGTGCTGTTGTTGATATTTCTGTTCGCTGCGATGTTTGTGGCTGTCAGTGTTATTAGTTTGGTTGCTCAAGTCTTTTTTCCAGAGGCTTTTAACGGGGTTGCGGCTGGCTTAGCTACTTTAATCAAAGAAATTATCTACTCGCCGACAATTGCGATCGTTGGTTTAATGCTAATCCTCCCGCTGGCTGCTTTTGTCTTTTTTAGAAGCAAGTTGATACCGCGCTGGAAGCAGTGGATAATGTTAGCTCTGCTGCTATTTTTGTCGCTGTCTGTTAGCGGAATTAACGTAGTCATTAGCTATATTAGTAATTTTTTCACGACAGCGCTGGCTGAAAAAGATCAAATTACTTTTTGGCGGTTTATGTGGGTTTATGCTGGAGTTTTTATTATCGGTACCCCGATAGTTGTTATTTACGGGTATACCCAAGATAAACTGGGATTGTACTGGCGAGAGTGGATGACTGATAGTTTCCTAGGTAGTTACTTGCAAAACCGCGCTTATTACGAAATCAATTCTCAGAAGGAAATCGACAATCCCGACCAGCGCGTTGCGGAAGATATCAAATCTTTCACTAGCACAAGTTTAGAGTTTTTGCTGCTTATCTTGGGAGCAGTTATCGATATTATTTCTTTTACAGGCATTCTCTGGTCTATTTCCAAAGCTCTTTCGCTCGGGCTAATTATTTATGCTGTCTTTGGCACGACAGTCATGGTGATTTTTGGCAAAAGGTTGATATTTTTGTACTTCAATCAGCTCTCCAAAGAGGCTGACTTTCGCTATGGATTGGTTCACATTCGGGACAATGCAGAATCTATTGCTTTTTACCGGGGAGAAGCACAGGAATCTATTCAGGTGAAACACCGCTTTTTACAAGCTGTTCGGAACTTTAATTTGCTAATTGGTTGGCAGCGAAATCTGGGATATTTTAGAGTTGGCTATAGATATGCAACTTATATTATCCCTTCTTTATTCCTGGCTTCTATCTACTTTGCAGGTGAGATCCGATACGGTGATATTACTCAAGCTGAATTTGCTTTTCGTCAGGTTTCCGATGCCTTTTCTTTGGTTGTATATAGGATTGAAAGCTTGAGTTTGTTTGCAGCGGGAATTAATCGTTTAGCCACGTTTAATGACTCTATAAAAAATCAAAAAACTGCTGTACAACTAGACTTCAGAACAATCGATACAGTTATAAGTTCGCAATTGACACTGGAACACGTTACTTTAGATACTCCCAAGCATCAAAAGACTTTGATTAGCGATTTGTCGGTAGCAGTGCAGCCCGGTGAAGGACTGTTAATTGTCGGCCAAAGCGGTGCTGGGAAGAGTTCTTTGCTGCGGGCAATTGCGGGTTTGTGGGAATCGGGAACGGGCAGTTTGGCGCGGCCGGAATTGGGGGAAATGCTGTTTTTGCCGCAGCGTCCTTATATGATTTTGGGTAGTTTGCGATCGCAACTTCTGTATCCCAACACCAGCAGCGAGGTTGATGAGGAAAAATTGCGTCGCGTTTTGGCATCAGTAAACTTAGCAGATTTGCCGGACAGATTGGGCGGCTTTGATGCTGATTTAGATTGGGGTGAGATTTTGTCGCTGGGAGAACAGCAGCGTTTAGCTTTTGCTAGATTGTTATTGACAGAACCGCGATATGCTATTTTGGATGAGGCGACAAGTGCTTTGGATTTGAAGAACGAGCAACATTTATACGAGCAGTTGCAAGCTACTAAAACTACTTTTGTGAGTGTCGGTCACAGAATGAGTTTGTTGCAATATCACCAGCAGGTTTTGGAACTTTTGGGCGATGGAGATTGGCGACTGGTTTCGACGGAAGAATACCACGCTAGTACGAAGGTTTTTAGCTGATACAGCACTGCTTTCAGGGATTGTATATTTACCCGGTTGTGGGTGCGCGGTGGGTGGAGGCGCGGTTGAAAATTTATAGTTGGGTTCTGCAGAGGAATCGCCGCGGCTCCACCAACCCTATAACAGGTTCTACTAAAGTTGTATTCTTTTTTTGAAGTGGTATCACGATCGATAATTGGTATAAATATCTAAAACTGCCCAAACAAAAAGCAAGCTGAACTTTGGGGGATTCGATTTAATTGCTCGCCCGCGAGAACTCACAGAATATAATGGAAGATAGATTTTTAGTATAGGCGAGATTCTTACCTTGACTACTCCGATTCCTCAAAGCTTTGTGCAAACGATCGCTAAGGAGCGCGGCGTCACAGATGCCGAGTTAGAAACAGTCTTTATGGCTCTCGACGGTCAATCTACGGCGACAATTGCAACCAAGCTTGGCATTAGCGACATCGCGGTTCGCAAAAGACTCGGCGAAGTTTACAAAAAGTTTCATATCGGGGGGAACGGCCCTGGAAAGCTTTCGGAATTGAGGCATCAGTTGCTGTTTTCATACCACACCGATCAGGGAACGAGCGATTTTAGTCGAGGTAAAGGCTCTCTATTGAAGATGGCGATTGGACACCGACAGGAAGATTGGGGCCAAGCGCCGGATGTTTCGGTTTTTTACGGACGGACTGAAGAATTAACTACTTTAAAGCAGTGGATTTTATCAGATAATTGTCGCCTAGTAGCGCTGCTGGGTTTGGCTGGTAGCGGCAAAACAACTCTGTCAGTGCAGTTGGCAAAACAGGTACAGAATGAGTTTGATTTTGTGATTTGGCGATCGCTGCGATCGACACCAGCACCATCCGACTTCCTAGGAAGCTTAATTCAACTTTTTTCTAATCAACAAAAACCCGATGTGCCGTTAGCCGAGCCCTCGAAGAGGATCGACCTCAACAGCAAAATTTCGCGATTGGTCGAGTATCTGCGGAAACACCGCTGTCTGGTAATTTTAGACGATTTTGAAGCGGTTCTCAGACCAGAAGAATTAGCGGGACACTACCGGGAAGGCTACGAAGGATATCGAGATTTAATCGTGCGGCTGTGTGAGGTCAATCACAATAGCTGTTTACTGCTAGTTAGTTCGGAAGAACCTACGGAACTGGCTTTGCTGGCGGGAGAAAAAGTGCGGTCTTTAAAACCTGCTATTTCCGAGGAAATAGCCATGGAAATTTTCCAAGAAAAAGGTTTGTTGCCTCAAGATCAAGAGTTGGAAATCTTGTTATCTCGGTACGGAGGCAATTTGTTAGCATTAAAGATTGTAGCGACAACAATTAATGAGTTTTTCGAGGGGAATGTTTTAAAGCTTTTGGAAGCAACGGCTTTATTTATTGAAGAACATATCAGCAACTTGCTGGCGCAGCAGTTCGATAGAATATCGAGTTCAGAACAAGATATTGCCTACTGGATTGCTATTGCTCAAAGCCCGATTTCCCTGCCAACTTTACGAGAGCAGATGTTCGTCAATTCATCGTTTTCAGATTTGCTAAAAAATCTCGATTCTTTGGGTCGTCGCTCGCTGATTGACAAAATCAGTGAGGGCGGGGAAACTTTTTTTATGCTTCAGCCTTTGATCGTGCAATATGTTACCGACAGATTAGTTGAGCAGATTCGCTCAGAGGTTTTGGAGACAGTTAAGACGCAAGGAAGAGAAAGAATGCGACTGTTGAAAACTCACAACTTGAGCATCAACATTGCTAAACGGAAAGGCCATAAAGGCGAACCAAGTAGCTCTATTTTAGCATTAGTAAAAAATCGGTTGCAAGTTTTGTTTGTCAAGACGACAGGCTCTGAAGAACCGCTAAATATCTTGAATAAAGTTGTCTCGGATCTGGAGGATGAATCGATTCTTGAGGTGGGATATGCTAGGCAGAATCTTGCACAGATTATTTCAGAAATTCAGCGATAAGAAAAAAGCGATCGCCCTTTGACAAAAGCGATCGCCCAATTTTCAACACAAATAGAGTTCGATAAAATTATTTGACAATTCCAAAAACCGATGCAGATTCAGAGCCTCTGATTTTGCCCAAAGTCGGGGCTTTTTGAGCTTGAGCAATTTTGGGAACCAAAATTTGATTCGCATAAATCCGAGGATTTTGTTGAGCAATTTGGATGTAAGATTGGCGGACTTCTGCGTTGACTGCGACCGTCTTGGCATCGTAGACTTGCATCGCCATGTTGGGATAAAAACCAATGCCGACAATTGGTATCAAAAAGCAAAAGGCGATCGCCACTTCCCGAGGTTTAGCATCAATAAACGGTGCATCACCCGGCAAAACGCAACTATTACCAAAACAAACCGCTTCATCCAGATTTTTTCTCTGATTCTGCAAATTTAGATCCTCAAGGTCGCAAGCCGCTAGTGTCCCACAGTTGTAAAATAACTGTCGCAGCATCGAGAGCAAATAAATCGGCGTCAAAATCAGTCCCACTGCTGCCAGGAACACTGTCACCGCGCGGAAAGAACCGCTGTACATATCGCTAGTTGCTAGGCCCACAAACACTGATAGTTCGCTAGCAAAACCGCTCATGCCGGGGAGTGCCAAGGATGCCATCGCGCCTGCGGTAAACAAGGCAAACACTTTCGGCATGACTTTTCCAATCTCGCCCATCTCGTCCATGATCATGGTATGGGTGCGATCGTAAGTAACGCCAGCCAGGAAAAACAATACTGAGGCGATTAAACCGTGGGAAATCATTTGCAACAGCGCCCCGTTGATTCCCAAATCCGTGAAGGAAGCAATACCCAACAACACGAATCCCATGTGAGAAATCGACGAATTCGCTAAGCGGCGCTTCATGTTCGATTGACCGAAGGAATTCAGCGCGCCGTAAATAATGTTGACCACGCCGAGCACCGCCATAATCGGTGCAAAGTAAACGTGTGCTTGGGGAAGAAGTTCCAAGTTCAGCCGAATCAGCCCGTATCCGCCCATTTTCAGCAATACGCCGGCCAGAATCATCGACACAGGAGAAGATGCTTCACCGTGGGCATCAGGTAGCCAAGTGTGGAAGGGGAAAATCGCCAGTTTCACACCGAAGGCAATTAACAATCCCGCATAAAGCAGTAATTCTAAACCCAGTGGGTAGTCCTTTAAGCCAAGTTCTACCATGTCGAAGGTGGGAGTGCCTCCGCCGTAGAATGCCATTGCTAAGGCAGCTATCAAAATAAAGATGGAAGCGCCTGCGGTATAAATCAAGAATTTGGTAGCTGCGTAGCGGCGGTTTTGTCCGCCCCAAATCGAGATGAGGAGGTACACCGGAATTAGTTCTAATTCCCAGACAATGAACAGCAGCATGATGTCTTGGGCTACGAAAACTCCTATTTGTGCCGAGTACATCACCAGCATCAGGAAGTAGAAGAGTCGTGGCTTGCGATCGACTTCCCAGGCAGCAAAAATAGATAGAGTCGTCACCAATCCCGCCAAAAGTACCAGCGGAACTGACAGTCCGTCAACGGAAACAGACCAGTTGAGACCTAAGGAAGGTATCCAGGAATATTGTTCTACGATTTGGAAACTAGAGATGCTTGGATCGTAATGAGTCCAAAACACCCAGCACATTAATACAAAATCTGCAATGCCTACGCCTAGGGCATACCAGCGCACTGTTTTGCCGTCTGTATCGGGCAGAAAAGGGATGGCCAGGGAAGCTACGAGGGGTAGGATGACAATTGCGGTCAGCCAAGGAAATTGATCCGCTATCATGATAGTGAGAAAAAATACTTAGTTGGAAGTTACCAAGATTATAATACTAAATTTAATCAAAAATTAAGATTTGTAAATTAATCTTTTTTTTAGAAAGATGGGGAGTACATCAGCTACACAATTTGCTGCAAAAGTCAAGAAGTTTTTCAATTATTTAGTTCTTAGTTGCTGCTTAGCGGTTGACAATTACCGATGACCGCTTACCCTGTTGTCATGCAGTGCCAAACTGTGGTAAGCATTCAGATCGATCGAGATAAAGTCAAGAGTTGTTCGGCAAAAGCTTCAATTAAAGGGAGATACGCTAATTGCGAGATCCATTTTTCCGGTATACCAGATTCTCCGTAAAAAGCCCCCGCCAACTGTCCGTAAACCGCACCAGTTGTATCCGCGTCCTCGCCCAAATTCACAGCCAACAAACAGCCTTCAGCAAAAGAAGAACTGTTGTAAAACGCCCAAAGCGCCGCCTCCAAAGACTTGACAACATAACCAGTACCTTTGATTTCAGGAGGTTGTCGCAATTTAAAAGAACCCGCCGCAATCTCATCAATCTCTGCTACCAGCGGATTTTCTGCCCAATATCCCGAAATCGGACAATATCTTTCCGAAAGCAACACATCTTTAGCAACTCCATTCACAGCCCCCGCAATTAAAGCACCAAAATAACGGCAAGCATCCACACAAGTAACAGCAGCGTGAGTAGTTCTCGAACTTTCTCCAGATTTTTCTATGGCTTCCAAAGGATTTGTAGCATAAAACAAAGGCACGGGAGCCAAGCGCATAATCGAACCATTGCCAGCAGTCTGAGCATCGGTAAAACCGCAGTAAGGTTTTCTTGTATCTTCAAACTTCCAAAGTGCTTGTTGAACCGTATTGCCAATATCAAAACATTTACCTGTGCTGCTCAAATGTCCGTCTCGCCACCACCTCAAATAAGTTTCTAACTGATGGACTGGATCGAAACTTTGTTTCTCAATCAAACTTTCAGCTAAACAAAGTGCCATCGAAGTATCGTCGGTCCACTCCCCCGGTTGCAGTCGAAACGGGCCGCCGCCCACCATATCGTTAATAGGCGCAAACGTTCCGGGGCGATGGAACTCTAAAGTTGTTCCGAGAGCATCCCCGACTGCTAAACCGAGAAGACTGCCGCGATAACGTTCTATTTTTTGCATATAGTAATGGGGAATGGGAAATGGGGAATTGGTAATGAGTTATTCAAGATTTATGCACCGATAGAAGAAACCGGGGTTTTTACCGAATCTGCAGGTTGCAACGAAGTATTTTTCTAAAAATAACTGGTTTCTAGACCCCCATGCGTAAGTCCTATAATTGTCTAAAGTGCGCGCAGAGTGCCCTGCTAATGACTAATGACTAATGACTAATGATTAATGACCACTCAGGCTAATATTGATGTTAACCTGTCCCTACCCGAGATCAAACTGTCCCATGACACCCGATGCCTCCGCCGCAGCCGCTGCTGCCGCCCCTCAATCAACACCTGAAGTCAGCTTAGAGTTGCAAGTCCGACTCAAGACAGAAGATGGACAGCTACTGTTGCTACTCCCCCCAGAAACTAATAGCGAACCCGCAACAGCCTCCGCTTCGACTTGGACTGAACTTTGGCAGCAGCTAAAAGTCAGGCTGAATGCAGGAGAACGCTTTTGGCAGCCAAACGCAGAAGTACAATTGATGGGGAGCGATCGACTTTTAGATATCCGCCAACTGCAAGAAATTGCTGATGCACTAGCCGAAGTGGAACTGCAACTCAAACGAGTCCACACCAGTCGCCGCCAAACCGCCGTTGCCGCAGCTACGGCAGGTTATTGTGTAGAACAGCAGCCTCCGGTTTCTTCCCTGAATAAAACCACTGGCGAAAAACCGCAATCGCTGGCGGAACCTTTATATTTGCAGATGACAGTGCGATCGGGCGTAGAAATTCGCCATCCGGGCACCGTCGTACTCTTGGGAGACGTAAATCCCGGCGGCTCAGTCATCGCCGGAGGCGATATCCTAGTTTGGGGCCGTTTGCGGGGAGTGGTGCACGCCGGTGCCGGTGGCAATACCAAAAGCGTGATTATGACCTTGCAGATGGAACCGATGGTGATTAGGATTGCTAAGTATGTTGCCAGAGGCCCAGAAACCTCACCCGCTCAGTTTTTCCCAGAAGTCGCCTATGTGACGCCTCAAGGGATTCGGATCGGTAGAGCCTCTGATTTTGACAAATCGCAGTTAGTCGGGGGTAATGAGTAATCGATAATGGGTCATTGGTAATGGGTAATTGGTAATTAGGAATTAGTAATGAGTAATTGGTAATACTATTTCTCTTTCAGCCTGCACTTGATAATTTTTGCCTAGGCTAAATCAGTCACTAAAAGACGATTTAAAATTTAAGTGCAAATTCATAGAGAATTAGTAAAACAAGGAGAGTTGTGAGTTTATGAAGTAGAGGGCAAGGCTTTCGCCGTGCCACTACGGTAGGGGAGCGCTCAGCGGGTGCCCTTCATAAACGTGGAATCTGCTGTTATTGAGTGAATTACAGATTGCTGCCAAATTACCAAAGAATAATTGCTAATTATCAACCAAGAATAAGATCAATTACCCATTACCAATTATCCATTACCATTCCCAATTACCAATTACTAATTCCCAATCACCAATTCCCAATAAATCTAAAATCGCTTATGGCTCGCATTATTGTTGTTACATCAGGGAAAGGCGGGGTAGGAAAAACCACGTCCACAGCCAATCTCGGCATGGCTTTAGCTAAGCGGGGGCGGAACGTTGCCGTAATTGATGCGGATTTCGGTCTCAGAAATTTAGACTTGCTGCTGGGCTTAGAAAATCGGATTGTTTACACGGCATTAGAAGTTCTCGCTGGAGAGTGCCGATTAGAGCAAGCTTTGGTGAAAGATAAGCGGCAGCCGCGCTTGGTGTTGTTGCCGGCTGCCCAAACTCGGATGAAAGATGCCATCAGCGCTGAGCAAATGAAGCAGCTTGTGGGAATGTTGGGAGCAAAATACGACTATATTTTGATCGACTCTCCTGCTGGAATTGAACAAGGTTTTCAAAATGCGATCGCGCCGGCTCAAGAAGGGATAATTGTCACCACTCCCGAAATCGCTGCTGTCCGCGATGCCGATCGAGTCATCGGTCTGCTGGAAGCCAACAACGTCAAGAAAATCAATCTAATCGTCAACCGGATCAGACCCGCAATGGTGCTGGCAAATGATATGATGTCGGTACAAGACGTGCGGGAAATCCTCGCCATTTCGCTCTTAGGCGTCGTTCCCGACGACGAGCGCGTCATCGTTTCCACCAACCGAGGCGAACCATTAGTATTGTCGGAAACGGCCTCTTTAGCTGGAACTGCCTTCGACAATATTGCCCGCCGCTTAGAAGGCGAAAAAGTTGATTTTCTAGATCTCCATCCCCGTCGGGAAAACTTCTTTACTCGCCTCCGCAAGTTCTTAAATACTAAAATTATGTGATGTGGTTATTGGCGATCGATCTTTAAAAGCAGCGACCGCATCACAAAAACTAGCCCAAATTTTCCCCAGTGACACCAGTTCCCAAAAAGAATGAAACTGTAGACCAGCTCCAAACCAGACGGGAATCAGTGATTCCCCAATCGAAAATCGAAAATCGAAAATCGAAAATGGTATGACTTTTTCTATGCCTAACCCTTGACAAACCAGCCCGACCCATGATACACACACTGCTCGAACGACTTTTCCCGCGCACCCCTGACAACAGCCGCGACGAGGTAAAACGGCGCCTCAAACTGGTTCTAGCCCACGACCGCTCAGAACTCAGCCCAGAAATGGTTGAGTCGATGCGCCGAGAAATTCTAGAGGTGGTGTCTCGCTACGTGGAAATCGATACCACCGGGTCTGAGTTCTCGCTGGAGAGCGACCAGCGGGCCACAGCACTGATTGCAAATCTCCCGATCCGGCGCGTCAGGCTGGAACATCCACCGGAGAATTTGCCCCAGAATTTGCCCCCAAATAGATCCGAAAATCGACCAGAATATGTACCGGAGTATGTAGTCGAAACTCTGCCCGACACTAGAGAGTGATAGGGATTGAGATTTTATTGTCAGGCAAAGAGTTCGATTCGAGCCGATCGCCATTTAAATTAAACTATCTCTCTAGAATTAAAATATTGTGGTGGGCACTCTTAGGTCGCCCAAAATATGCGATCTAAAAGAGAAAAAGTTTCTGATACCTAAAAACTCATGAAGTTAATTTTGATAACTCATCGCTCTTTCCAGAAAAGCTTGCGGGGACTGTTTTAATAACTAATCGCTCTTTCCAGAGGATCTTGTAACTGAAGTTCTAAGGGTCTGCCGGAGCGAATTTCTAAACCAGGTAACTCATGTTTAACTAACATTTTTTCGCGTGTTTCAGCACTTGGCAACGGCCAGAGTAGCCAGCGGCTGCCTAGGGAAAGAGTGCTTAAAGTGGCAGAGTTTTGAGTCAGCCAAATTATCGGCTGTTTCGGCCGATTCTCAACCGCATCTTCCCCAGCATTAACCGCCGCTAAAGTTTCCAAAACTACCCGGTTGCCCGAAACGATTCCAGTCCCGGCAGTCCAAAGTTTGACGTTTAACAGGCGCTTGCTAGCATAGAAGTAAAGAGACGCAGCTACAGTCACGGCTCGTTCAAATTCTTCTGGCTGCCACGCCGCAGCGCTGTCGAGAGCAATAATAATTTCTTGACCGCCGGCTGCAACTTCTAACTCTCTTACCCGTAGTTCTCCGTAGCGGGCGCTGGTGCGCCAGTGAATTAGGCGGGTGGGGTCTCCGTGGCGGTAAGGTCTCAGGTTGCGGGTGAGGCCTTCGGTAGCAGTTTGCGATCGACTGCGATTGTAAAATTGCGGGCTGTCTTCTTGACCGATGCGATCGATCAAAGGACAAGCGCTCAACGGCAAAACTTGTGGATACACAACCGCCACCGCTTTGACTGGGCGGCTGCGCCGGCACCAAAACAACCCTAAAGGTGCCGCCGTCCTCAAGTTTACCTCTTGCCACCGATAGACCCCGCGCTGCCGGACTTCTAAATAGTATGTATCTCTGTATATACTGTTAGGCTCTATGACTTCGATCGGGCGGACGACTGGTTCTCCCAATACAAACGGCAAGATGTCTACGACTTGCAATAGAGTCTTAGGTTGGCGGGCGCTATTTTCGATTTCTAGTTCGACGGTGATTCGATCGCCCGCACTCACCGGTTCGATCGGGCGGCGACGCACTTCCAAGGAACGGAGCGATTTTCCAGGCAAAACCGCCGCTACTCCCAACAGCGCCAAACCCCCACCGCTGAGCACGTACAGCCACCCAGACATTGTATTAGTCGCCGACCCAAAAAAGAAAACTGTCATCCCCAAAAGCAGCCAACCCGCGTAGGCAGGGGTAACAGCGCGATTCTCGAGCCAGTCGGCGATTTTGTGACCGATGTTCATAGGAGTTTAAATTGTTAATTACTCGATCGCCCCATCAAGCCTAATTGTAAAATAGTCTCAGCATTTAACACCGAATTAGCTGCGAGCGATAAGATTAGAAATCGGGCATTTTTTCGCAATAAATCTACATTGACTGGAGACAAAAAAATGAACCCATTAAACAATCCTACACCCCTTCGACCAGAGGCTCAAGCCCGCCGAACACCGCCCCCGCCCCCGCCCTTGGCTGCAACTCCCGCGCCGCCTCCTGCACCCGCGCCGAGTGCGCCCCCCCCGGCCCCGCAGCGGTCTTCTGTTGAGACACCCGTCAGTACGATCGAACAAATGGTCAGAGATGCCCATAGTGCCTCGGCTTCTGACATTCACATTCGAGTAGGTCAAGTACCTCGATTTCGGATTCGTGGCGTGATGCAAGTAGCAACCACCCACCCCAAAGTAACGCCAGAAATTTTTGAACAGTACCTAGCCGAAATTCTCACCCCCGAACAGCGAAAACAGTTTGCAACTACCAAGGAATTAGATTCAGCAATTTTTTACCCTGGCTTCGTGCGGTGTCGGCTAAACTGTTTTGAGTCCCTCAGCGGCGGTGCCATAGTATTGCGGTTGATCAGTTTGGAAATACCTACTATCGATTCCTTGAGGTTGCCAGAAGTTTTCAAAAGTATCATTTTGCGATCGCAGGGATTAATATTAGTTACGGGGCCTACCGGTTCGGGGAAATCGACAACCGTAGCTGCGATGATCGACCATCTCAATCAGATGGAGCAAAAGCACGTAGTTACCATTGAAGATCCGATCGAATTCATTCACCCTTCTAAAAAATGCTTGGTTAGCCAGCGGGAAGTCGGCTTGCATACCCACGAGTTTCAACAGGCTTTGCGGGCTGTTTTGCGGGAAGACCCCGATGTGATTCTGATCGGAGAAATGCGCGATCGCGTTACCATCAATACAGCGTTGCAAGCAGCTCAAACAGGTCACTTAGTATTGGGAACTCTCCACACTCGCAGTGCCATTAACGCTATTAACCGATTGTTGAACCTCTACCCACCCGAAGAACAACAGGCGATGCGGATTCAAATTTGTGATTCTTTAGTAGCGGTAATTGCTCAACTTTTGCTGCCAACTGTTGACAACCGTCGAGTAGCAGTTCACGATATTTTGGTGAATACACCTGCCATGCACGATTACTTGATGAAAGGTGCTGATGATGAAGCTTTCCGATTAATGGAACATGATACTTACGAAGGAATGCAGATTATCAACCAGGGTCTTTACAAACTGGTGCTTGAAGGCAGAGTGACGATCGAAGAAGCAGCAAAAACTTCTCCCGAAGCTAGCGATTTAGACCGCCGCTTGCGGACAGGAGGCTATGATGTTGGGGATGCTCGTGGCTTTGAAGGCAGCAAAAAAGAACGCATCGTTCGCGCCTAGTAGCAGCACACATACAGGGGTAGGCACTGCAGGACTACCCCACCCATCAAGTAGCAAGATTTTTAGCAGACGGAAATATTTGATTAAGGCTTTTGTGCGTATTTTTACTTAAAATTAAACTATATTTAGTAACCAAAAATACATTTTAGTGACAAAGTAAAATGCTATAACCAATGTCGAGTGTATTGTTAAGTTTTTTTAACCTAGACCCTACTTTACATAAACTTTAAAATTGCGTGAAAACTCGTAGGTTATTGCAAAGAAATAGTAAAGATATGTTCGGAGTCTTGCCAACACTCAGCAATTTAAGTATATAGTGGTATTGACAAATTTTGGACAGAGCACATTCCGACTTTGCCGATATTTGCCGATCGCAAAAGTAAGCAGGTAAAAAAAGCGCTTAATAAAACTACAAGCAGAGCCGATCGCCTGTCTTTCAGATTAAGTAGCTTTCAGTCTAAAAAATCCTAAAATCAAGCAGACTTTTAAAGATTCTGTCCCTCGAAAATTTGTTTAACAAGTCGCTTATCAGTAACGGTATTTCTAGAATTTAAAGGAGCAAAAAAAGTGAAGAGTGCATTTAACCAAAGAGAACTGTTTGAAGGTGCCAGCAAAGCGGAAATAATTGAGCGCATCCAGCAGCTAGTTCCGCCCGGTTCCCCGGAACCCCAAGATCCTGAAATCCTCGCGCCTCTCCAAACTCTCACCGCACAGCTAATCGCAGCCTATCAAGCCGACGGACAATTAGAAAGCGAACCTTTTAGCGACGTGCGCGGTCGCACTATTCACCTATACGCATCCGCAGTCAGCAGCCAAATCAAAGGAAAAACCATCTTAATCACCGGAGGAGAAGGATGTGTCGGTCGTTTCTTGATCGCAAAACTCCTCGAATTAGGCGCAACTAAAATCATTTCCGCAGACAACGCCCGATGTCAAAACCCCGAAGAAAATCTCCCGCTTTTTACCAAAGAAGGTGCTGTAACTTTCTATGCCGTTGACATTCGCAACCTCGACGCGCTAAAACACATATTTGAGGTAGAAAAACCAGCAATTGTTTTTCACCTAGCAGCCCAACGCCAACCCGGACTAGCTGAAATCAAAATCCGAGAAACAGTTACAACCAGCCTGTTAGGATGTAAACACGTCATCCAACTCTGCGAAGAATACGGCGTAGAACACTGCATCTTCTCTTCTACAGGCAAAACATCTCGATATTTTACAACCGAAGTTTACGCGGCATCGAAGAAGTTTGCCGAATGGCAATTTGCCAAAGCAGCTCAAGAAGGAAATGTCACTTACGGGATGGTTCGCTTTACTCATATGTTGGAAAATAGCTTGTTCTGCGAGCAAATGTCCAAAAAAGTAGAGCAAGGTAAGACTGTCAACGTTCATGCTCCCCACCGCTACGTAACTGCTCAAAATCTTTTTGAAGCCGTACATTTATTGCTGAATTCTCTGATTGTATCCGTTCCAGGAAAACTGAAATTTGTTGCCGTAAGTAATCTCGGTTGGCCAACAGAAACCTTGGAAGTAGCTCTTTATAAAATTCTTGAATCAGGCAAAAATCTGCCGATTTATTTTCAAGGACTTTTGCCGGGATACGAAGAACCGTTTTTCCTTGGACAGTTTGACTGGAAAAAACCTACAGACATTCACCTCCTAATTAATGTGTTGGAAGATCCTTTTAGAAGTATTAACGATGCTGGCGACATGGTGAGTGTAGAATTAGCTCCTTTTTCTTTGCGCGTGTTAGATAAACAAGTGTCGAAGCTGGAAAGCCTAATCATCGATCCAGATTTCCCCGAAGTGCAAATCAAGCACGCTCTTGTCGCAGCGGAAAAAGAAGTGATTGCTTCCTCTTTTGCGTGGAGTGCCCCTGAAGAGTTGTTGAAGATTTTGCAGTGGGGAATCAATCCCAAGAAATTGCAAGGTTACGGAACGGAAATCGCTGACTATCGCGAGATTATCGAACTCCTCCTGCAAGGAATCTGCGGGCGGCTTAACCAAGAAGTCTTGCACAGTGCTGGAGTTACGGCAGATGAGTTTGATGACTTAGTGGAGAGTCTTTCTACGCTGGATTCTATTCATGCAGAAGTGGGATATTTGCGATCGGTGTCGAGATATCTCAGAGAATTTGCACCCCCCGCACAGTTCACCACAAAAAAATCTGAACCTGTTGCTATGCCGGATGCAGCGTAGCTTGAACATAGTTTTGAGTTGGGAGATTGCTTCCTGAGTAGCCACCCACAAGGGATGAATGAGTTATATCAATTCCGGTTGCAAGAGCGAAATGATTGTTGACTGTTGACTGTTGACTGGGGGTCGAAAAACTGAATGGTTGAGTGTTAACTGTTAAGTCGATTTTATGATTCCGATGCAACCGGATTTGATGTTAAACATCGACTAAGTGTTTAGTTGATTAAAAATATAACACCCAGAAACCTGGTTTCTTTTAGAAACCGGGTTTATGCAGTCTGGGCTTGTTTGAGGTTTAATTAAATTGAGTGACTTAACCTTGTCAGAATTGACATGATATGATCTTATAGGCGATCGCACAACCGCACTCAAATTAATTGGTAGTGATGACGACGCTAGTCCTAGTATTTTTAGGAGGACTTAAGTCCTCACAACAAAGGTGATAACGGTGATTTTTTGCAGGCATGATAGGATGATACTTGAGATAGAGTGGCGCTGTGAGTTAACAAAGGTGCAATTAGATTAAATAAACTCAATGAATGCAACCGATAAAATTAAATTAAGGTACTAGAATTGTGGAAATTAATCAGCTACTGTTCCTATTGATAGATGTTGTGCTATTGGCGATCGCCCTGATCCTTCTAATTCCCGTTGCAGTTCTATTTCTAGAATGCAGTGCAGCTTTCTTGTCCGGCCAGGGCGAGACAGCGGAAAGTAAAGCGCCCCGCCCCAAAGTAGCAGTTTTAATTCCCGCTTACAACGAAGCAGCAGGAATTGCCGCCACCATCTCCACCATATTGCCGCAGCTAACACCTCAAGACCGCCTGTTAGTGATTGCTGACAACTGCACGGACGCTACGGCAGAAATCGCCCGTAACTCCGGTGCAAGTGCGATCGAGCGCCAAGACACACAACGCAAGGGTAAAGGATACGCACTGGATTTCGGCTTGCAGTCGATCGAATCCGACCCCCCCGAAGTAGTCATCATGGTTGACGCAGACTGCATCTGTCAGCCCGACTCTCTAGAAAAATTAGCCCGGGTTGCAGTTGCTGAACAAAGACCCGTGCAAGCAACTTATCTCATGGAACAGCCACCAAATCCTACTCCTAAAGATTCCATTTCTGCTTTAGCATTTCTTGTGAAAAACTTAGTTCGTCCCAGCGGATTAAAAAAGTTAGGATTCCCATCATTACTAACGGGTACTGGCATGGCTTTTCCCTGGTCGATAATTCGATCGGTTTCCCTAGCCAGCAGCAATATAGTTGAAGATATGCAGATGAGTTTGGATTTGGCTATCGCCGGACACCCAACAGTATTCTGCCCCGAAGCCAACGTCACCGGGTGTTTGCCACAGCAGCAGCAAGCAGCTAAAAGTCAAAGAACCAGGTGGGAACACGGTCACATACAGACATTGTTAACTCAAACTCCCCGGCTGACAGCAGCTTCAGTCCAGCAAAAACGTTTTGACTTATTGGCGATTGCGCTAGACTTATCCGTCCCTCCCCTGTCGCTGTTAGTCGCTATCTGGCTAGCTGCTTTTGCCGCCTCCTTACTAGCAGCAATTTTGGGAACATCCTCACTTCCGGCTGTCTTGTTAGCAGTACAAGGATTGCTGATTTTAGTTTCAATTGTCGGCGCTTGGGCAAAATTCGGGCGTGCCGATATTTCTGGCTCAACTCTTTTATCTGTACCTTTTTACATCCTTTGGAAAATCCCTTTGTATCTAGGTTTTCTCCTGAAACGCCAAACCAAATGGGTACGAACAGAACGCGATGTTTAATATTTAGATTGAGAAGTTTTAACCGCAGATATCAGCCGAGAAATACAGATGAACGCAGATAGAATTGTATCTACGTTCATCGGCGTTCATCTGCGGTTAAACGAATCTTATAAAAAAAACTTCACTGCTTCACGGGAATTTCAATCACAAACTCAGCCCCCTCACCGGGCGCGGAAAAGCACATTAACTTCCCGCCGTGTTTCTCTACTACAATCTGATAACTGATACTCAACCCTAAACCGGTACCTTGGCCCACAGATTTTGTAGTAAAGAAAGGGTCAAATATTCGCGATCGTATTTCCTCCGTCATCCCCCGACCATTATCAGCAATATAAATTCTCACCAAGTTTTTGTCGAATACCTCAGTCCGAATCTTAACCTTTCGCTCAAAGATTGGAGATAAAGGATTTTCTAGTTGGGCCGTTGTCTCCGGTCGCCCAACTGCTAACTCCACTGCATCAATTGCATTGCTCAAAATATTCATAAACACCTGATTTAACCCAGAAGCATAACAATTTACCTTCGGCAGTTGACCGTACTCTTTAACTACCTCAACGCCATGTCCGAGTGCATCCTTTTTCAACCTGTGCTGCAAAATTAGCAGAGTCGAATCAATCCCGGAGTGAATATCCACTGGTTTCATCTCGGCTTCATCCAGGCGTGAGAAATTCCGCAGCGACAGCACAATATTGCGAACGCGCTCGACCCCAACCTGCATTGATTTTAGAATTTTGGGCAAATCTTCTTGAATAAAAGTGAGGTCAATATCTTCTGTTTTAGCAACAATCTCAGGATTAGCATTCGGGTAAGACTCCTGGTAAAGCTTAATCAATGCCAGCAAATCCGAGCTATAATCGTTAGCATGGAGAACATTGCCATAAATGAAATTAATCGGATTATTGATTTCGTGAGCAACCCCCGCTACCAACTGCCCCAAAGAAGACATTTTTTCTGTTTGAATTAGTTGAGTCTGCGTCGAGCGTAATTCGGACAAAGTAACTTCTAATTGTGTCGCTTTTTCTCTCAATTGCCCCTCAGACAGTCGCAAAGCATCCTCCGCTGACTTGCGATCCGTAATGTCCTGTATAGTTCCAAATAACTTAATCACCTTACCGCCATCAAAAATAGCTTGCGCCTTAACATAAATATATCTGACAGCTCCATCAGGGCGCAAAATTTTCATCTCATACTCGCAAGGATTTCCTAACCGACTAATCTGCTCTACTGCCTCTAACCACAACTGTAGGTCATCTGGATGAATTTGCTTCTTGTGTTCTAAAATCGTGGGTTCTGGTAGTTTAGGGTCAAGAGCAAAAATTCGGAATACTTCCTCAGACCAAGTTAATTTATCTCCCTCCAAATCAAATTCCCAGTTGCCGAGGTGCGCCAGTTTTTGAGCTTCTTGCAGCTTAGCTTCCTTAGTCTTTAATTCCTGCGTGCGCTCTTCTACTCTCACCTCCAGCGTCCGCGAATAATCCTCCAACTGTTCCTTAGCCTCCGACAAATTAGCAACAAGTACCGCATTTTCTAAAGAGATAGCAGCTTGGGAAGAAAGAATTTTCAATACCTCCAACCTAGTTGAAGAAAATGCTTCAGTAGCTAAATTATTTTCCAGATAAAATACACCTACGAGTTTGCTTTGATTCAGAATAGGAGTACAAAGCGCAGACTTCACTTGCTGCCTTTTAATATAGGGGTCGTCTGTAAATAGACCTTCTCTAGCAGCCTGGCTTAAAACTACATCTAAGTGCGTTTTCTCCACATAATTAATCACCGTTATTGGCAAAACCTCAGCAGGAGATACTCTAGGGCATTGTTCAATTGCAACATCCGAATACTCCACCGATGCCGCTGCTTTAATCCGCAATTTTCCTTCGTTGGGCATCAGGAGAAAACCTTTTTGGGCTCCTGCATTCTCGATCGCCATTTTCATTAACTTTTCTAACAACTTGTCCAATACAATTTCGCTAGCTAGCGCTTGAGATGCTTTAACAACAGTTGTCCAATCCAATAAACTGCTGTGACTGCTGCTCGTGCTATAATTAGTGCTAGTAATAGTTCGATCGGCGCTGGCTTTTCCCATCGATGTAGGGGGTAAAGACATCGGATACTGTGACTCCAAATGTTTTACCTTGGCGGTTGCTCCCCAGTGAATATAGCCGTAGTAAGCATCTATCAGATAAGTCTGAGCCACTTTATTGCGACCGTTAGCTAGATAAAATTCTGCAGCTAGTTCATTGGCTAGAGCTTCTTCGTGGATGTATTCATTCTTCGATGCTCCTTTCACTGCTCGATCATAATACAGAGCAGCTTTTTCATATTGTCCCAATACTCGCGCTTTTTCTGCTTCTACTAAATCATATTTATGCTGATAATTTCCCGGAGAGTTCACAGCCCAATGCTTCATTTTTTTTTGAAGCGAAGTCACTTGTTGTAAATGTTTTTTCTGTTCATTTTTGGCAAGGGTGGGATACAACGCTAACAGCGCTAGGGAAGAGTAAAAATTGTGGATGGGAATATACATCATGCTCATTACAGCCTCACAGTAAATTGATGCTGTTCTGGCATTTTCTACGGCTTCTACATAATTTTTAAATAGATAACTTAGCCAGGATTTACATAGATATACTACAAATATTACTAAATTATTTTTACTCTCCCTTAAGGTTGGCAGAATCATATCTTCATTAAATATTTCGCCAACTAGCAGGCAAGGATTAGCTGTTTTACCTTGCAAATTCAAGACAACTTGCGCCCCTACTCTGCTATGGTTCATCATAAATTCATTCTGATAATTCACCAACATTTGAATATATTGACTCTGCTTAGTCTCCACAGAGTCCAAAGGTTCGCCACTCAAAAATATATAATTGCTGTAAAAACTCGCACAGTAACAAGCATTGTTGATATCTCCGGTTTCTAGTCCGCTCTCAATACCCTCAATTAAACCTGTAAAACTTGCTCTGGCACCCTCAGACCAGTGACGGATCATAGCATTAAAAGGTAGTGCAATTTGAGAGTGGCGCAAGTTGGTGTGCAATCGTTCTAAAAGTGCCTGAGCCATTTGACCGTATCGGTATCCAGAATCCATATCACCTAATACTCCACAGTGGATTACACCATAGTTTGCATACCCAAAACTAGACAGTGGCGCATTCCCGTATTTAAGAGAAAGAGTAACCATTTTAAATATGATCAGCGGGAATATTTCGGGTGCTGCTACAAAAGCGGCGGGACTCATATTAGTTAAAATCCGTAGAGCCACAATTTTATTAGGGTCAGTCATTGGTGGCAGCTCCAATAAATCCTCAATCTGATGATTTCTTAAAGCTAGTTTTGTCCGTATCAACTCTAGGAAAATATTTAACTTAGTTGGTTTTTTCGGGATATAGACTCCTAGCATTTTTAAAGCTTCGATAGCTACATCTATCGAAGTTTGGGATTGATTTTGATTGAAGTAGAAAAAAACCTTTAGCTCGTAAACTTTAATTTTATCGAGCAAATTTTGGGCGCGTGCTATAATAACCTCTGAGAGCTGAAATGCACCCTCAAACTCGGTATTTATATAGGAGGATTCCAGCGCTTCGGCATGGAGTTCCATGATTAAGTCATAGTGACTCTGCCAAGCTCGATCGGGTAGAAGTTCTCGACCCACATTAAAATATTTGAACGCTGCTTCATAGGCGGCAGAACTCTTAGCTTTTTTGCCAGCTATAAGATTAAAGTTAGCTAGTTCATCTCGCTTTTCTTGATTTGTGATGAATTCCACCCCGATATTCAGTTGGTTGACAATATCAAAGATATTTTCTGCTATCTCCGATGCTGGAGTTGAATTTAGTAGCAGGGTGCCGACTTTTAAGTGGGTTTGTTTTTTATCGCAGTCAGGGATTAGAGAATAGGCGGCTTGTTGTACGCGATCGTGCAAAAACTTATAATCAATTGAGCGGTGCATAATTGCCGGATGATTTTGATTGTTTTGTGGGATGGGAGTCCCGCCTTTCTGCTGTGTGTTTACAATTTCCTCATCAAGCATCGGAATTTTATAAGCATCGCTGATGGGAAGAATTAAACCAGCTTGCAGCGCATCCCATAAATCCGCCGCAGTTTCGGAACCTGATTTGCTCCTAACAATTGCCAAATTTTCTAAATTAAAATGGTTGCCTATACAAGCAGCTAATTTTAATACTTGCTGCGTCTCCTCCGGGAGTTGTTGCAGATTCCTAGCAACTAATTCAACGACACTGTAATCTGCAATGCCAGCGGCTTCAATTTCCGTGATGTCCCACTGCCATGCACCAACAGTGAAATCAAAAACTAACAGTTGTTCTGAGTGAATAGTTGAGAGCAGTTGAGTTATAAAAAAGGGATTTCCGCCAGTTTTATTAAAAATTAACTCTGTCAAACACTTTAAATTTTCGGTCTGATCACCCAAAGTATCGCCTACTAGCTCACTGACGCTGTTCAAATCCAAACACGGGAGAATGATGTGATGCACAGCAACACCAGTCTCTTGAATTTTTTCGACAGTTTGAACTAAAGGATGAGTCGAACTTACTTCATTATCTCGATAGGCTCCTATTAGTAAAAAATACCGAATATCTTGATAAGCCACTAATTCCTGAATCAATTTTAAAGAAGCTAAGTCAGCCCACTGTAAATCATCTAAAAATAGAACTAATGGGTGTTCTGCTTGGGCAAACACATTCATGAATTCTTTCAACAATCGATTAAAGCGATTTTGAGATTCTGTCGCTCCCAATTGTGGAACAGCAGGCTGCGAACCAATGATTAGTTCGACAGAAGGGACAACATCAATAATAATTGCACCGTTATTACCCAGCTTTGACAAAAGCTTTTCTTTCCAAATTACCAAGTCTTCTGAGCTTTTTGTGAATAACTGCTGCATCAATGACTCAAACGCTTGAGTTATTGCAGCATAAGGAATATCCCGCTTAAACTGGTCAAATTTACCAGCAATAAAATAACCCCGCTGCCGTACAATTGGTTTTTTAATTTCACTGACAACTGAGGTTTTACCAATGCCTGAGTAACCGCTTACCAATACCATCTCAGTTTTTCCCCAACTGACTCGCTCGAAAGATGCCATCAAATTAGCTACTTCTTGTGTGCGGCCGTAAAGTTTTTGGGAAATCAAAAATTGACCGGATTTGTCAAGTTGACCCGGAATGAAATTTTCTATTTTGCCCGTAGTTTGTAGCTGGGTTAGACAATTTTCCAGGTCTGCTTTTACTCCCAAGGCACTTTGATATCGGTCTTCGGCATTTTTAGCTAATAGTTTCATGACAATAGATGAAACCATCGAGGAGACTTCACTGGTTAGCTGATGCGGAGGAACAGGTGTCACCGCAATGTGGCTGTGAATTAATTCTAAGGGGTCGGTTGAATTAAAGGGTAACTCTCCTGTAAGCATTTCATAAAACGTGATGCCTAGAGAGTAAAAGTCAGTTCGGTAGTCGAGGTCGCGGTTCATTCGACCAGTTTGCTCTGGGGATATATAGGCTAGAGTGCCTTCTAGCGCGGTGGTATTGCTATTTTGGTGAATCTCTCTAGATAGGCGCGTTGCCATGCTAAAATCAGTGATTTTTACTTGTTTCAAATCTGGTGTGATGATAATATTTGAGGGTTTTATATCTTTATGAATAATCTGGTTTTGATGCACTTCTCCGAGAGTCTGAGCCAGTTGAATAGCCAGTGGCAAAAACTTCAGAAGTTTAATGCTTTTACCCGCTTGATGGTGCTTGAGAGATTGACCGCCACAATCTTCTAAGATAAGAGCGAAGCTGTTGTTATATTTTTCTAAGCTATGGGGTTGGACAATCCCTTCGAGTTTGAGATTCGAGCTAATTTTGTATTCATGTCTCAAACGAGTAATTTCTTCTATTGTTGGGTACTCCGTATTGAGTGTTTTAATAATGACTGACGCTCGATCGCATTCCCGGACTCCGCGATAAATGATCGAGTTCACACCAAGTTGAACAACTTCTGTGATTCTGTAACCAGGAATTGCTTTCATGGGTTTTATTCTATCTATGACTAAATTTTGGGTAAACATTTTGCTTGATGTCGATCGACTGTCGAGTGTAGGGTACTTAAGTATTTTTATATATGGGGGTATATTACAATACTTAAATAATTTTAAAACACCAGTAATTACTCATGGATTTTTTAAATAGGGAGATGCCTAAACTTTGAAATGGCGAGGAGCGGACGGCAGAACATCTGGTTTGAGCTTAGACTTAATCATCTACGGTCTGACACCTCACCCAGTTGATTACAATATTGTAACAAAATTCTATGATGCCGATCGCACACAGGAGAGGCAAATCCTTATAAATTAAAGGTTTAGCTAAATGCTTTGAGCCTTGTCACCCAGAACAAATGGGACGCCCAGGGCTGGAAAACGTTGGTTTAGCCGATCGAGAGTACAATCTAATATGACGTGCATCATAAACAAGCATGATTCTGATCATAGATTTAGGATGATCAACTTGCTACCATGTTTTCATCATCAGGTGCATCGCCATGGAAGAAGTCCTAGCATTGATTGAAAAGAAGAAGCAGGAATTTGCTAAATCTGGGCTATTTGAGTTTATGCGAGACACAAGTATAGACCCAAGACAGCGGCTAGCTTTCGCTCCCTGTGTTTCTCCTTTCGTGATGAGTTTTGGTGAATTTAACAAGTATGTCTTCCGAGAAGAACCAACCAACGATCCACTTCAGGTAATAGTCAACAATCACACTTATGAAGACGATCATCACTGGTTGTGGTTTTTGCAAGATTTGGAAACACTGGGTATTAACAAATCTATGAAGTTCAGCGATGCTTTAAATTTTCTGTGGAATGAAGAAACAAAAGCCTCGCGTTGGGTATCACATCAAATTTTCCGCTCTGCTTTTGGGGCTAGTCCTACTACTAAGTTAGCCATTCTGGAAGTGATAGAAGCAACGGGTAATGTGTTCTTCTCAACGGCGGCACCTATTGCTCAAGAATTACGAACAATTACCCAAAAGGAGTTTCTTTATTTTGGCTGTTTTCATCTAGCAGTGGAAACAGGTCATACTACAGGAACGCCGGAAGTGGATGAATTGATTAAAAACATACAACTATCAGAGGAAACCAGTCAAGAGGCTGTTAAGATAGTTGATAACTTGTTTGAAGTTTTTACAGAACTGACGGATGAGCTTCTGGTTTATGCAAAAACCCATAGCTTTGAGCAACCTTTTGCCAAGCATCGGGATATTTTGCAACCTTTAAAAGCTGCTTAGATTACGAGATGTAAACTTTTAGACTTTTCGGACTGGACCATTTTAGAATCAGATGAAATTCACGACTTAGAAGGAGAGGCATTATGTCAGAAGTGAACAGCAATTCAACTCCAATCACTGAGCTAGAACCGACTCTTATTCATACTTGGACTGAGAATCTGGATATTGCTCATACTTGGACTGAGAATCTGGATATTGCTCATACTTGGACTGAGAATCTGGATATTTCCCACACTTCTCACATACCGGAAGAGGAGGAACTAGCAGTCGGATAAAACCAGTGGCAAACAGATTTCAGCCTCGCTGATTCCGACGAGGCTGACGAGTTATACATTTGTCTTTTCACTGCCCAAAATTATCATCTACTATCCCTATTTGATATGAGCCATTACGACGTTGTTATTGTCGGGGGCGGTCCCGCTGGGAGCACTGCTGGCACTCTGATCAAGAAATACAATCCCAATCTGAGCGTGCTAATCGTAGAGAAAGAAAAATTCCCTCGCGATCACGTTGGGGAAAGTCAATTGCCTCAAATTAGTGATGTGCTTCAGGAAATGGGCTGCTGGGAGAAAGTAGAAGCAGCCGACTTCCCGATTAAGATTGGTGGAATCTATCGCTGGGGAACAGATCCACAGCCTTGGGATTTTAATTTCATTAAGCCGGAGTTGTTTAAAGATGAACAGCGGCCTGCTAAATTTGAGGGACAGAGACGGCAAACTGCTTTTCAGGTCGATCGAGCAAAATATGACGAAATTTTGCTGCGCCACGCGGCAGAAATGGGATGCTTAGTCAGAGAAGAAACTGCGGTTGTTAAGGTAGATGTAGTGGGCGATCGGATTACGGCTTTGCACGTGCGATCGCAAGAACAAATAACCGCCCGCTACTACATCGACGCATCCGGTCACATTGGCGTGCTGCGGCGAGCTTTGGGCGTCAAGACACACAGCCCGACGCGGCTGCAAAATATAGCTATCTGGGACTATTGGACAAACGCTGAATGGTCAGAGCAAATTGGCGTTGGCGGCACCCGGATACAGGTAATGAGTTTGAGTCACGGGTGGCTTTGGTTCATTCCCTTGGGCCCAACTCGCACCAGTATCGGCTTCGTTTGCCCTGCGGAACATTATAAGTCACTGAAAAAGCGACCAGAGGATATCTATACCGAAGCCCTCAATAGCGAACCTCGCATTAACAAGTTAATCGCTAATGCTACCAGTACCGGAAAGATTGAAACTACCAAAGATTGGTCATTTTTGGCTGATAAAACAGTAGGAGAAAACTGGTTTTTGGTAGGTGAAACTGCTGGTTTTGCTGACCCGATTTTATCGGCGGGCATGACTTTAGCTCATACCGGTGCCCGTGAATTGGCTTACACGATTTTGGAATTAGAGCAAGAGCAGCAGAAATACGACGGCAACTGGCTTAAATCTCAATACGACCACAATCAACGGAGCCGAGTTGAACAGCATATTCGCTTCGCTGATTATTGGTACGCTGCTAACGGTCAATTCACTGATTTACAAGAACATTCAAGGGAAATTGCGCGGGATGCTGGTTTGAATTTAAGCCCGGAAAAAGCTTTTCGGTGGTTAGCTCAAGGTGGATTTACGAATGATATTTTGGGTCAAGCGGTGATTGCTGGATTTGATTTGGGTTGTATGAAACAGGTGATGCAGCGCTTTTCAAAGGAGGAGGTTCCTTGGCTACTTTCGGCGTACAATGTGTTTCAGTTAGACCTAGTGGAGGCTGATGTTGAGTTTGTAGCTGTTTATAATGCTGGTGAAATTAACAGGATCAAGTGTTATGTTAAGAACGGTCAGCGGTTGCCTGTTACAGGTTTCTATGGTTTGCTGATTGACATTTTGAGCCGCACTGATTACATTGAACAAATTTATCGGCAGTTGATACTGGTGTTTGGAGAGCGTTTTTCTGTGCAACACGCTCGAGTAGCTCTTCATCAAGCCCTTGGTTGTTTGGAGGTGATGGTGAGTTCTGGTATTGTCAAGGCGATATTAAACCCGGAGTTGTCTAAGTTGAATATTTCCATACCTATGGAAGGTGAGTTAATTCACACTCACAGCGATGTGAATTAAGGCGCTACCAGAAAGCTTGACCCCAAACCATCTCAAATCTTAAAAAATAAAAAGTCTGAAGCTGGAAAATTCCAACTTCAGACTTTTACTAACTCCCCGGGTAGGATTTGAACCTACGACCAATCGGTTACACTTATCCCAACGTTTCCGAAGGGGGCGGACTATTTCATCATCCCTACAAATCATGTTTGTGATTTGTCGTCGGATGTCGGGCGCTATGAGATTTATTGGTTAGGCTCCTCATCTCTAGTCTCTGCACCTTTCCGGCTACTTGCGATCGTAACCGCTGCCTTTCGCCAGACTTGGCTCAAGATTGCCGCCACCCGAAGTGCTGCGGTTTCCTTGAATTCACCCGATTTTTCAGTACCCGTTACCGGATAGAGCTGCTATGTCATTAGGGCTTTTGGTGGATGCCAAAGGCTTGCATTCATTACAGCCGACCGCTCTGCCACTGAGCTACCGAGGATTGGGGGTTTTTGTTACCCACAATTACTAACAATAGCTGAACTTACTCGATTTGGCAAGGCCTTTGACAAACTTTTTTTTTGTCATACAGCAAGAGGGTTTCAGCAGCTAATGCAGCCCCATTCTCAACTTGGCGAGGCGCTGCTGTGATTCTGGATCGAGGGAATTGGCGAGAAAGCGACTGGAGTTGTGTTTGCGGGATTTGTGCTGGCGCTCGCTGCGGCGGGCAGTGGATTCTACGTCAGCCGCTAGTTGTTCGGCGGACATCCATTCGGCACCGTAGCCGACTACGGTCAATTGCTGCGCTCGGTCTGAGGTGGCGACAATCATGCGGCCTTTGCCTTTGACCGATCGCAACTCGTAGCGCAAACTAGCACAAGATTTTTCAATATAAGTATCTGCTGTCTGACCGAAGTCAGTGTAGTGCACCGATAAATTTTTAGTAATAATTTCTTTAACGCCGGGAGTATCTCGATAGTGCGCGTCAAACACCAGCCTGGCTTCAAAATCTTGAACGGCGCTGTAGTTAACTAAAACCTCAATCAACTCGCGGCGAGCTGTTTCGAGTTCGTCGCGATCGCGCTTCTCTCGGAGTCGAGGCCAAAGTCCAATTATGTTATAGCCGTCTACAAGTAAAACTGCTTGTGATACATAGGGTGACATGGTTCAAGGCTGAAGAGATCCAGCACGTATAGGACATTATTTGCATTGTTCATCAAAGCTTTTGTTCAATAATATTACCTATTGATGTGTAATTGCTAGGTTACATCGCAATAATTAAACCCCCCAGAGCCAGCTTTACCTGAGTTTTGGGGGGTTAGATTAACCTATAAATTTTCCAGCTTATTCGGCAGATTCCAGCGATACGGGCGATGGCTTACGCCCCGCTTCGCTACGTACAACTGTCGGCAAGGATATTTTCTCAACAGCAGGAGTACAACCGAGCCACTGCACCGACAACTCCGCAAACTGCTGCGGGGGGCCGCTCACGCAAAACCGAGTCGGTAGCGCAGTACCAGGATTCCGCAGCCCTAAAAGCTCCAATTCTCTAGCAGCAGCAGCCACCACCCGTACCGCAGGATCGATCAATGTCACCCCAGCAGGCAAAAGCGAGCGCACCACAGGAGCCAACAGGGGATAATGAGTGCAGCCGTAAATCAGCGTATCGATGCGCTGCTGAATCAAAGGAGCCAAATATTCCCGAGCCACCTCACAAGTATAAGGGTCGTGAATCCGGTTTTGCTCCACCAGCGGCACAAAAGCCGGACAGCTAACCTGCCACACCAAGCAAGAATCGTCCATCTCCAAAATCGCATTTCGATAAGCATTGCTAGCAGCCGTAGCAGGAGTTGCGATGACCCCGATCCGCTTGCCTTGCTGCACGGCAGCCTGCGCCCCCGGCAGAATTACTCCCAGCACCGGGATATCAAATTCAGCCTGCACCATCTCCATCGCCAAAGCAGAACTGGTGTTGCAGGCCATAATGACCATTTTCACATCCTGTTCCACCAACCAGGCCATAATTTCGCGGACAAACTCCACAATTTCTGACGGTGTGCGAGTGCCGTAAGGCAGCCTCGCCGTATCTCCAAAATAAAGTATCGATTCGTTGGGCAATTGTCGGTACAACTGGGTCAACACAGTCAAACCGCCCACGCCGCTGTCAAAAATACCGATTCTTTGTTGTCCAGAGTCTGTTGTCATTTGTTAATTGTCAATAGTCGGTTGTCAATAGTCAGCAGGCACCAGCCATCAGCCATCACTAATCAGTCATCAGGAAAAATTACCAATTACCAATTACCAATGCCGAATTACCAATTATCAATCCCTCCGGCAATATATTATCTTTGTTGAAGATAAAGCAAAATGCCGCGAGCGATCGAAGCAGCCATTTGACTGCGGTAAGCTGGGTCAGAAAGCCTAGCAGCATCCTCAGCACCCGTGACAAAACCCACCTCCACCAAAACAGAAGGCATAGAAGTCTTTCTCAAAACATAAAATCTCGCCTGCCGCACTCGGCGGTCAGTCGCCCCCGTGCCCTGCAAAATACTGCCGTGAATCACCCGGGCCAAATCTTCGCCGTTATTGAAATAATAAGTCTCAATCCCGCTAATATCCGGCCGACTCATATTAATCGCATTAGCGTGAATGCTGACAAACAAAGTAGCATTCACCCGTTCCGCCAAAGAAACTCTGGGTTCCAGGTCGATTTCGCTGTCATCAGTCCGAGTCATCACCGCCTGCACCCCCTGCTGTTCCAGCAGCCTCGCCACCTGAAAAGAGATATCCAAAACAATCTCCTTCTCCTGAATGCCCTGAATCCCGACTGCCCCCGGATCGTTGCCACCGTGACCAGGATCGATCGCTACCACGGCCCGGCGGTTAGAAGCTTGGGGCAAATCTTCGTTTCCGAAAGTCCTTCTCGGCAAAGGCTGCAAATTGGGAGTGCGAGTCAAAGGCTGCTGCGCGCTAGCATTCGATCGCAACTGCAAAGACAGCAACTGCGGACTCGGCCTCGTCACCCTGCCTACCTCTACCCCCGATCGCGGCTGCACCCAAATCACCACAGTCTCCGCATCTTCTTGGCTGGCAGTAAACGATACAGGACTGTTGGCATCTAGCTGAGGAATTTCGCCGGTTAGGACAGCAGAGGCGATCCTGATCCAGTAAGCTCTCGACCCCTGGTCCCAGCCGCTGGTATAGGAGACTTGGCGGTCAGTTCTCACCACCAGTTGCGTGCCGTTACTGGCTAAATCAATTGACTGAACTCTCGCTAAATTTCCTTGAGCTTGTCTAGCCGGAGGATCTACAGTCACGCGGCGGGAAACCGAGGGCTGTCGTACTACACTTCCAGGCAATAGCACAACCCCGCCCAAATTGCTCACAGATGCGCGCCACTGAGTATTAGAATTCTTCATCCGCAAAGTCACGCGGGTAACGGGCGGGTCTGTTGGTAGTTGCCGGACTTCAATCTTGTCAACCCCGTGCTGACCGTTGGTTTGAGGCTGTTGGCTGCTTAGACCCGGAGCTACACTAGCTCCTTCAATATCGAGGGTGGCGATGTCCCCAGCCCGACTTTGTTGAAAATTAATTTGGGGGCGACCGCCCGCAGTGCGGACTAAAAAACCGTCCGCCGTCGCCTGAACGTTCTGAACTACAGTCGCCTCGGCCGACTGGGCTTGGGATGCTGAAGGTTCAAGCGATAACCTTTCTCCCCCAGGCTCAGAAATCTGATTTTGAGTTTCTCCCCGCACCGGCGTTGGCAAGTCCACTGTCCACTCGCTCGGAGAAATACCCCGAAATTTTACTTGCTGAGGGTCTATAGTAAACCCGTCTTTGATCTCGACCACAATTCTGGTCGTATCGTTGTCAAACTGCCCTACCCGCACCGATTCGATCGCCCCTGAGAGCGGTTTGCTGACCGAGGGACGACCCAGACTCGTCCCAGGCAAGTCGATTACCAATCGCATCGGGTTGAAAATCAGTTGAGCCTTGGGTTGTACTCCCCCGTCTGTGGTAATGTAAAGCCGGTTCTCTGAAGCATCAAACCGCCAAGATTGCAGTCTAGCTGCTTCGGCGGCTCCGGCGAGCAAAAATACACTTAAGAAACTCGGTAGTAGCCAGTGGAATTTCACGACAGTTTTTTCCTCGTTTGCGTTACTGCCAAAAGCTGGAAGGGCGCTGCTTGCCCGATCGGCTTTCAGCAGTTAGCCGCCAGCAGACCGGGGGCACGGGGGCCGTCAGTTGTTGGCTAAATTGACTTTTTTATGCGTTAACAAGCTCCCAAATACCAGATCCCGGCATTTTTGAACTTTCCCGTATAATTGGGGGCGATCGGTTATAAACAGACTGAAAGATTGTGGGCACAAAGGAAGGTATTTATTTTTAGGAGCCAGAAACAAGGTGTTTCTTGAAGCTAGAAGGTACAAGCTAGAAGGTAGAATTTTACCGTTGTTCCAGGGAGGGGTTTCATAGCTCTTTAATGTTGGCGAAGCTCGTTACGGCAAGGGTTATAATCCGCTTTACACTTGCGTTTTGTTCTAACTTTTCCTAAACTACCTCAATAACTTAACAACTTACCTTGCGAACAATCCGGATTTTCAAGATTTAGGTAACTTTTCCAGACCGCCAAAAGTTAGTCCCATACAAAATGACATATTCTTTGGGAAAAGCTTTTTTGCTAACACATTGACAGTTAAATACAAATACATATCGCCCCTGCTCTCTTTTTTTCGGATTTTTTTAATCAGGGATTTTCGGTGCTGCTTGAAACTTAGTGGGGCGATCAGGATCGCGCCCGCCAATTTGACACTATGATAGCTAGTCCATGTTTTCAGCAGTAACGGGAGAGTTTTGTGTGTTACTTGGGCGGGAAATGCTTTGTCCTTTAGACTCTTTTTGAGTGAACGATCGACAGGCAGAGCATTGGTTGGTTGACCTGAGAAAAAGTTTTGACCGTAGATATAGTTATCGCAGTTGTAAAGTTTGTTGGACAGCAAGGACAATCGATCGGCTTCTGGGTAAAACCTGTAATTGGGTTTAATGACTTGCCTTTCGACTAACTGCATAACTTGGATGTGTACTACCAGTTAGAGAAGATACACTATCTTGGTGATTGTGTCAATCTCTGAGCTTCTAAAAAAAGGCGCCATCAATAACAGTAGATACATGACATCACAGAAAGACGGAGACTTACTTTCCAGCAGGAGTCGTTCACAGCAAACAAGTGGTTTAGGTTAGTTCAAGCCTCTAGATAGCGGCTGGGGAGTCAATCTTGAACCTCAAATCGACTGACTCTCAAGATAGGGAAGTTTTGTAATATAGCAACCGCCCTGACGGTAAGAACGTTCTTAATTTTTGAAACCTAAGCGGTTGATTGCGCCTTCTTGCAGGACTTCTTTTTACCAGCTCCGCGTCGCTATAGCCTTCAATATCTGCTATACCATACCACTAGGGGGATCGAATTCTAGCAAATTTATTTTTGAGCGGGATCGATACCTAAAAGTTATTTTTTTACCTTAGTAATCCACGGCCTCATGTCTAATCAACAGTGCTGCAATTGGCTCTCGCCCATAGGTGCAAAATTCCGGCTCATCCAGTTCAAAATTGCTTGATTTACTTGTTCCGGGCATTCATCTTGGGGACAGTGGCCCGCATTATCTAATTCCACTAGCTCTACATAATTGGGATTGCATTCGACAAATTGGTGGGGTCGGGCAAACCGAGGGGGAATCATCCGGTCTTGTTTGCCCCAAATTAACAGCATGGGGATTGTTAAATTTCGCATCACAATCTTGACACTGGGGCAAAATTTTGAACTGCCTACAGCTTTAAATAAGGCGCAGAAGGCGCGGGCTGCTCCCCGATCGCCCGCAGGCCCTGCTAGAATTTCAACTAATTCGTCGGTAACAGCTTCGGGGTTGGAGTAGGCAAAGCCAACCCAGCGACGGACAAAGGAAGGCTTGCGGGCCAAATAAAACAAAGGCCTGAGTACGATCGGAGAAACAAACAAACTTTCCACAGCTTCGATCGCCGGAAGCAGCCATCCGGGCACCGCTTCGGCTCGCACAGAGGGGTCTGGGAGGCTAATCATCACGATGCCGGCTACCATGTCCGGGTGAGCTGCAGCTACGGCCAGACAAATCAGCGATCCGATCGAGTTTCCTGCCAAGACTACCGGCTCTCTGATAAAAGTCAGCCAAAAATCATAAACTTGATCGACCCACAAAGACACAGAGTAGTTGACTGGAGCTTTTTGGGAAGCGCCAAACCCTAACAAATCCAAGGCGTAAACGGTTTGGTTTTCGGCGAGTTGGGCGAGATTTTGTCGCCAGTGCCCGATCGAAGCTCCAAACCCGTGCAGTAAAATAATCGGCGTTCCCGATGCGCGCGGGACCATTGGTTCGGCCACAGAATCTTGAAATTCCAGCGCGCCTTGATTTCGTACGCCATCTGGCCGCAAATAAGTGTAGCGAGTTTGCCAACCCCGCCACATCCAGTCTCGTTGAGTTCCCACCCGTTGGTGCCACAGCAGAGAATTTGTCAATTTTGCCTCAGCTCGCAACATAAATTTACACTTGCTTATACCTATTCTACAAGGCAAATCAGGCGACTTGGGGGACTTGCCAGACCGGGCGAGATGGGCTAGAAACAGCGGTTGTACCTCATCCTTAAGCTTTTACCCTGAATTTGTGACGGTTTTGTCATCAATCGGGCAAGGGGGGGGCGATCGTGTGTGAAGTTAAAATAAAACTAGGCAGAAACCCAGCCAGACTGAGTAGAATAGCAAGTATTGTAAGAATTCATTTACGATCGTCCAAATATTCCCCAAGGCTTTAGCGGAGGGGACACAGGGCGCGGTAGTACGTCCGGTAAGGGTAACACCTTATAAAACAGTTCGATCGTCAATCGTGAAATATTGACCGATCAAACCTGTAACTATCAAGAAGCTTCGCTATTAAACTACTGCTTGTAAAACCATTCATGCCTGTGATTGAAAGAAGACAAAATCGCAACCTACCCCAGATAAACGAAAATATTCGATACCCCAAAATCCGGGTAATCGATACCGACGGCGCGCAACTAGGGATATTGACGCCTGCAGAAGCGCTGCGCCTGGCAGAAGAAAAAGAACTCGATCTCGTACTTGTCAGCGACAAAGCTGACCCGCCCGTATGCCGGGTAATGGACTATGGGAAGTACAAATTCGAGCAGGAAAAGAAAGCGCGAGAAGCAAAGCGGAAGCAGCACACTGCCGATGTTAAAGAAGTGAAGATGCGCTACAAAATTGAAGAACACGACTACCAAGTGCGCCTCAAACTAGCAGACCGCTTTATCAAATCTGGGGACAAAGTAAAAGCCACGATCATGTTCAGAGGTCGGGAAATCCAACACAGCAACCTAGCAGAGGACTTGCTTAAGCGCATGGCCACAGATTTGCAGGAAATCGCAGAAGTGCAGCAAGCCCCCAAAAAAGAAGGACGCAGTATGATGATGCTGCTGTCGCCCAAGAAAGTATAAATAGATAGTCATCAGCTATCAGTCATCAGTCATAAACTGGTGACTGATAGCTGATGACTTCCGAATTTAGTCAGGAATAAGCTACCACACAGGGAAATCAACGCTGCATGGAAAATTTTCAAATCAGCGGTTCGGCGGGAGTAAGACAAGGAGTGCTGCGATCGCTCAACCTGCGATCGGAAGAAGTAGAGCGAACCATACTGATGTTCGTAGTATACACTCTAACCTCCGTCGGGCTGATCTGGCTGGAACTCAGCACAGTAGGTCTTTTTCTAGATGAATTTGGTGCAGACAAAATGCCTTTTATCTACATAGCCAGCGCCTTTATCGGTTCTGGCTTGGGATTTGTCTACTCGTGGCTGCAAAAAATCCTCCCGCTAAGGCGCACCGTAGTGGTTGTTCTGGCAATGATGTCGATACCGCTATTTTTGTTTCGATTCGGCATCGGCTACGAAAATATTAAGATAGCTGGCGTCAGCATCGCTTTTATTACTATTTTTTTGATGTGGCTGTGGGTAGAAGCTTGCTATGTCCTCAACGACCTTAATACTTCTATCACTTCCAACCAACTGTTTAATATTAGAGAAATCAAGCGCACCTATCCGCTAGTCAGTAGCGGCTATTTAGTAGCTGGAGTAGTCAGTGGATTTTCTCTGCCTGTTTTGCTGTACGTAGTCGGACTCAAAAACGTTACCCTCATATCGGGGTTGATGGTGGCGACAGGCTCGGTGTTGCTCTACTACCTCACGGAAAAATACAGCCAAGCATTTCCGGAAACGGCTCACTGGACAGATGATGACGAAGACGACGACCAAGAAGAATTTACCGCCCGCAAAGTTACAGGTCCGCTCCAAAAATACGCCGTACCTCTAGTCAGTTTCTTCATCCTCGCAGAAGTCGTCTACGTGCTGGTAGATTTCCAATTCTACAGCCAGTTAGAATACCAAAACCCGGGGGACGGAGCTAGCTGGATCGCTAGCTTCCTGGGCATTTATGAAGGCATACAAGGTCTGTTTCAAGTGGCGACTCAGTGGTTCGCTTCGAGCAGGTTGGTGGAAAGAATCGGTGTATTTGTGACGGCGATGATTTTGCCGGCGGGCATCGCTATACTCGGGGTGCTGACCCTGGGAGCATCTCTGGGGCAGCTAGTATCTGTGTTTATCGGGCTAATATTGCTGAGATTTTTAGACGAACTGCTTCACTACACGCTTTTGGAAACCGTTAGCCCGGTGTTATTTCAACCGATTCCCGACAACATTCGATCGGGAATTCAAACTTTGGTCAACGGTGTGGGCGAACCTTTGTCCTGCGGAGCTACAGGAGTAGGCATCTTGATTATGCTGTGGGTGACAGGCAAAATACTCCCCCAGCAAGACGAAAGTGTATTTCACGACCAGCAAAGCTTAATATTTATTGGCGCGATCGTAATATTGGCGCTGTTGTGGGTGTTTGTTGTATGGCTGATCCGCTCTCAATACGTGGGCTTGTTGGTCAAAAGTGCGGAGCGGGGACGCTTGGGCGTCACAGACGTTGACCTCAAAGCTCTCAAGCGCGCAGTGGTGGAAACTCTACAAAAGCCGGGAGGCGAAGATGAAAAGCGCTCTTGCATAGAACTCCTGACGCAAATTGACCCCAAAAATGTGGGAGAAGTTCTCGCTCCCCTCCTCGATTCGCTGTCCCCTGGTTTGCAGCGCCAGAGCTTGGAAACGATGCTGCAACACCCGAACCCCGCATATTTAGAATCTGTCCGCGCACTTTCGCAGCAATCCTTGCCACCGGAGGTTCTGGCCTTGGCTTTGCGCTACATCTGGCTAACGGAAGCTGAACCGAATATTGAGAGCTTGCGGCCTTACTTGCAGCCGACGGTCGATCCGGTGGTGCGGGGTACGGCGGCTGCTTTAATTATGAGAAGGGGCGATCGCCAGCAAAAGGCAGAGGCTACTAATACGCTGCGGCAAATGCTGACACACAAGCAAGAGCGGGAACGTGTTATGGGGACGCGGGCTCTGGGAGAAGCTGATTATTTGCAAGGACTGCGGCTGCATATCCCCAATCTGTTGCAAGATGAATCTCTGCGAGTGCGCTGCGCTCTTTTAGACGTGATTTCGTCTACTCATTCGGAAGAATATTATCCTTCGCTGCTGCGCGGACTTGGTTACAAATCGACTAGGGAAGCGGCTTTGCAGGCTATAGTCAAACTTCACAACGACGCCATTCCTTTGCTCGTGTATTTGGCTGAGGACATCCACAAGCCGGATTTGGTCAGGTTGCAAGCTTGGACGGCTCTCGGTCAAATTGGAACTCCGGAGGCGATCGACATTTTGGTGAGCAATTTGATGACGGCTTGGGGAACGACGAGGCGCAATATCCTCCGCATCCTGTTGAAAATGCCTTCGGAAGCGGGGATAGAAGGGGTTCTAGACCGCATCGGCCGTAGCGGCTTGGAAACTCTTATCGAACAGGAGTTAATGTTTATCGGTCAAATTTATGCAGGTCTGGTAGATTTGTCTGGGGTAACAAGCTACGGCAATTTCTCAGAGCGAGATGCCAAGGGTGCCCGGGAACAGGGGAACGATACGGCTCAATTGTTGCAGCGTGCTCTGGCGGGGTTGGAAGCTGATGCTAGGGAGCGGTGTTTTTTGCTGATGAAGTTTCTTTATCCGCTTGACACGGTACAAGCGGCTGCTTTCAACATCGCTTCCGGCCAACCTTCTTTGGTTGCTAGGGGATTGGAAATTCTCGATAATACTGTGGATATAGCTAGGAAGCGATCGCTCATCAATTTGTTAGACCAACACTCGGAAAGAGAAAAATTGAGCAACCTCTCCGAATTGATGGTTTACAAACCTCTAGCCCCTAGCGATCGTTTGCGCCGCTTGCTAGAATTGCGCCACTTCCTTTCGGATTGGGCCTTGGCGTGCTGCTTTCACTTGGCGAGAGAAGCGCGCTGGAGTCTTACGGCTCAACAAACTCTCGTCTGTCTGCAGCACCCGACGGGTTTTGTCCGCGAAGCAGTGTTAGCCTATTTGAAAATAGCCTCGCCGCGGGCTTTGGTCGAATTGTTGCCCAGGCTGCAAAATGACCCCGATAATTTGGTATCCGCTCAAGTTGAAGAGATGATGGCAGAGTTGGGTGCTGGGGGAAAAAGGTAACATTAGTCAGTTGTCAGTTGGCAGTTGTTATTGTCAGTCAACAGTTAACCGTCAACCGTCAACCGTCAACCGTTTTTATTCCCCTTCTCCTTCCCCTTTTTAAGTTTAAATTAATCACTGCATCTCATTATGTTAACCAGCGTCGAACGCCTATTGTTTGTGAGGGAGGTTCCGATTTTTAAGGAACTGCGGGATGATTTTCTCGTGCGTCTAGCATCGGTAATGGATGAACTTTCGTTTCCTTCCAAGCACAGGATTTTTACGGAAGGACAAGAAGGTCGGTCTCTCTATATTCTGGTATCGGGAACGGTGCGGGTGCATATAGGCGATCGGGATTTGGCACAGTTGAAAGCGGGGGCTTGTTTCGGGGAAATGTCGCTGTTTGATGCAGAACCTCGATCGGCTTCTATTTCTACTCTCGAACAATCCGAGTGTTTGATGCTGACTCAAATGCAGCTATACGATGCGATTGATGAAACACCGGGAATTGCTGTGAATATTATTCGCTTGCTGTCGCGCCGGATTCGGGAGTTGAATCAAAAGTTAAATGCTAAAGAGGCAATTATGCCTCCTACAGAGACTGTGAGGGTTCATGAAATGCGATGAAATTGGGGAATTGTGAATTGTGTTTTTAGTCGATCGGTAATTCTGCACAATTTATCTTCTTTAAGGTGCCAATAGCGATGACGAATACGCACAATTTCTCTGGTAGATTACACAATCCCAGGGTAATCGCATCTTAATAGAGATACCTAATAGCGAGGAATTATTCAAAAAATTGAGACCAGCATTCAAGAGATACTCGTGAAGTAAGACCCCCCAATTTTAGTAGGTTGGTGATAGCCTGATACTACCGAATTGGGGTTCTACGTCATTGATTAATCTCCATCATCTATTCTGGGTATTGATTATGATAAGTAGTGCTTGCATTAAGACCCGCTCAAATCTCACTCACACTACTTTTGAGGATTTGAATCAGGCAATCATTATCTATACGAGCTTTATAATGTTTCATTTTTTAACTCATCTTGGACGGCTGCTGCTGGAGTAAATTAACACTTAAATGACCGAGCCAGCTCAGATTTGGGGGGCATAATCAGACCGAGTCCGACTGGCATTCTCATTGAAGGTGACATCTAACACCCCATGTAAACTCTTTTCCACCGTCCAATAAGAACGAATCGCTTGGTTGTGTCGCTTAGCCTGAGCTTCTAAACTTCTCAGATAGAATTTAATTTCCGTGGTGGTTTCCTTTCCTGATTCTCTGTGCCGACGGACTATAACGACAGTGCTTAAACTGACCTGCTTCAGGGGGCGACAACCAGGCTAAAGTTGTTGCTTTATCAGCTTTATAGCTCTGTGCCCCCTCTGCTAAAATGACTGCTAATTGTGAATGCGAACTAAATTCATCATAGATGCTACTCACTCACGACCGCAGTCATGGGCAATTAAACAATTTTCACGCCTATAAACCCCTCCAAAACTTGCCCTGTTAACTCTCAATTTTCTACCCTGCCGTTGAATAACAGGCTAGACATAGATTAAGTGGGTAAATCTGCAAAACTGCTAACATTTACTAGGCCTAAATCCGGACAAGTCCGTTTGATCAAACCTGTCAGAACTTTGCCGGGGCCAATTTCCACTACTCGATCAATTCCTTGTTGTGGCAATTGCAGAGAAATTTCTCGCCACCGCACGCCTTTGGTCATCTGCTGAGTCAACCGCTGCTTTAAAGTGGCTGCGCTGGTAGTGGCTGACGGTTCTGCGTTCGAGAGCACCAGCATTTTAGCATCGGAAAATTTTGCAGACTTTAAGGCTAGTTGAAACTCTGCAGCCACTGATGCCATCAGGGGAGAGTGAAACGCACCAGAAACATTCAATTTAACGGCGCGTTTGACTTTGATTTTGGCAAGCAAATCTTCTACTGCTGCGGGCGTTCCAGAAATCACGACTTGTGCTTCGCTGTTGTCATTGGCAAGCACTACGTCTCGGCTGTATTGAATTTGCAATTCTAGTTCCTGCCTGTCGAACCCGATCAAAGCCACCATTTGCCCGCCGGAGGCAGTGTCCATGAGTTCGGCGCGGCGTTTGACTAAGCGCAATCCGGTTTCAAAGTCAAATACGCCTGCTGCGTAGAGGGCAACATATTCTCCTAAACTGTGACCGGCAACTACCGCTGGCCGGTCGCTTTTTTCTCGCACTAAGTCGGCCAAAATACTTTCTACTACGAACAAGCAAGGCTGAGTGTAGAGAGTCCGAGATAGTTTTGCTTCTTCTTTTTGGCAAACTTCCGGGACAGACCAGCCTAAAATTTCTTTAGCGAGCTCAAATTTGGCTTTGGCTGTTGGCAAGTTTAATAAGTCTGCACCCATCCCGATCGCCTGGGAACCTTGTCCGGGAAATACCCATGCTGTTTTAGTCATTTTTCCGGTAATCTGCTAATTGGTGGTTGCTAATTGGTGATTGCAAAAATTCTTTCTTTTCCGCTTCTAAGTTCGCTCGCTGGTATCCGCTATCTTTCGGTTAACGAACTATCTACTCGCGACTCACAATTGTAACATCTAACTGTGATTTTTACCAGGTTTATTTTTACCAGGTTTATTTTTTTTTGCTACTGGCATCTGATTAATAGCCGTAGCACAATTTTCAAGCTTCAAGCCGGGGAAAGTCGATCGAAGAATAGAGGATTTTCCATTTCAGCACGCGCTTGTCAATAACTGATGTCGAGGTGGTTCACCGCTGCGAACCTTGCCTTACGTATGGCGTGTTAAAGGATTTGTATTTTACTCGATCGAACTCCCGACAATAACCGGAGCAAGTTTACAAACGGCCGCCAAATATTATCTTCCCCATTTAAAAATTGCCGCCCCCCAAGTCAAACCTGCACCGAAACCAGCAGCAGCAATAGTATCGCCCGCTTTAACTTTACCCATACGCACGGCTTCGTCTAAGGCAAGGGGAATTGAAGCCGCTGAGGTATTGCCGTAATTCGCCAAATTACTAATTACTTTTTCGGGGGGAATCTTTAGCCTTTGGGCAACTGCATCCAGAATCCGCTGATTGGCTTGGTGCAACAGCAGCCAGTCAATTTCAGCAACGCTGATATTTGCCCGAAACATAGCTTTTTCTATGACTTCCGGCACTTTTTTTACGGCAAAACGATAGATTTCTTGACCGTTCATGGTGATGGGATGAAATCCACCTTGGGCGATATTCACGCCCTCAATTAATCCTTTTGACTCTGCTTTATAAGCCAAATTGAGAGAGGAATTTTGCGTTCCGTCGCTGCGAATTTCAAATCCCAAAAAGCGATCGACTTCTGAGGCCTGCAATACCACCGCACCTGCACCGTCTCCAAATAGAATGCAAGTACCCCGATCCGACCAATTCACCCAGCGAGATAAAATATCGGCTCCGATGAGCAAAACATTTTGATAAACCCCTGTCCGAATGAACTGCGAGGCTGTAACTAAACCAAAAACAAAGCCCGAACAAGCTGCTGTCAAATCAAAAGCCACAGCTTTTGTCGCGCCCAACTGATATTGAATTTTACTGGCAGTGCCAAACAAATCGTCAGGACTGGAAGTCGCCAAAATAATTAAATCGATATCTGTCGGCGAAATTTCTGCCATTGCGATCGCCTGAAGCGATGCTTCCGAAGCTAAATCGCACAAAGAAGTGCGATCGTCCGCCAGCCTGCGGGAACGAATGCCTGTCCGCGCCCCAATCCACTCGTCAGAAGTTTCTACTATCTGACTCAAACCGTTATTATCCAGCGAAACCTGCGGTGTACAAGAACCGCTACCTGTGACGGCAATGCCGAACCCTGATTGCTGCAACATTCCTCTCCATTTACTCGCTGTTCGATCGAGAAATTAAAAATTAAAAACTACCAATTAAAATTATTTTTAAACTGCTGAAATTACTTTTTTTAAGCAAAACAGTGGGTTTAAGCTGACATTTTTAATTTTACATTTTTAATTTTTAATTCCTACTTACTGCCTCTAATTCACAGCTTCTTGTTCCAGAGCGCTTTGGTGATTGGAAGATCGAATTCGCTCCAGCACTTGGTTGTCAATAGCCTCCTTCGCCAAACGAATGGCATTAAAAATCGAGGCAGCTTGAGACGAACCGTGGCTGATAATGCAAACTCCCGCAACGCCCAATAGCAAACCGCCACCGTGTTCAACGTGGTCTACCCGCTGCTTAAACCCCTTGAGGCTTTCTTGCAGGAGGGGAGCGCTAATTTGATTTTTGAGTCCAGCAGCCAATTCTTCCTTAAGCACTTGCACCACGACTTCGCCCACCGCTTCGGCAAACTTCAACAACACGTTGCCGACAAACCCGTCGCAGACAATTACGTCGAATTTCCCCGACAGCACGTCGCGGCCTTCGGCATTGCCCACAAAAGGAATGTTCGGGTTGTCCACCAATAACTGGTGGGTACGTACCGCTGCGTCGTTGCCTTTAGAAGGTTCTTCGCCAATGTTGAGCAGGCCGATTTTAGGTTCGGCGACGCCCAGCACGCACTGGCTGTAAATAGTTCCCATAAGAGCGAACTGCTCCAAAAATTTGGGGCGGCAGTCCACATTAGCGCCGACATCGAGAATAAGTACAGAGCTGCCCGGTACCATTGTCGGCAAAACCGCACCGATCGCAGGGCGATCGATTCCGGGGAGCCTCCCCAACCTCAGCAGGGCAGCAGCCATTGCCGCGCCGGAGTGACCGGCGGACACCACAGCATCAGCTTGCTGCTGCTTTACCAAGTTCATCGCTACGTTAATCGAAGCGTTGGGCTTGCGTTTGAGAGCACTCAAAGGTTCTTCGTGCATTTCCACCGCTCCTTCAGAAGGAACGATTTCTAGCTGACCTGTAGAGACGCGGCCGATCGCGTCTTGTTGCCGGAGCGAGTCTTCTATTTGCTGCGGGTCGCCCACCAGCAAAATCTCTACGCCTAATTCTTCTTGTGCCTTAAGCGCTCCAGCTACAACTTCGGCGGGGGCATGATCCCCACCCATAGCGTCTATTGCAATTCTTGCGCGTGTCGATCCCATTGACCAATGTTTGAGAAACACTAAAAATTCTACCAGGAAGTCAGGAGCGTGAATCCAGAAGTCTGAATAAAGAACTAAAATCCGCTCGCAACGGCGATCGGACAATTCTCATTTCCGACTACTCTGATAGAACTTGTTTTGTCACTACTTTACTATTTTTGACTGCAAATTGAAAAAATCAATGGAATAGTTTACATGACCGCAAGCACTTTAGTCAGGGACCCCCGGATTCATCCGTGGAGGGAGAGAAAAGCTGCCCATCCTCATCACAAGCCTCCGGATTTATCAGTGGGAGCGCTTTCTTCAATCTAAAATCTCAAATCTAAAATCTAAAATTGATTGACTTTAGGAGTAAAAAATGCTGGATTTATTTAGCTCAGGGATGATGTCTCTGTGGCTGGACATGGCTGGGGTAGGCACTGTCGCGCCTAATGCTGCGTCAGTGCTGGCTTGGCGGGGAGGGATACCCGGGTTAGTGGTGGCCGAAGATTTGGCTTTTGGGCGAATAAATGTGGCAAATCCAGACTTGCCCGCAGAAGCGACAGTGCGGGAATATTTAAAAGAGTTGAAAGACAAGAACTTGATTGACGGCAATCAGGGAATTTGGGTGCAAGCAGGAATGGTGCCGCTGGTAAGTCAGCAGGGGACAATGCTGATGCCTGGGGCTTCGCTGACTAAGATTGCAACTTCTCTGGCGTCGCTGGAGACTTGGGGCGCGGATTATCAGTTTGAAACGCGGTTCCTAGCAACGGGGCCAATTAGCAATGGTGTATTGCAGGGAGATTTGGTGGTCAGTGGCGGGGGCGATCCGCTGTTTGTGTGGGAGGAGGCGATCGCCGTTGGCAATGCTCTCAATCAAATGGGTATCGAGCGCGTGACGGGAAATTTGGTTGTGACAGGCAATTTCCGCATGAATTACGAGTCCGATCCTTTGGCTGCCGGGGAGATTCTGCGGCAAACTCTTGAGGGTAGCAATTGGCCTGCGGACGTGGTGGCAATGTATTCTAAGATGGCTCCGGGAACTAGAAAGCCGCAAGTAACTGTTGCCGGCAGCGTCATTGCTGAGAAATTTGTGAGTTCGGGGCATTTGCTGCTGAAACGCCGATCGCTGCCTTTAGCCGAAATTCTCAAGCAGATGAACGTCCACAGCGATAATGAAATGGCTCAGATGCTGGCCGACGATTTGGGCGGGGCAAAGATAGTCCAGCAGCAAGCGACTTGGGCTGCGGGGGTGCCGGAGGAGGAACTTCAATTAGTTAATGGTTCGGGATTGGGAGTGGAAAATCAGATGTCTCCGAGGGCGGCTTGTGGGATGATGCAGGCGATCGCGCGCAACCTTCAGACTACTGGCCTGACGATTGCTGACTTGTTTCCGGTGTCGGGGCGGGATAAAGGCACTGTGGAACATCGGCACATTCCGCGATCGGCTGTGGTGAAAACTGGTACTTTGGACACGGTGATTGCTTTGGCTGGAGCCATACCCACGCGAGATCGGGGTTTAGTTTGGTTTGCAATTATTAATCGCGGCACCGATTGGGACTCTTTGAGAGCGCAGCAAGATATATTTTTGCAAAAATTGGTGCAGCAGTGGGGAAGTGCATCGATTTTGCCACTAGCAATTACACCGCACATTGACGGCGCCAGACCTGCCTTGGGGGCAGCAAATCGTAGCGATATTTTGGTGGGAGGTTAAGAAATAGGGGTTGAGTTGGAGTTCGGGGAAGGAGCGCTGACAAAATAGCTTAGAATTGGAACAAGACTATTGTGCAAGAAGATGATCAAACTGCGATTGAAGAGATACGGGAAAAAACGCGAGACAAGCTACCGGATTGTAGCGATGAACAGTTCTACTCGCCGCGACGGCCGTCCCCTAGAAGAGCTCGGCTATTACAACCCCAGAAATAACGAAACCAGGCTGGATGTTCCAGCGATTGTCAAGCGCCTGCAAGAAGGCGCTCAGCCAACTGACACCGTGCGTGACATCCTGAGAAAAGCCCATGTATTTGAACAAGTCGGAGCCGGAGCCAACGTTGAATCCAGCACAGCAACAGTCAGCTAGTCCCAACTATGCTGGACTGGTTAAGTTTTTAATTGGGCCTTTTTTAGAGACCCCCGGCTCTTTGCGGGTTGATTGCGAACTGCACCCGCGCCAATCGCGGGTCTGGGTTAGGCTTGCTTTTGAAGATCCCGACAAAGGCCGGGTTTACGGTAGGGGCGGACGCAATATTCAGGCAATTAGAACTACACTCGAAGCAGTGGCGCAGACGGCGGGTCAGTCCCTCTACTTAGATATATACGATGGTGAAGCGGGCGATCGTGGATCTGGGCCGCCCAGGGGCGATCGCGACCGCCCGGATCGCGATCGCCCAGATCGCGACCGCCCAGATCGTGGCTCGCGGGAGCCGCGAGGCGATTTCCGACCCCGGACGCCACCTCCGTCGCCGAGTCCCTTAGCTAGCAGAACTCCGAGAGAACAACCTCGCCGTACTAACACACCTACGTTTAGAACGAGCCGAAATACTCCCGGTTATTAACTAACTGCAGAGCCCAGAAGGAATTTTAGATTTTAGATTGCCTGTTGTAGACTTTGTATTACAAGCCCCGTTTGGTTTGAAATTGCCGGTTTTGCGATCGGAAACAAATGTGAAATTTAAAATTTCAAATGTCAGCGGCATCAGGTTAATCTAAAATCTAAAATTTCCAATCTAAAATCTAAAATTGCCTGACTTAATAGAAGGGAGATTTGATTTGTGCCTCAAGCACCAAACTCATTTGGGAGCTAAATCTAAAAGACGCCTTAGATACTAGGTAAAACCTAGTAACGGGCGTTTTTTTGTTCCCAAATAGTGACTGGTTGAACGTTTAGTTGTTAACTTTTAATTGCTTATTTGGAGGAGCTTATGTTGGCATGAATGAAAAACTAACAATAGAGTTACCGAGCATTCAAAGCGCAATGTCGCTGGCGGGTAATCAAGAAGAAAACCTGAAAATGATCTCTAAGCAAACCGGTGCTACTCTGGTAATGCGAGGGCAAGAACTGCTGATTTCCGGCACAAAAAGTCAAGTAGAATTGTGTCATAAATTAGTGCGATCGCTCTCCGACTATTGGAAATCCGGCAAAAATATTACCGGAGTTGAAATCCAGACGGCGCGCCAAGCTTTGGATACCAACCGCCAAGGCGATTTACAAGACTTGCAGCGAGACGTTCTCGCCAGAACCCGCCGCGGCGAAGAAATTAGAGCCAAAACCTTCAAGCAGCGGCAATACGTCCAAGCAGTACGCACGCACGACCTGACATTTTGCATTGGCCCCGCTGGTACTGGCAAAACATTTCTAGCAGCTATTTTCGCCGTGCAAGCGCTATTAAGCAAGCAGTACGAACGGCTAATTTTAACCAGGCCGGCCGTGGAAGCTGGCGAAAAATTAGGGTTTTTGCCGGGAGATTTGCAGCAAAAAGTCGATCCATATTTGCGCCCGCTTTACGACGCCCTGCAAGAAATGATCGACCCTGAAAAAATGGCCGATTTAATGGAAAGAGGCTTGATCGAAGTAGCTCCTTTAGCTTATATGCGGGGGCGCACTCTCAGCAATGCTTTCGTAATTTTGGACGAAGCTCAAAATACGACGCCGGCTCAGATGAAAATGGTGTTGACTCGTCTGGGCTTTCGATCGAGAATGGTAGTAACGGGCGATATCACTCAAACAGATTTGCCGCCAAACCAACAGTCGGGATTGTCAGTCGCCCAAAACATTCTACGCAACGTTGAGGGCATTGCTTTCTGCGAATTTTCTCAGGCGGATGTGGTGCGACATCCTCTAGTGCAGCGGATTGTCGCTGCTTACGAACTGCACGAAACATGAAAGAATAAGGCCCTTCGACTTCGCGATCGGGTAAAAATAAGGAAGAAGGAAGGCTTTATTTATCTGGGAGAGAAGGGAGAAGGAAAATTTATCCTTTTTTCTCTAATTCCTTTTCCTAATTTCTAACTCCCATTTGATTCTTATCGATTTAATCCACAATCCACAATCCAAAATTGATATGACTGCGACTCTGAAAGAATTCTTGGAAGCTTGCGAACGATTGGGAACGCTGCGTTTAATCGTGACTAGCAGCGCGGCTGTGCTGGAAGTGCGCGGTTCAATTCACAAGCTGTTTTATGCGGAGTTGCCGAAGGGTAAGTATGCCAATATGCACGCCGAAATATTTGAGTTTCACCTAAATATGGACAAAATAAAACAGGTGAAGTTTGAAACTGGCGAGGCGAAAAGAGGCAATTTTACTACTTATGCAATCCGTTTTCTGGACGAACAAAATGAGGCTGCTTTGAGTGCGTTTTTGCAGTGGGGAAAGCCGGGGGAATACGAACCAGGACAGGTGGAAAATTGGCACGAATTGAAGGAAAAATACGGTGAAGTTTGGGAACCAGCACCTGTTGAGGCGCTTTAAAACATAGGCTTTTCCACCTTTGAATTGCATATTGGGGGCGGGCAGGATGCCCAACCCCTACTCCCCACAAGCAGAATATTTATTTTTGTGCAACAGGGATCTTGCCTGTTTATGAAAAGGGTATAAAATATGATGTTTAACTGATTTGTTGTCTAATTTTTGAATTAATGAACCGCAGAGGGCGCAGAACTCGCAGAGAAAAGAGAAAGAGAAATCTAAGGTGAGTTGTTTGAATGTAATTGGGTATGAAGGTAATTTGGGGTTTTTGTTTGGTTTTTCTGGTGTTGCTGTGGGGTGGCGGTGCAAGGGCAGGGGTTTTGGGCGATCGCATATCAAGTTTTCCCAATTGGGAAAGCAAGCCTCCTATCGCTGTAGCTAAGGGAGATTTGGTATATCCCCAATGGATGGCGGGGAATTGGAATGTTGCTAGCACTTTGGTAGATTTAGCGGCTCCTTTAGCGCCAAATATTGTCACACCAGCGTTTGAAAGCAACCGCCAGTATTTGCCGCATCCGGTATTATTTAAAGTGCGATTTCAACCTGAAAAAAATATTGGGTTAATTTCTAATTATACCTTTAAAAAGGCTCAAAAGATTGTAGCCGATCGCACTTTTAACGGTTTGAATATTGCCAAGGCTTATTTAGGCGATGGTGGCGTAGTTTCGGTGAAAGTCGATCCGACCAATCCCAACCGCCAAATTACTGTTTTGAAAGGGGAACGCCAACTAATTTCGATTGTTACCAGTCGCGGCACTGAAACGCCGAATCCTCGCGAGTTTGTGTCTACAGAGATTTCTCAGCAGATTTTTCGGGGAGAGTCTGATATTTATTTAAACGAGGTGGAGACAACAACGGCTTATCGAGTGGTTGGAGGCGGAGAAAATGGCGATTCTGCGAGTAAAAGAATTGAAGCCGATCAGATGACAGCGATTTATTTGTCGCCGCAAGACCCGGATTATTTTGCTGCTGGGGGGCATCCTGTGGCTCTGTATCGATATCGGTTGGAGTTGGTGCGGGCATAATTAAGCTGTTATCTCGATCGGTCTAGCAACTTCAACTTCAACCAATCGATTATCGACTCGCAAGGTCGTGTCATCAATACTTGGGCTGATGTGATTAACCGCGCTAACTGGGGTATGGAAGTGATGTAGTGAAGTGATGTACGAGCGCAATGCTCACAACTTCCCGCTTGATTTGGCTGCTGGTGAAACTACCCCAGTAGCAATGGTTGCTCCTTCTATCAATGGCTAAGTTTTAGCTTTTGATTGACAAAGAGCGCTCGTAGTAATATAAGCGCTTTTTGTTTAAAGTATCGCTCCATTATGAGGTCAAGAGGTAAGTAGCTACCAATCGATCAATTGATGGGTGCATCTTGACCCAAACCATAAGATATCTTCTGAATAATATTTGGGTCACTCTTCCACTTGGATTCTTTCCATTTGGATTCTATATCTTCAATATTAATTGCTTTGCAAAGCTGAAAGATTTGAAGCTCTTGAAATATGGGTCTGCCTAACTGTTTTTCAAAAAGCTTTTTCTTTGCTTTAGGAAGAACTATATAGCAAGGACAATCAGGAGCATTATATGCCAACAGCACACGTTTTAAACAAAGTGAAAGGTCTGCCATTCGCAGCAAACCTGAGTAAATCCTCGTAGTGCATTCCACCTCAAAAGCTGCTTCAATTTGCTGAAATTCTTTTCGGAACCAAATAACATCTATGAGCTGAATATTTTTCTCAGTTTTTCGAGGAAAATATTGAGGCACTATTAAAGGAAAGTTCTTTGAGCTAAGTTTTCCTAGTTGTTGATTTTTATATTTGTTTAGATGGTCATTTCTAGCAATCCATCCATACTGTAAAACCCAAACTTTTTCCCAGCTCAGCTAATATGCCCTGTATTTTTGTGTGCTTATAAATATTAGCGTCAGAAGTCTCTTCATTTGTGTGCTTATAAATATAGCCTTTCTCAAAAAGATGAGGTACAATAACAGCAGTGTGTAAACCAGTTAAAAATATTTGACGATGTAACTTGTCCGAACGCAAACTCTATGGCTTTTCCTAATTCTTGATAATTAGTAGT
>NZ_JAUBQN010000091.1:0-5105 GCF_036701295.1 Microcoleus harperi Pol14_C6 | reverse complement strand
CGCCTGATTGATCTGGCGATCGCCTGCTTGACGTTACGAGCGCTACACCAACTCTTTTAAGATACAAGGGGCGGGTTTTACAGACAATTTCTGACTAAAACAGACTATCTCGAAAACCCGCCTCCACCCACCCATAAATACAAACCTACATTTTCGGAGTCGATGCAAATTTCAGGTTGGTATAGGTTATCGGTTGTGGCGGGGCTGGTTTATCTAGATTGTTGATAATCCTTAGATATTGTCGGTGAAACCCGCCCCTAGGGGATATGGTTAATTACTATTGATTTAGGAGTGAGTTTTTCAGACTGTTTGTTAATCATTACTACGGTAAAGTCAGAATTTCCACCCCAGAATCAGTCACAGCCAGAGTGTGTTCAAATTGAGCCGAAAGCTTTCCATCCTTGGTGATAGATGTCCAACCATCTGCGAGAATTTCCACTTCCCAAGTACCCTCATTAATCATTGGCTCGATCGTAAAAACCATGCCTTGTCTGAGCTTTTTTCCTGTGCCCCGCTTGCCGTAATGCAAAATTTCCGGTTCAGTGTGAAAGACTCGGTGAATCCCGTGCCCCGCAAAATTTCGCACTACCGAAAAACCCTGTGCTTCAGCATATTCTTGAATCGCTGCACCGATGTCGCCGGTACGAGCACCCGGTTTGACTTCCGCAATTCCTCTTCTTAAACATTCCTCGGTTACTTCAACTAACTTTTTCGCTACAGGTGAAGGTTTTCCCACAAAAAAAGTTTTGGAAGTATCGCCATGATAACCATCAACTAAAGGTGTTACATCAATATTAATAATGTCACCTTCTTTCAGAATTTGTTTCGCATTGGGGATGCCGTGACAGACTACTTCATTGACGCTAGAACACAGAGATTTGGGAAATCCTTTATAGCCTAGCGGAGCGCTTTTTGCTCCGTGTGCCAAAGTCCAGCGTTCGGCTTCATCGTTAATTTCCAGAGTGCTTACTCCTGGTTTAACCATCGGTTCGAGATGTAGCAGAAGTTCGGCCGCTAAACGGCCTGCTTGGCGCATTTTTGCGATTTCTCTACTGGATAAAAGCACTAAACGTTCGGTTGCCATAGTTTTTTCAGTTTGCTTTTTTTGTGGTCGATTAAGAGTTTATTTAACTCAATTTTAGAATAGAGTTGAACTGCTGCTCAATAAACTTATAAGGTGCGTCAGCCAGCGAATATTTCTAAAAATTGGCCAGTATTATTACTGACTCACCCTACTAGCAGTGATAGATTTGAACCAGTGTTCACAACGATCGCCCAAAGCTGCTAAAGAATATTCTACCTCTGCTTGTCGCCTGCAAGCACTGCGGTCAATTTGGTCTAAGCGGGCGATCGCACCTACCAAGCCATTTACGCTATCAGGCTGCACTAAAAAGCCCGTCAGTCCGTCTCTCACAATTTCCGCCGGCCCCCCGCGCTCGTAAGCAATCACGGGTACACCGCACGCTAAAGCCTCGATCGCAACATTTCCGAAAGCTTCCACCCAACGTGGTGTCATCAACAATGCTCGGCACTGACGGACTTGCTCTTGCATTTGGGTTGTTGTCAGAAACCCTAAATATTCTACCGGAGCATCCGGGTAATCTGCACAAATTTTATGCCAATAATCCTCATCTTGCATTTTGCCCATAATTTTCAGGGGAATGCCTGTAATTTTCGCTGCTGCTACTGCATCTTCTAAACCTTTCTCCGGGGCGATGCGGCCTAGCCAAGCTAATTTAGACTGGGGTTTGTTGCAAAATTCGTACAGGGATAAATCTATGCCATTTCCCAACAACTGACATTCATCGGCAAAGGCGAATGTTTTGGCTTGAGAAGCGGTGTGAACTCCGATCGTACCAGGAAACTGGACGGCGGTTTGTCCGGCGATGCGATCGAGGGCTGCTGAAAGGGATCCCATGCTGATCAAATGTGCGATCGGAGTCCTAAAAAATGGTGTCAAATAAAACGGCAGCCAATCGTAGGCAAAATTAACAATGACATCCCATTCATCCTGAACTTGGCGAGCATATTCCCACATATTCGCCAGCACAGAATCTGCCGGCATCACAATAGGATCGTGGTAATCTTGTGTTTGGGCGGTTACTTGCAAATCACCCGTTATTTCGATTACTGGAATTGATTCTAAGACTGAACCTATCGGTGCTACAACTGCTATTCTATGACCGCGGCTCTGCAATTCTTTAGCAATGTTAAGGACTGTAAGTTCGACACCGCCACCCAACCCCGAACCTAGTTGACCGACCGAAGTTGACAGGAACAATAGTTTTAAAGGGTTATTAGTCATTAATCCTTAATCATTAGTCAGCATTCACTAATTTTAACATAATCTGAATTATAAATTCTCCCATCTCCCATCTCACTTTTAAAATTATTTGAAAATTGCTACATTTATTAATCCCTCCCAGAACGCGGACGGATGCGATTCAACTGATTGATTGCCCAGCGAGCAACTTCCTGAACTTCGGGATCTGGATCGTCCGTAGCACGGTGCAACAAGTAACTGATTTGATTCACCAATTCGTAAATCCGCGTCAAGTCGCGAATTGCATTTTTACGCACTTCTGGATTTTCATTTTGCAGCGAAATTGACCAAGCATTATTCATTGGTTTGAGCGTGCGAATGCCAATTTCCGAGAGACTTGCCAAAATTAAACTGTACTGCTTCGAGTCCGAATTTGGTAACAAATCGAGCAACGGCTCAACTGCTCTGGAATCTCCGCGCTGACCTAGTTCCCAAATTGCTTTACCTCTCTTTGCCGGATTTAGCTGCTGCAAATCTTCAATCAGTGCTTCAATAATATCAACTTTAGGTCTACCATCCGTTTCGGGAAGGGCAATATCTTTCTTGCGACTCGCTAGGGAATCGCCTTGATTAGTTGTTTCGGGAATGTTGAAACCTGTGTTGCTGTAACCATTGCTGTGAGTTTCCAATGGCAAGGTGTCGGAATTAATTAGATCGCCCTCGAATCCTGCATCCTCGGATTCTGATTCCCCGGATTCCCTGATAGACCGTAAAGGTTGATCGCTGTTCTCGATACTGTTGTCTTTTGGCAAATCCAAAGGGTAGGGCAAGGCTGACAGCGGTTTTGATAGCCCAAAAGAAGCCTTGTGCTGTGTAATTGCGTGCGAGTTTGTAGGAGAATCGGGATTATTAGTAAATTGAGAGTTTCTTGGGTTGTGGCGCTCAAATCTTCCCCGTCTTCGCTTAGAATAATTTGACTCGTCACTGCTAACTAATTTGAGCAGGATAAATACTGCCGCTGCCGTGACGACAACTGCTGCCAAACCCAACATTAACAACCCCCGCTGACGAGACAAAATGACGATCAAATTGGATACCGATTTCGGGAGCTTAGAATTAGATTTGGACGTTTTGGACGGCTGAGATTTGTTTTTCTCAGGCGCTGGAGAAGGTTTTGGAGGCTGGGAATCCTGGCGATCGTCCGGGGGAGAGTTTGCCTGAGCAATTTCTTGGGAAACAGCACGCGCAGAGGCATTAAGTACCTGTTGCCCTCCGTCGGCACTTGGACTGAACGCAGCACCCAGACAGGCAATGCAGGTGAACAAACATACAGAGGAGCGGTAATGCGCCATAAGACTCAATCCGGGTTTTGAGAGGCAACGCCGCATGACGAGCTTTAGTTTAACCTTGAGTTAGCTCGATCCTAGCTGCTATAGGCTTAACTAACTCACAAATAGCACCATACTAGCGAAAAACCCTGGTTTGAAAGGGCATCGAGCCAGCTCTCACAAGCACAATTGTGTCATTGACGTGCAACTCTTTTAAATAATTAGTTTAATTAGTTTAAAACGAACAACTACATCGGTGGCCGCGACTTTAGCGGCATCCTGAAAGTTGATTGCAGCTAATTTCACCTACGTGCAGTGTGCAGTGTAGGCCCAGCAGCACAGCACTGCGGGGGCGGTAGCAGACGATTGTGGCTCCCTCGCCGTCGATTTCTCACTAATAGCGTGGCATGACCAAAAGTTTAACCAGCTTCCGAGCCTGTGGGTCGATCGTTTTTGTGTGAATTTGGACCCAAGTGGGACAGGGGGATTGGCAGTGGAAACGAGAAACTAGGTTTTTTCGTTAATTCTTCGCTGCTAAACCGCATATTTTTCGTACATTCAAGGACGCACTCTCGACGCTCATAAACCAGTTTTATTTACCAAAAATGCTGTAAGAAAGAGAGCGCTGATTTGACAGATGTTAATTTGAAGGGGGCAATTATGCCGGATAGAAGTGTTTGGGCGAGCGGCTAAGATAACCGTTAGGAAATATTGTATTCAGCTAGCCAGCGCCAAAAATCATACTATCTTGTAAAAGTAGGGCCGGATTTAGTTCTGGGGGGGTAACAACCAGCCGGAAACCCAGAACTGGTAAGGATTGAGCCAATGTGTGGTAAAAAAAGATAGGCAGCAGAATTGTGAAACGCTTGCCTATCCAAAAAATAATGATACCAACATTCTACCTTACTCATTTACAAAAACAACTGACACCAGTTCAGTTTCGGCTGATGACAATGTTGTTAAACTTAATACAATCAGAAAAACAAGTGAGATTAGAACGGTTAGCACGGGTATTTCCATAGCCAATTGCCACCGAAAGTCGGCGGCGAAAGTTACAAAGATTTTTGGATTTACCAAACTTAACAATTCACGCTATTTGGTTCCCATTAATTACTTATTGGTTGACAACTTATTGCCATGTTGGTCAAAGCTTATCAATTGCAATCGACCGGAGTCAATGGGGGCGCATTAATCTCTTTATGGTTAGCCTGATCTGGGAGCAAAGAGCTATTCCCTTATACTGGTCGCTGTTGCCAAAATTGGGAAACAGTAACTTTGAGTCACAAACTACAAATATACAGCAAGTTTTACCATTGTTTTCAAAATATAAAATCATCGTTTTAGGAGACCGTGAATTTTGTTCTGTCGATTTGGGCAACTGGCTCAAGGAAAAGGGTGTGTCTTTTTGCTTGAGACTGAAAAAGAATCACTGTATCGAAACCTGGGGGGGTGACAAAGAGGTCTACGAAATAGACTGTATAAGGGTTGCAGCCCGCATACCTTGTTGATAAAAG
>NZ_JAUBQN010000022.1:0-115406 GCF_036701295.1 Microcoleus harperi Pol14_C6 | reverse complement strand
GAGATAGTTAAAACTGGGGCAACAGTGAATAGGATTACTTTGCCAGCGTTAAGCGAACCAGATATGAATTTGTTGGTAGCAGATACGCTAAATTGTAAATCATCCCTTGCCCAACCTTTGACAAAATTAATATATCAAAAAACTCAGGGGAATCCTTTCTTTTCTACTCAGTTTCTCAAGGCATTACATGACGATAAGCTAATTAGTTTTAATTGGGAGATACGGCATTGGCAGTGTGATATTGCCCAAGTCACACCCTTAGCGTTCACTGATGATGTCGTTGAATTCATGGCATTGCAATTGCAGAAGTTGCCGCCAGAAACTCAGGAGGTTCTCACATTAGCTGCGTGTATAGGAGCGCAGTTTGATTTGAATACGTTAGTAATTGTCAGTGAGAAATCTGCGGGAATGACGGCTACGGCTTTATGGAAAGCATTGCAGGAAGGTTTGGTGATTCCCACGACAAAAATCTATAAGTTCTTTACCCAATTGGATAGTGATGAAGTTTTCAAAGCTTCAGCTAATCCCACTTATCGATTTTTACACGATCGAGTGCAACAAGCTGCCTATTCTCTGATTCCCGATGAGCAAAAAACCGCAACTCACCTCAAAATAGGACGGTTACTGCTAGAAAATTTATCGAAGATTGAGCTAGAGGAAAAACTGTTCGATCTTGTAGGGCATTTGAATTTAGGAATTGAGTTAATTGCTCAATCAAGGGAACGGCAAGAATTAGCTCAACTGAATTTGCAAGCTGGAGTGAAGGCGAGAAATTCCACAGCTTACGCCGCAGCAAGGGTTTATTTGCAAACGGGGATTGAGTTACTGACAGCTAACTGCTGCCAACATCAGTATGAATTAACTTTGAATCTGTATGTGGCATCGGCTGAAGTTGCCTATCTGAATGGTGACTTTGAGGAAATGGAACAGATGGCAGCACTGGTGTTGCGATCCGCTCAAACCATACTAGACCGAGTGAAAATTTATGAGATCCAAATCAGCGCACTGACAGCCCAGAGTCAGATGTTGGAAGCAATATCTGTCGGCAAAAATGCGCTGGTAGAATTAGGGGTTGAGTTCTCATCTGAACCTGATGAAGCCTTGACAGGCAAAGCACTACAAACCCTTGGCGCTCGCCTTCAGGGTAAACAGATTTCAGAACTGATTAACCTCCCTGCGATGAGCGACTCAGAGACAATTGCAGCGATGCAACTATTAGCCATGTTGTTTTCAGCGATTTTTTCAGCCTCTCCTGCCTTGCTACCTCTGTATTGCTCCACAATGGTGAGTCTATCTCTCCAATTTGGAAATGCGCCCGCATCAACAATCGGATATGTAGGTTATGGCATGGTGTTATCTGCTTTTTTAGGAGAAGTAAAAACAGGTTATGATTTCGGGCGATTGGCACTGAACTTAGTCAATCAGTTGAATGTACGGGAATTTAAGTCCTCGGCTTTACTGTTTTTTGGCGCTTTCCTCCAGCATCGTCAAGAACCACTGAGGGCAGTAATACCAACTCTCAAAGATAGCTATTTAGCGGGGATGGAAACAGGTGATTTCCTCAATGCTGGCTACAGTATAGCTATTTGTTTTTACGATCATCTATTCGGTGGAGTGGCTCTGGACGATTGGGTACTAGAAATAAAAAATTACTGTGTTGTCTTAGCGACTCTAAAGCAAGATTCTCCTCTGGCTTACCTAAAGGCAACACAACAGACGGCGCAGAACTTAACGGAAATTGTCAACCAACCGGATTTATTAATTGGTACTGCCTACGATGAAACTGTGATGTTTCCTAAGCAGTATCAAAATAACGAACTCACTGTCCTTGCTGTTGTTTATATCTATAAACTGATGCTTGCCTATATTTTTGGCAACTACACCCATGCCCTAGACTACCTTACCCAAGCTAACCGCTATTTGATGGGAGCGACAGGAATGATTCAAATTCCTGTTTTTCATTTCTATGCTGGCTTAACCTACCTGGCACTATGCTCTATGGAGTCAGAAATTGAGCAAGCAAACACTCTTAGCAGGATGGAAATTCATCAAACGAATATTACTCAATGGGCGCATCATGCCCCCATGAATCACCAACATAAAGTTGACTTAATCAAGGCAGAAAAATGTCGAGTGTTAGGACACAAAGCAGAAGCAAGTGAGCTATACGACAAGGCAATTTCTGGAGCCAAAGCCAACGAATACATCCAAGAAGAAGCACTGGCCAATGAACTAGCCGCCAACTTTTACCTCGACTGGGGTAAACAGCGCATTGCCCAGGAATACATGACAAACGCCTACTATGGCTATGCTCGTTGGGGCGCTAAAGCCAAAGTCGCCGACTTAGAAAAACGCTATCCTCAACTACTGGCTCCCATCTTCCAGCAAACCCGTTCTCCCCTCTCCCCTCACGAAACGATCTTCACATTGGGAAGTGTGACTTCCACCAGTTCTCCCAGTTCCAGCAGTAGCAGCGTCTCTGTAGCTTTAGATTTAGCTGCGATTCTCAAAGCTTCCCAAACTCTTTCTGCCGAAATCGAATTGGAAAAACTGCTGGCATCGTTGCTGAGAATCGTCATCGAAAATGCGGGGGCTGATAAATGCGTGTTAATGCTCTTGCAAGACTCGCGCCTGCTAATCAAAGGGTCAATTAGCGTGGGGATGGAGCCAGTCGTGTTGCAGCGCTTTCTGGTTGAAGACAGTCAAGAAATTCCTCTGAAGCTAGTTTACAAAGTCAAGCACGATAGGCGAACTGTTGTACTGATTGATGCGACGACCGATCCTACTTTAGCCAATGACCCATACATCATGCGTCAGCAGCCTAGGAGTATCTTGTGCAGCCCGATTTTGCATCAAGGTAAATTGATAGGCATTTTATATCTAGAAAATAATTTAGCGGCGGGGGCGTTCACGAGCGATCGCGTTGAAGTGCTGAATCTAATTTGCTCTCAAGCTGCCATTTCTTTGGAAAATGCCCGTCTTTATCAAGAATCCCAACAAGCTCTTACAGACCTCAAACAGGCACAACTAAAAATAGTCCAAAGTGAAAAAATGTCGGCATTGGGCAATTTAGTAGCTGGGGTCGCTCACGAAATCAACAACCCTGTAGGCTTCCTTGCTGGCAACATTACCCCTGCTTTAGATTACATTAATGATTTGTTTGGATTGCTCGATCTATTTGAGCAAGAATATCCTAATTACACTGCGGCAATTCAAGAGGAAATTGAAGCGATAGACCTCGATTATATCCGGGAAGACTTACCAAAGTTAGTGGGTTCAATGAGGGAAGGAGTGAAGCGAATCAAAGGCATCAGCACCAGTCTTCGCATCTTTTCCCGTGGCGATAGCGCTCGCCCCGTCCCCTGCAATATCCACGACGGGATTGATAGCACAATTATGATCCTCAAACATCGCCTCAAAGCTTCGGACACACGCCCAGAGATTCAAGTCATCAAGAAATACGGTGATTTGCCGAAAGTAGAGTGCTATGCAGGTCAGCTAAATCAAGTTTTTATGAATCTGTTGAGTAATGCGATCGATGCCCTGGATGAATCAAATAGTGGACGGAGCTTTGCAGAGATTAAAGCGACTCCTAATAAAATTACGATCGAGACTGAATTATCGGGCGATCGGCAGCAAGTTGTGATTCGCATCAAAGACAATGGGGTTGGCATTAATGAGGCGGTGCGAGAGAAGATTTTTGAGGATTTATTTACGACGAAGGAAGTCGGTAAAGGCACAGGGTTGGGATTGGCGATCGCACGGCAGATTGTTGTTGAGAAACACTCTGGTATTTTAGAAGTAAATTCAGCGTTAGGTCAAGGTGCAGAGTTTTTGATAACAATTCCCGTCAAGACAATAGAATCAAGATAGTTGTGATGCAGCAATGAATGACATCCTCCTGTGGTTCGTCCGCAGATCTCGTGCTGGGAAAGGTTGATATTAGAACAATATAGACCATTAGCCAATAAAGTTAAAAACATTAGTATCAATTGGGATGTTTCCCGATCTGATTGATAAGCTATAACTATAAGGTGTAGCCACAGAATTTTTTTGAGGACAGGAAAATGGATGTCATCACTCACCTACCTGGGTATCAGATCGCAGAACAAATCTATGCAGGCTCTCGCACCCTCGTTTATCGGGGTGTTCGAGAGAGCGATCGCACTCCTGTTGTCATCAAACTACTACGAAACGAATACCCGAATTTCAACGAATTTGTCGGGTTTCGCAATCAGTACACCATTGCTAAAAATCTTAACTTCCCCAGTATAGTTAAACCTCTGACTCTAGAAGTATACCATAATAGCTATGCCTTAGTCATGGAGGACTTTGGAGGAATTTCCCTATCTAATTATCTCCATATCGCCACTGATAAAAACCAACCTGCTAAATCTTTATCTTTAACAGAATTTCTAAATTTGGCACTGCAACTAACAGACATTCTCCACTATCTCTACCAAAACCGAGTCATTCACAAAGATATTAAACCCGCTAATATTCTGATTAATCCCGACACTAAACAAATAAAACTAATTGATTTCAGTATTGCATCTCTGCTACCACGAGAAACTCAAGAAATTCAGAATCCCCACATCCTTGAAGGGACATTAGCCTATCTCTCTCCCGAACAAACCGGACGAATGAATCGGGGTATTGACTATCGTAGCGACTTTTATGCCCTCGGTGTCACTTTTTATGAATTATTGACAGGACATTTACCATTTATCTCTGATGACCCGATGGAACTGGTGCATTGCCATCTCGCCAAAGAGTCAATACCGATACATCAAATTCATCCAAAAATCCCCATAGTTTTATCGCATATAGTCAGTAAATTGATGACCAAAAATGCTGAAAACCGCTATCAAAGTGCATTAGGATTAAAACATGATTTAGAAATTTGTTTAGCTCACTTAGAAAAAACTGGTAACATTGAAGCTTTTGATTTAGGAAAGGAAGATATTACAGACAGGTTCCTGATACCAGAAAAACTGTACGGTAGAGAAAAAGAAGTCGATCGTCTATTAGCTGCCTTTGAAAGAGTCAGCACAGGCAGTACAGAAATGATGCTAGTAGCAGGTTTTTCTGGAATTGGCAAAACCGCAGTCGTGAATGAAGTTCACAAGCCAATTATCCGACAACGTGGCTATTTCATCAAAGGCAAATACGACCAGTTCCAGCGCAATATTCCCTTAAACGCATTTGTGCTAGCCTTCAGGGATTTAATGGGGCAATTAATATCAGAATCAGATGCTCAATTACAAATATGGAAAAACAAGATTTTGACAGCATTTAGCGACAATGGACAAGTCTTGATTGATGTAATTCCTGAGCTAGAACGCATCATTGGTAAACAGCAAATAGCACCAGAAATATCGGGAAGTGCCGCCCAAAATCGCTTTAATCTGCTGATGCAGAAATTTGTGCAAGTATTTACGCAAGCCGAACATCCTTTAGTAATGTTTTTAGATGATTTGCAGTGGGCAGATTCGGCATCCTTGAAATTGTTGCAACTGTTGATGGAAGATACGGCACATTTATTGGTGTTAGGTGCTTATCGAGATAATGAAGTGTCTCCTACTCATCCATTTATTTTGACGGTGGATGAGATTATTAAATCCGGGGCAACGGTGAATACAATTACTTTGGCTCCTTTGCAACAAGATGACATTAATCAATTGATTTCAGATACTCTTAGTTGCGGATTAGAGATTGGCCAACCTCTGAAAAAACTGGTGTATCAAAAAACTCAAGGTAATCCCTTTTTTGCTAGGCAATTCCTGAAGGCTTTACATGACGATGGGCTGATTACTTTTGAGCCCCCTGTGTCCCCCACCCCCGTTTTATCCCCCCTTACCAAGGCGGGAAAGACGGGGGTACAAGGGGGGTGGCAGTGCGATATTGCTCAAGTGAAAGCCTTGGCAATTACTGATGATGTGGTAGAGTTTATGGCACTGCAATTGCAGAAAATGCCGTTTCCTACTCAGGAAATGCTTAAATTAGCCGCTTGTATTGGGTCCCAGTTTGATTTAGCTACTTTGGCAATCGTCAGTGAAAAGTCGGCGGAAGTTGCGGCTACTGCTTTATGGAAATCTTTGCAAGAAGGTTTGATTATTCCGACTACGGAAGCTTATAAGTTCTTTACTCAATCTGATAATGAGTCGGCTTCTAGTGCAGCGGCTAATCCGACTTATCGGTTTTTGCACGATCGCGTCCAGCAAGCTGCCTATTCTCTGATTCCAAACGAGCGCAAGCAAGCAACACATCTACAGATCGGTCAACTACTTTTAAGAAATACTGTTTTGGCAGAGCGTGAGGAAATCTTATTCGAGATTGCCAATCAACTAAATCGCGGTCGCTACTTATTAAACGATCCAGAAGAAAAGGAAAGATTGAGCCAATTAAACTTATTGGCAGGACGAAAAGCTAAAACTTCTACGGCATATACTGTTGCCTGTGAGTATATAACTACTGGCATGGAATTATTGAGAGAAAACAGTTGGAATATTCAATATAAATTATGCTTTGCGCTCCACAAAGAACGGGTTGAAGTTGAATATTTGAATGGCAGTATTGAGGCATCACAAATCTGGATCGATCGCACTCTCGAACGGGCAAAAACAGCCCTAGAAAAGGCAGAAATTTACAACTTGGCAATTATTCAATATACCCTACGAGCTGACTATCCAGAAGCTATTGCTGCGGGGATTAAAGCTTTATCTTTATTTGGTATTGATATTACCGATGAGGATTTTGAGGTGGTACGCGATCGCGAAATTGCGACTGCTCAAGCCATTTTAGAAAGCCGAGGGATTGCTTCTCTCAGTGATTTACCCATGATGACCGATCCTGAGAAAAAAATGGCTACAAAGTTAGCTATTGCTATGGGCCCGCCCACCTATCGATCGCATCAGCGTCTGTGGTCAGTCATTTGTGCCAAGGCTGTTAATTTGTGTTTGGAGTATGGTAATACGCCTGAAATAGGCTATATTTACCCAGCCTACGGTGGCTTACGTGGTTATGCTTTAAATAACTATCAAAATACAGGTGAGTTAATCGATTTAACGCTGCAATTAATGCCCAAGTTTAATAATAGTTCGGCTGAAAGTGTAGCCTATTTAATGATTGGTAGTTCTCTCCGTCATTGGTCTCACCCTCTTAAGTTAGCTAGCCAAGATTACAAAAAATCCTATCAAATTGGTTGGGAATCAAGCAATTTACAATATGCTGCTTATGCTTTTGGACACAATATGTACTGTCGTTTTTACCAGGGAGTAGAGCTGAATGAATTAGAGGCAGAAATTAATCAATCGCTGGCTTTTGCTCAACAGCAAAAAAATCAATGGTCTATCGATCTACTAACTGGTGGTCAAATGCTTGTAGCCAAGTTGATAGGAACAAAAACTTGGTCGAAAACTATAGAAACTGAGTATCTCCAACGCTGCCAAAAACATAAAAACTGGCAAGTTATCTGTATTTATAATATTCTTAAAAGCCAAATCCTCTACCTCTGCGATTGCCCAGAGTCAGCTTTAGAATCTGCCGAAAAAGCTGAAGCTGAGATTGTTAATGTTGCTCCCCAAGGCTTACTTCCCTATGCCAGACATCGCTTTATCTATGCTCTATTGTTATGCCAACGTTACGATCGAATACCACAGGCGAAACAATCCGATCTGTGGCAAAAGTTGATAGAGTATAAACAGCAATTAGCTGTTTGGGCGCAAAACTGCTCGGAGAATTTTAGCCCTGCCTCCGAGCTAATTTCAGCAGAAATGGCGCGTATTTCTGGAGATAAGTTATCGGCAATTGAACTGTACGAGCGCGCCATTTCCCTCGCAAAAGAGCATCAATTTCTCCACGAAGAAGCACTAGCTAATGAACTTGCAGCCAAATTCTATCTTAATTGGGGTAAAGAAAAATTCGCTCAAGCCTACATGATTGAGGCCTATTACTGTTATGCCCGATGGGGAGCCCAAGCCAAAGTTGCCGATTTAGAACAACGTTATCCTCAACTTCTCGATCCTCTCCTTCAGCCACCCCAATGGTCTACCTCTATCAAGGAAACTCTTACCCTGGAAACGATGGCTTATAACCGCTCTTCTAGCACAGCCTCGGAAGTTCTAGATTTGGCAACTCTGCTTAAGGCATCTCAAGCGGTTTCAGGGGAAATTGAACTCGATAAACTCTTGACTACTCTGTTACAAATAGTGATGACAAATGCTGGGGCAAGTAAATGTGTCTTACTGCTAAAACAAGATATTGAGTTACAGGTAGCAGCCTTTGTAGAAGAGGGACAAGAACCGCAGCTATTACCACCGATGCCTCTAGAATCAAGTCAGAATGTGGCGATCGCTTTGGTGAATACTGTTAAGCGGAGTTTGAGACCTCTGGTACTGGTTGATGCTAGGTTATGTACTGAGTTTTCTGGAGATAGTTACATTGAAAAATACCAGCCTAAAAGTGTGCTTTGTAGTCCAATTCTAAATCAAGGTAAGTTGATTGGGATTTTATATTTAGAAAATAATCTGACAATTGGAGCATTTACAAGCGATCGCGTCGAACTGCTCAATCTGCTCTGCTCCCAAGCAGCAATTTCCCTCGAAAATGCCCGCCTCTATCAACAGTCACAACAAGCTTTGACAGAACTCCGTGCCAGCGAAGCCCGCTTCCATAAGATGGCTGACAATATTCCAGGGATGGTCTTTCAATTACAATTGGCTGCTGATGGTGCTAAGTCTATAACCTACGCAAGTTCTGGTTGCATCAATCTGTATGAAGCTGAGTCAGAAATGGTTGTGGCAGGAATCATCAATGTCTTCGATGCAGTTTATGCAGGCGATCGCGCTGATGTTGAACAAGCAATTACCAAATCTGCCCAAACCCTGACCCCATTTAATCATGAATGGCGCAGTGTCACCCCGTCCGGCACGATAAAATGGGTGCAAGCGATATCCCAACCAGAACGACGAGGCGATGGGTCAACTGTATGGGATGGTGTTGTCTTTGATGTGAGCGATCGTAAACGCAGCGAAGCTGAATATAAAGCTGCGGAAGCAGCCCTGCAAATTTCCGAACAGAACCTCCGCACTATCTTCAATAACGTCAGTAGTGCCATCATAATTCACGATCTGGATGGCAAGGTGCTCGATGTTAATAACCGAGTGCTAGAAATGTTTGATGTGGAGCGAGAGCAAGCGCTGCAATGCTCGATATTGGATGACTATTCTACACCGGATAATCCGTTCCATCTGGTAGAAGACTGGTGGAGAAGGGTACTAGCCGGGGAAACGATTCAATTTGAGTGGAATGTCAGAAAAATTGATTCTAATACAGTCTTTGAGGTCTATGTCACCCTCAACCGCATCATCCTCGATGGCAAAGCTGTGATTCTTGGTAATGTGCTGGATATTAGCGATCGCAAACGCGCCGAAAATGAACGTCAACAAAAGTCAGAAGCTTTAGAAAAGACTTTACGAGAACTTCAACAAGCTCAAATCCAACTAATCCAAGGTGAAAAAATGTCAGCTTTGGGTAACTTAGTCGCTGGTGTCGCTCATGAAATTAACAACCCTGTCGGCTTCCTGACTGGCAACATTACCCCAGCCTTAGATTACATTAACGATTTGTTTGGATTGATCGATCTAGTGCAACAAAAATATCCCCACCTAGAGCCAGAGATTGAAAAAGAAATCGAAACCATTGAGCTTGACTATATCCGGGAAGACTTACCCAAGTTAATTGAATCGATGCAAGAAGGCGTGAAGCGAATTCAAGACATTAGTATTAGTCTGCGGACATTCTCGCGTGCGGATAGCGATCGCCCCGTAGCCTGTAATATTCACGATGGCATTGATAGCACAATTATGATCCTTAAACATCGTCTGAAAGCCAACGACACTCGCCCCGAAATCCAAGTCATTAGGGACTATGGCAATATCCCAAAAATCGAGTGCTATGCCGGACAATTAAATCAGGTATTTATGAATATTTTGGGAAATGCGATCGATGCTTTGAATGAATTAAATATTGGACGGAGTTATGCCGAAATTAAAGCCCATCCTAACCAAATTCTCGTCAAGACAGAATTATATGCCGATAGAAAACAGGTAGTAATTCGGATCAAAGACAATGGTATTGGCATGAGTGAAACGGTGCGGGAGAAAGTTTTTGATAATTTATTTACTACTAAGAGTGTAGGGAAAGGAACAGGATTGGGATTAGCGATCGCGCGTCAAATTGTAGTAGAAAAACATCACGGACAAATAAAAGTTGATTCTGTCCCTAGAGAGGGGAGTGTGTTTTCGATCACTATCCCTGTTATCTAAGGGAATATAATAGAATTCAATATTATATCAACCCATTTGAAACACTACCCAATTAACGATTGCAAAACATCAGGCTGGCTCACCTTATTTCGGTAAGTTTCCAAGTGAACCATTATCTAGGTCTAACATGAATCAAAATAAAACCATACCTTTAAGACTTGTGCTAGTAGTTCCGTTTGTATTGCAAGTCTTTGCCGCCGTTGGACTGACTGGCTATCTGTCCCTGCGAAATGGACAGATAGCCGTCAATGATGTTTCTAGTCAGTTGCGTGAAGAGATCGGCGATCGCATTAACCAGCAAGTCCTGAACTATTTGGAAAGACCTTATATTGCTGGACAAGCGATCGTCGCGGCTGCTCAAGAGGGGCAGTTAGATTTAACAGATGTCACCAAACTAGAACGGACTTTCTGGCAGTTAGTTAGCCAAGGTACGATCGAATTTATGCAAATTGGCTTGGCTGATGGCACGGGTATCACCTTAGAGAATACACCCAAGGACGGCATCGTTTCTCGTATTGGTTCCAAAGCGAATCTACCTCAGCGTAAAATCTACCAACTGAACGATCGAGGTCAACAAACTAGGTTGGTAGGAACTCAAGCAAAGTTTGACCCCCGGACTCGACCCTGGTATAAAACTGCACAGAAAGCCGGAAAACCAACCTGGTCATCTCAGCCCTATTTAAGCCAGGTGGATAAATTGGTGACAATTTCTCTATCTCAGCCAATCTACGACAACAATCGAGTATTGTTGGGAATTCAAAACTGTAACTTTCGGATTAGCAAGATTCATACCTTTCTCAGTCAGCTAAAGGTGGGTCAAACAGGACAAACATTTATCATCGATCACTCCGGCAACTTGATTGCCAGTTCAAGGATCGAAAATCCTTACATTATTGACCTTAAAAAACAGGATTTGCAACAAATTCCTGCCGTCAAGTCTGAAAATTCTGTAATTAGTGCCACAGCGCAAGCAATCCTCGATCGATTTGGTAACTTTAACGCCATTACACAGAGTCAACAGCTTGATTTTTGGCGGGCAAATCAGCATGAGTTAGTTCAAGTTTCAGCCATTCGAGACGAACGAGGTATCGATTGGCTCAGCGTCATTGTCGTGCCCGAATCAGATTTCATGGCACAAATTGATGCCAACACGCGCACCACTATTCTGCTGTGTTTGGTGGCGTTGGGTTTGGCAACTATTCTGGGCATCTATACTTCTCGCTGGATTACCAGTCCGATTCTGAAATTACAAAAGGCAAGTGAAGCGATCGCATCTGGCGCTCTTGACCAAACAGTGGCAGTTAAAGGGATTGATGAATTAGAAGCCCTGGCTGGTTCCTTTAACCAAATGGCAGGACAATTGCGAACTTCCTTTACAGAACTAGAAACTCGTGTAGAAGAACGCACCGCCGAACTTACTATTGCCAAAGAAGCTGCCGATAATGCCAACCAAGCCAAGAGCGATTTCCTCGCCAACATGAGCCACGAGCTTCGCACACCTCTCAACGGGATTCTCGGCTATGCCCAAATTCTCGAACGTACTAAAACTATACCCGAAAAAGAACGTCATGGTGTAAATATCATCCACCAATGCGGCTCTCATCTACTAACATTAATTAACGATATTTTAGACCTTTCCAAAATCGAAGCCCGCAAACTCGAACTTACCTCCAAAGCCATTCACTTGCCATCTTTCCTGCAAGGAGTAGTAGAAATCTGTCGAGTGCGTTCAGACCAAAAAGGTATAGAGTTCATTTATCAACCAGATACAAACTTACCCACAGGAATTCTAACTGACGAAAAACGACTCCGCCAAGTGCTACTCAATCTCTTAGGAAATTCGATTAAATTCACCGATAAAGGCAGCGTGACCCTCAAGGTAGATGTGATAGAATCAAATGCAGCGATGCCATTGCCTCAGCTTAAATTTCAAGCGATCGATACAGGAGTTGGCATCGCATCTGACCAAGTAAACAAACTATTCCAAGCATTTGAACAAGTAGGCGATCGTAAACGCCACGCGGAAGGCACAGGCTTAGGTTTAGCCATCAGTCAAAGAATTGTGGAATTGATGGGCGGAAAAATTCAAGTTGAAAGCCATCTGGGAATAGGCAGTAACTTCTACTTTGAACTAGCACTGCCGATCGCCACCGACTGGGCACAAAAAAGTTCCGTCAAAGACGGGCGCACAATTATCGGCTATGAAGGGCCACCACGCCACATATTGATCGTGGATGACCGTTGGGAAAATCGGTCAGTATTGGCGAACCTGCTAGAGCCTCTAGGGTTCACATTTACTGAAGCAGAGAATGGTCAAGAAGGCTTAGAAAAAGCTATAGAAAAACTGCCAGATTTAGTTATAACTGACTTAGCGATGCCAGTAATGGATGGCTTTGAAATGCTCAAACAGTTACGAAAATTGGAGGATATCAAGCATTTACAGGTGATAGTATCTTCGGCATCGGTGGCAGAAATAGACCAGCAGAAAAGCTTAGATATGGGTGGAGATGACTTTCTGGCAAAACCCGTTGATGCAGAGGAGTTGTTGACTTTGCTTGCCAAACATTTACAACTCATCTGGAAATATGATGTAACTGAGTTAACAACAAGCAATAATGAAGTATCCACGAAAGAACTAATTCCCCCATCGGCGGCGGACTTGCAAATTTTACTAGAACTGGCACAGGATGGCTTGCTCAGAGAATTGGCAGAAACCGCCGCTCAAATTGGGCAAAAGGATCAGCGCTATCAGCCCTTTATTCAGCAATTAATACAATTAGCTAAGCAATTCCAAACTGAGAAGATCGAGGAATTTATTCAACAACATCTCACTAATAATAGTTAAAAGTTGGATGGCTATGACTATGACCATAGGTTTAACTGGCTTAATTTTAATTGTTGATGATACTCCCACAAATTTGGATGTCATCTCGGAAGCATTGAGTAATGCGGGGTATAAGGTGGCGATCGCTACCAGTGGCGAACGCGCTCTGCAACAAGTTGAGCGGCGACCCCCCGATCTGATTTTACTGGATGTGATGATGCCGGGAATTGATGGATTTGAAACCTGTCAACGCCTTAAAGCTAATTCCAAAACTTGCGATATTCCAGTTATGTTCATGACCGCTCTGGCTGATGTAGACAACAAAATTAAAGGGCTTAACCTTGGTGCAGTAGACTACGTTACCAAGCCCTTCCAAGAACAAGAAGTGTTAGCGCGAGTGAAAACTCATTTACAGTTGCGTCTCTTGACTCAAAACTTAGAACAGCAAGTGGCTCAAAAAACTGCTGAATTAAAAGCAGCTCATATCCAAGTCATTCAACGCGAAAAATTGTCTGCTTTGGGCAACTTGGTGGCTGGTGTTGCCCACGAAATTAATAACCCCGTTGGCTTTATTTCTGGCAATATTCAGCCCGCTTTAGACTACATCAAAGATTTGTTTGGATTGCTGGATTTAGTTCAGCAAGAATCTGCTAATTTAAGTGTGGCAATTCAAGAGGAAATTGAAGCGATCGACCTCGACTACATCCGTGAAGATTTACCTAAGTTAGTTGGCTCGATGCAAGAAGGAGTAAACCGGATTAAAGACATTAGTATCAGCTTGCGGACATTCTCGCGTGCTGATAGCGATCGCCCCGTTGCCTGCAATATCCACGACGGGATGGATAGCACAATTATGATCCTCAAACATCGCCTCAAGGCAAACGACACTCGCCCTGAGATTCGGGTAATTAAAGAGTATGGTGATTTACCGGAAGTAGAATGCTATGCAGGACAGATCAATCAGGTATTTATTAATTTGTTGGCTAATGCGATAGATGCTTTAGAAGAATCAAATACGGGACGTAGTTATGCTGAAATCAAAATTAATCATAATCAAATTATTATCAAGACTGAATTATCGGCAGATCGGCAGAAAGCAATAATTCGTATCAAAGATAACGGTATTGGCATGAGTGAGACGGTGAGGGAGAAGATATTTGACCACTTATTTACAACTAAAGGTGTGGGTAAAGGCACGGGATTGGGATTGGCGATCGCACGGCAGATTGTGGTTGAGAAACACGGCGGTACAATCGAGGTAAATTCTGTATTAGGAGAAGGGACGGAGTTTACGATATCATTGCCTACAAACCGATGAAGTTAATTATGCGATCGGTGCATTTAACTCTTACACACAGAGGCGCACATTAATTTTTAGCAGCCAATATTTGAAATTAGGATAGCCAAAATGAATGCAGGTATAGATTTAACCAGTCCAATTGTCGGATACCGTCTAATCGAGCAACTGTACAGTGGTTCTAAAACCCTAGTTTATCGAGCCAGCCGAGAAACAGACGAGATTCCGGTTGTCATTAAACTATTAAATCGAGACTATCCCAGCTTCAGCGAACTGGTGCAATTCCGCAACCAGTACACCATCGCCAAAAATCTACGTCTGCCGGGAGTCGTTGAACCTTACAATTTAGAGTCCTACCGCCACAGCTATGCCCTAGTAATGGAGGATTTTGGCGGTATTTCTCTGCGAGACTACGCCCAAGAACGCAAGCTGACTCTAGCAGAAATATTGGAAATAGCCATTCAAATAACTGATATCCTTGACGGACTGTACCGCAACAGAGTCATTCACAAAGATATTAAGCCAGCTAACGTTCTGATTCATCCGGAAACCAAACAAATTAAACTCATAGACTTTAGCATCGCCTCGCTACTGCCGAGAGAAACTCAAGAAATTCAAAATCCCAACGTCTTAGAAGGAACCCTCGCCTATATTTCTCCCGAACAAACCGGACGAATGAATCGAGGCATCGACTACCGCACAGACTTTTATTCTCTGGGAGCCACCTTTTACGAAATGCTGGCAGGAAAACTGCCATTTGAATGTGACGACCCCATGGAGTTGGTTCACTGCCATATAGCCAAAAAACCTCCTGCAATAAACAGCCAAGAAATCCCGCAGGTGGTTTCGGATATTGTCATGAAGCTGATGGCAAAAAATGCCGAAAAGCGCTATCAAAGTGCCTTGGGATTGAAGTATGACTTAGAAAAGTGTTGGCAGCAGTGCCAAGGAACTGGAAAAATTGAAAGCTTTGAATTAGGAAAGCGGGATATATGCGATCGCTTCCTGATTCCCGACAAACTCTATGGACGAATAACTGAAGTAAAAACGCTCATAAAAGCCTTTGAAAGAGTCAGCGAAGGTGCAACAGAAATCATGCTAGTTGCAGGTTTTTCAGGAATGGGAAAAACCGCAGTTATCAACGAAGTTCATAAACCCATAGTGCGACAACGTGGTTATTTTATTAAAGGAAAATATGACCAATTTCATCGCAACATTCCCTTCAGCGCCTTTGTGCAAGCATTCCGCGATTTAATGGGGCAATTGCTATCCGAATCAGATGGGCAATTAGAAACATGGAAAAACCAGATATTAACTGCATTAGGAGACAACGGACAAGTCTTAATTGACGTAATTCCTGAGTTAGAAAATATTATCGGTAAACAGCCAGCCGCCCTTGAATTATCGGGAACAGCCGCCCAAAATCGCTTTAATTTCTTATTGCCAAAATTTGTGCAAGTCTTTACCAGTCAAGAACATCCGTTGGTCATGTTTTTAGATGACTTGCAATGGGCCGATTCCGCATCACTGAACTTGCTGAAATTATTGATGCAAGATGCTGGGTATCTCTTAATATTAGGCGCGTATCGAGATAATGAAGTCTTCCCCGTACATCCATTCATTTTAACAGTGGATGAAATTGTAAAAACTGGGGCAACGGTGAATACAATTACTTTACCACCCTTAAGGCAACCTGATATGAATCAGTTGGTGGCAGATACACTGAATTGTGAATCATCTCTAGCCCAGCCTTTAACAAAATTGGTCTATCAAAAAACTCAAGGTAATCCTTTTTTTGCTACTCAGTTTCTCAAAGCATTACATGATGACAAGTTAATTAGCTTTGATTTCGAGATTCAATATTGGCAATGCGATATTGCCCAAGTGAAGGCCTTAGCAATTACTGATGATGTCGTTGAATTCATGGCATTGCAATTACAAAAATTGCCAAGAGAAACTCAGGATAGTCTCAAACTAGCGGCTTGTATAGGGGCGCAGTTTGATTTGAATACCTTAGCAATTGTCAGTGAGAAATCACCAGACAGTAGCGCCACAGCTTTATGGAAAGCCTTGCAGGAAGGTTTGGTAATTCCTACTACCGAAATCTATAAGTTCTTTACCCAATCTGATAGCGAGGAAGTTTTTAATGATTCCGCTAATCCAACTTATCGATTTTTACACGATCGCGTCCAACAAGCGGCTTATTCATTGATTCCTGACGAGCAAAAACAGCAGACCCATTACCATATTGGGCAACTACTCCAACAAAACTTATCAGAGATAGAAAAAGAGGAAAAGCTGTTTGATATTGTCGGGCATTTAAATTTAGGAATTGAGTTCATGACTCAAGCAGAGGAACGGGAAGCCTTAGCCAGATTGAACTTAGCAGCCGGACAGAAAGCCAGAAATTCTACAGCCTATGCAGGCGCCAGAAGTTTTGTAAAAACAGGGCTGGAGTTACTCACAGATAACTGTTGGCAAACTCAGTATGAATTAACCCTGAATCTTTATGTGGCTGCGGCTGAAACGGCTTACTTAAATGCCGATTTTAATGGCATGGAAGAAATGGCAGCCCAGGTTTTGCGATCGGCGAAAACAATACTAGATAAAGTCAAAATATTTGAGATTCAAATCAACGCACTGACAACTCAGAGTCAGATGTTAGAAGCGATCGCTATCGGCACCAATGCCCTAGCACAATTGGGGATTGAACTCCCCTATGAAACTGACGAAGCATTGACACGCATTGCATTAGAAAACCTTGCCAACCAACTGGAGGGAAAACAGATAGAGGAACTGGTTAACCTTCCCGTGATGAGCGATCCTCGGACAATCGCGGCGATGCAATTGTTAGGCATCTTGTTTCCGGCTATTTTTATGGGAAATCCTGCCTTGCAGCCTCTGCTTTGTGCCACAATGGTCAGTATATCACTTCAATTTGGCAATGCACCAGCATCAACAATCGGGTATGTGGGTTATGGCATTGTGCTGTCTGGTTTTTTCGGAGAAATAGAAAAAGGTTATCGGTTTGGGCGAGTAGCACTGAGCTTACTAAATCAGTTGAATTGGCCAGAATTTAAATGTATCACTTTACTTTGGTTTGGCTGTTTTATTCAGCATCGTCAAGAACCACTGAGGGCAACAATCCCAACGGCGAAAGAAGGGTATTTAGTCGGAATGGAAACAGGTGATTTTCTCAATGGTGGCTACTGCGTCAGTAGTTATTTATATAATAATTTTTTTTCAGGGGTAGAGATTGATGATTGGCACGCAGAAATAGAAAATTATTGTGTTGTCTTAACGACTGTGAAGCAATATTCTCCTATGTTTTACGTGAAGATGACACAACAGACGGTGCAGAACTTGAGGGAAATTGTCAATCAACCGGATTTGTTAATCGGTCAGGCTTATGATGAAACCGTGATGTTTCCTCAGCATAATCAGAATAGAGAGCTTACTGCACTCGCTCTTGCCTATAACTACAAACTAATGCTTGCCTATCTCTTTGGTAACTACACCAACGCCCTAGACTACATTGCTCAAGCAAGCCTCTATTTGAGGGTGGCGGCAGCAATGATTCATACTCCGGTTTTCCATTTCTATGCCGGGTTAACCTACTTGGCAGTCTGCTCTACGCAGTCAGAAATTGAGCAAGCGAACAGTCTCGCTTTGGCAGAAACCCATCAAACCACTTTGGCTCAATGGGCACACCAGGCGCCGATGAATCACAAACATAAAATTGACTTGGTAGAAGCAGAAAAATGGCGGGTTTTAGGCAAGAATTATGAAGCTGGAGATTGGTACGATCGCGCAATTGCCGGAGCCAAGAAAAACGAATATATCCAAGAAGAAGCTTTAGCTAACGAACTAGCTGCGAAATTCTACTTAGAGTGGGGGAAAGAAAAAGTTGCACAATCTTACATGATTGAGGCGTATTACTGTTATTCCCGTTGGGGTGCAAAGGCTAAAGTCGCTTATTTAGAACAACACTATCCACAACTACTGAAAGCTATTCTCCAACCTGCTAACTTTGTAATCACATCTGGGACAACAATCAACCCTACCTGGATGGGAAGCCTAGCTAGCGTCAGTAGTAGCGAGAATGTATGGTTAGATTTTCCAGCAGTAATGATGGCGGCACAAGCTATTTCACAAGAAATTGAATTAGAGAAACTGTTAGCCACTTTGATGCAGATTACGCTGGCGAATGGGGGAGCACAAATCGGTTGTTTAGTGCTTCGCCAAGACCGACAATGGTTAGTCGTCGCTCAAACCGCACAAAAGCAGACAAAAATATTAGAAATTCCTCTGGAACAATATCAGGAAATTCCTCATAGCTTGATTTATGCGGTGGCACGAACTCAAGCGACGGCTGTTTTTGACAACTTAAGTATAGCAGACCAATTTGCAGGCGATCGCTATATTATCGCTCATCAACCTAAATCAGTTTTATGTACTCCAATTATTCGGCAAGGAAAACTCGTCGGTATTGTGTACTTAGAAAATAACTTAACACTGGGAGCATTTACTAATGAGCGAGTAGAAATTATCCAGATACTCGCATCTCAAGCGGCGATCTCTATTGATAATGCTCGTTTATATAAACAAATAGAGAAATATTCCCAAAGCTTAGAAGCAGAAGTAGCGCAAAAAACGGAAGATTTAAGCCAAAAAGCTTTTGATTTAGAGCAAGCATTTAAAAACTTACAACAAACCCAATCACAATTAATTCAGAGCGAAAAAATGTCATCTCTCGGTCAACTCGTAGCTGGCATTGCTCACGAAATCAACAATCCAGTAACATTTATTCGTAGTAATGTTGCACATATAGAGGATTATGTCAAAAATTTGCTTATTTTACTTGATATTTATCAACAAGAGTATCCTGAACCCAGTAGAGTAATTCAAGCGAAAATAGAAGAAATGGATTTAGAGTTTATCTGGGAAGATTTAATTAAAATTCTGGCATCTATGAAAGCAGGGAGCGATCGCATTAGCCAAATTATCCTTAGTTTGCGTAACTTTTCCCGCTTAGATGAAGCAGAGATGAAAGCAGTAGATTTACATACCGGAATTGAAAGCACTTTGCTAATTTTACAAACTCGCTTAAGACTGAGCGATGGCAAATCCGAAATACAAGTTATTAAAGATTATGGAAATCTGCCCCATGTCATTTGTTATGCTAGTGAGATAAATCAAGTATTTTTGAGTATTATCAGTAACGCTATTGAGGCTCTTCAATCAATTAATAAAATAGCTCAAAATCCTCTAATTAGGATTCAGACAGAAGTTATAGAAAAAGACAGGGTTAGAATTAAAATCTCTGATAATGGTGCTGGTATCCCGGCGAGTATTCAATCCAGAATATTCGATCCATTTTTTACAACTAAACCAGTGGGTAGCGGTACAGGTTTGGGTTTATCTGTTAGCTATGGTATTGTCAAAAAACATGGCGGTAAATTAACCTGTAATTCTAGAGTTGGAGATGGTACAGAGTTAGCGATCGAGATTCCTATCAGCTATATTAGAGCTTAAAGAAGCATCTTACTGATGCGCCCGTTGAGAGGTAAAACAAAAGATATGCGATCATTTATTTACAACTAAAGGTGTGGGTAAAGGGACGGGATTGGGTTTGGCGATCGCACGTCAAATCGTTGTCGAAAAATATAGCGGTTATATTCACATCAACTCTCGACTGGGAACCGGAACAAAATTTATCATCACTTTACCCACTAATGCCTAACAAAAAAGTTAAGTTTTTTCTCTTCTTCAGACCAATTTAACCGCTCGTTAACCCACCAATTACCAAATAACAACAACCATGAATAACTCTCACCAAAACCGCAACCCAAACACAAGCATTCAAATTCCTAACTATCAAATTCTCCAAACAGTTTATTCAGGAAGTCGCACCTTAGTTTATCGGGCTATCCGTATCAGTGACCGATTACCTGTCGTCATCAAACTGCTGAAAAACGAGTATCCCACCTTTAGCGAGCTGGTGCAATTCCGCAATCAATATACCATTGCTAAAAACCTTTGTCAACCGGGAATTATCCAAACGTATAGTCTCGAACCCTCTCGAAATGGTTATGCATTAGTCATGGAAGACTTTGGGGGAATTTCGCTTCAGGAATGGGCGATTAAAGGGAAAAACGCACTATCTTTGAGAGATTTTTTGGAAATCGCGATCGCTCTTTGCAATACCTTAGATATTCTCTACCGAAAGCGCATCATTCACAAAGACATAAAGCCCAGCAATATCTTAATTAATCCCGAAACCAAACAAGTCAAATTAATTGACTTTAGTATTGCGTCTTTACTTCCAAGAGAAACACCAACTTTGATAAATCCCGATGTATTAGAAGGGACACTTGCTTATATTTCCCCAGAACAAACTGGTCGAATGAATCGGGGGATTGACTACCGAACAGACTTTTATTCTTTGGGTGTGACTTTCTACGAATTACTGACAGGGAAATTACCATTTGAATCAAATGACCCAATGGAGTTGGTACATTGTCATATTGCCAAAGCAGCACCATTAGTACATGAAAATAACCCACAACTCCCCTCGGTAGTCTCAGAGATTGTCAGTAAATTGATGGCAAAAAACGCCGAATATAGATATCAAAGTGCATTAGGAGTGAAATACGATCTAGAAAAATGTTTACATCAACTACAAAAAACTGACACAATTCAGAGCTTTAAAATTGCACAACGGGATAGGAGCGATCGCTTCATCATCCCCGACAAACTCTACGGACGAGAAACCGAAGCAAAAACTTTACTGCAAGCATTTGAGCGAGTCAGTCTTGGTGCAACAGAAATGATGCTGGTAGCAGGTTTTTCGGGTATTGGTAAAACCGCCGTTGTCAATGAAGTTCATAAACCAATTGTTCGGCAACGCGGTTATTTTATCAAAGGAAAATTTGACCAATTTCAACGCAATATTCCCTTCTCAGCTTTTGTCCAAGCATTTCGGGATTTAATGGGGCAATTGTTAACCGAAAGTGATGTCCAACTAGAGCAATGGAAAAATCAAATATTAGAAACTGTCGGAAACAACGGTCAGGTAATTATTGAAGTCATTCCCGAATTAGAAAAAATCATTGGTGAACAACCACCAGCAGTAGAATTATCAGGAACTGCTGCCCAAAATCGCTTTAATTTATTGTTTCAAAAATTTACCCAAGTCTTTACTAGCGCCGAACATCCATTAGTGATATTTTTAGATGATTTACAATGGGCTGATTCAGCATCATTAAAGTTGATGCACCTATTAATGGTTGATACAGATCATCTTTTCATCATTGGTGCCTATCGGGATAACGAAGTCAATCCAGCCCATCCATTAATGCTGACTTTGAGCGAAATTCAAAAAAACCAAGCAGCAATTAATACTATTACTTTAACACCCCTTAGTCAATCCCAAATCAATCAATTAGTCGCTGATACGTTAAAAATAAACGAAACTTTGGCATTACCACTTTCACAATTAGTCTATCAAAAAACTAAAGGCAACCCATTTTTTGCCACCCAATTTCTCAAAGCCCTACACGAAGAAAATCTCATTCAATTTAACTTGGAGTTAGGCTGTTGGCAATGCGATCTGTCCGCAATTAATCAACAAGCATTGACCGATGATGTTGTAGAATTTATGGCGTTGCAGTTAGAGAAGTTACCCTTAGTCACCCAGAATATTCTGAAGTTAGCCGCTTGTATTGGCAATCAGTTCGATCTAGCAACATTAGCAATTGTTTCAGAACGATCGGAAGTAGAAACCGCAGCTAATTTATGGAAAACATTGCAAGAAGGTTTGATTTTACCGATCGGTGATGTTTATAAATTTTATGTAGGGGCAGAAAGTCAAGTCGTTACGTTAGAAAAATCTCAAAATGTTACCTACAAATTTTTACACGATCGCGTTCAACAAGCAGCCTATTCCCTAATTCCCGACCACCAAAAACAGGCGACTCATTACCAAATCGGACAACTGCTGCTGCAACAGATTTCCACACAAGCAAGAGAAGACCGTATTTTTGAAATCGTCAATCAATTAAATTATGGCATTTATTTAATTAGCGAACAAACGTCACGAAATCAACTAGCCCAACTTAACCTCCTCGCCTGTCGCAAAGCCAAAACTGCTACCGCCTATCAAGCAGCGGGTGAATATGCCGCATTAGGATTATCTTGTTTGGGAGAAAGTGCTTGGCAACAACAGTATGAAATGAGCCTCGCTTTTCATGAATTAGCTGCGGAAGTGGCAATGCTATGCGGTGACTTTGAAGCGATGGAACAGTTTATCGATATTGTCACCGAACAAGCACATTCTTTACTAGAACAGGTCAATGTTTACCGGATTAGAATTCAAGGTAAGACTTCCCAGCGCCAACTCAATGAAGTGCTGGCGATCGGCATTAATATCTTGCAACAGTTGGGCGCAACCATCACCGAATCACCCACACCCGCAGATATTCAAAAGTCAATCCAAGAAATTAGCGAACTGATTGGCGATCGCCAAATTGCAGATTTTGTCTACCTCCCTGTGATGACAGATGCGAACAAAATCGCCATTATCCAGATTGCCAGCAGCATCATGTCAGCAGCTTACACCTGTGGATCTCTGTTATATCCATTACTAGCTACCTTGTTAGTCAAATTATTCCTGCGGCACGGCAATATATCTGTTTCTGCTACTAACTATGCTTGTTACAGTCTGGTTCTCTGTAATATGCAGAAAAATATAGATTTAGCCGCACAGTTTGGAAAGTTGGCATTGAATTTGGCGGCAAAATTTGATGATAAAGCAACTAAACTGGAAGTATTTTTCCTGCTGGCAAGTTATATCCTCCACCGCAAATCTCACCTTAAAGAAATGTTACCCCTCTTGAGTGAGAGTTATACCCTTGGGCTAGAAGTAGGAAACCTGGAATACGCTGGATATGCTGTTCACAATTTCTGCTTAATTTCTTCTTGGTGCGGTCAACCCCTTGCTAAATTGGAGCAAGATACACGCACTTACTACAATGCTTTAGTGCAACTGAAGCAATGGGGAACAGCTAATTACTGTCTGATATATTGGCAAGTGACTTTAAATTTACTAGGTTTAGGAGAGCATCCCAGCATTTTGTCTGGTTCGGCTCTCCAAGAGACTGAATTTCTCCCCCTGCTGCGGTCTGCAAATGATATATGTGGATTATATATTTTCTACTCATATAAGTTGACTCTTTGCTTTTTGTTTGGCGAAGTTGAGCCAGCTAATAACAATGCCCTTGAGTGCAGAAACTATTTCATGTCGGGTGCGGGAACAGTTGCCGAACCGGCTTTTTATTTATATGATTCTTTGGTAGCCCTAGCACTGTTAAGTCAATCTTCAGAAGAGTTATCAAACGCATTAGAGCGGGTGGCACAAAACCAAACGCAGTTAAAGCACTGGGCGCACTATGCTTCGATGAATCACCAGCACAAGGTTGATTTAGTCGAAGCGGAAAAATGTCGAGTTTTTGGACAAAAAGCCGAAGCCATTGAGTTATACGACAAGGCAATTTTGGGAGCCAAAGAAAACGAATATATCCAAGAAGAAGCCTTAGCCAACGAACTCGCCGCTATATTTTATCTCCACTGGGATAAAGAAAAAATCGCCCAAATATATATGCAAGAAGCATACTACTGCTACGCCCGTTGGGGTGCAAAAGCCAAAGTAGCCGACTTAGAAAAACGCTATCCCCAATTACTGGCGCCCATATTACAGCAAACCCGTTCTCATCTCTCCACTCACGAAACTATCTTCACTTTGGGGAGTATTACCTCCACCAGTTCTGCCACATCCAGTAGTAGTGTTTCTGTGGCTTTAGATTTAGCTGCTATTCTCAAAGCTTCCCAAGCAATATCCGGTGAAATCGAACTCGAAAAGCTACTTTCATCGTTGCTTTCAATTGTCATCGAAAATGCGGGGGCTGATAAATGCGTGTTCATGCTCTTGCGAGACGATCGCCTGCTGATCAAAGGGTCAATTACTGTAGGGAAAGAGCCTGTCGTGTTGCAGCGCCTTCTGGTTGAAGAGAGTCAAGAAATTCCCCTGAAGCTGATTTACAAAGTCAAGCGTGACAGGCAGACTGTTGTGCTACTTGATGCCAGTGCCGATCTTACTTTAGCCAATGACCCGTATATCATGCGTCAGCAGCCGAAGAGTATCTTGTGTAGCCCGATTTTGCATCAAGGTAAGTTGATGGGCATTTTATATCTAGAGAATAATTTAGCAACGGGGGCGTTCACTAGCGATCGCATTGAACTACTTAACTTACTCTGCGCTCAAGCAGCAATTTCCTTAGAAAATTCTCGACTTTACGAGCGAGCGCAGAACTATGCTCAACAGCTAGAAGAGTCTCTGGAAGAGTTAAAAAATAGTGAAGCCCGCTTTCAGAAACTTGCCAATAACGTGCCTGGCTTGATTTATCAGATTCGGATTCAAGCCGATGGTTCTGCTTCAGTGCCCTACGTCAGTTCTGGATGTCAAACACTCTATGAAGTGGCGGCAGAGGATGTGATGCTAGGAAAATACAGCCTACGCGATTTTGAACATCCCGACGATCGAGCAGAGGGGTTTCGGGCAGTTATCGAGTCCGCTCAAACGCTCACCCCATTTCAACATGAGTGGCGGATTATTACTCCCAGTGGGAAAGTGAAATGGGTGAAAGCCGCTGCTCAGCCAGAACGTAGAGAAGACGGAGAAACCGTTTGGGATGGAATGCTGATTGATATTACCGATCGCAAGCAAGCAGAAGCAGGTGTGATTCAAAAATCACAGGAACTCGAACAGACTCTGGCAGATTTGCAGAACACCCAACTGCAAATGGTGCAAAGCGAAAAAATGGCATCACTGGGAAATCTGGTAGCAGGTGTTGCTCATGAAATCAATAACCCCGTCGGCTTTATTTGGGGCAATTTGAATGAAACCCAGCAAACGGTGCAAGACTTAGTGGAGCATCTCAATCTCAATCGCGATCGCGCCTCAGAAACAGAGCTTGCAGACCATGCCGAAGATATCGATTTAGACTATATCATCGAAGACTGGCCTAAAATGATTGACTCCATGAAAGTGGGATGTAATCGCATTAAAAGTATCAGCACTTCGCTCCGCACCTTTTCTAGAGCTGACAAAGACTATAAAGCGCCCTTCAACATCCACGAGGGCATAGATAGTACGCTCTTAATTCTCAAATATCGATTGAAAGCGAACGATGAGCGACCCGCCATTGAAGTAGTGAAAGACTACGGCAATATTCCGGCGATCGAATGCTTCCCCGGACAGCTTAACCAGGTGTTTATGAACATTCTCGCCAATGCGATCGATGCGTTAGATGAATCAAATACTGGTCGAAGTTTTGCGGAAATTCAGGCGAATCCCAACCGCATTACAATTACAACCTCACTAGAAGATAACCAGGTAAAAATTACCATTACTGATAATGGAAAGGGTATGAGTGAATCAGTCAAAGAGAAAATATTCGATCATTTGTTTACGACGAAAGCGGTAGGGAAAGGAACGGGATTAGGATTGGCGATCGCCCGGTTAATTGTAGTTGAGCAACACTTTGGTATGATCGAAGTCAACTCAACTTTAGGTCGCGGTACAGAATTTATAATTTCGCTGCCATGTTGAGCATTAGCTGGGTAATTTATAGCCTATTTGCGAATTTTTCTTAAAATTGAAATTTTTTTACACCCCACTTTACAATTTATAGTGAGCGATAAATTCTGCCAAAGTCTTGATACTTCCGTCGGACTAATTCATAAAGGAATCTCGATCGCAAATTCCGTACCTTCTCCTACGGTGGAACGGCAACTCAAGGCTCCGGCGTGTTTTTCCGCGACAATTCGGTAACTGATGGCTAACCCTAAACCAGTGCCTTTTCCCATCGGTTTTGTCGTGAAAAACGGGTCAAATAATCGACTCCGCACGTCTTCTGTCATGCCGATCGCATTATCGGCAATGCGGATGCAAATACTATTTTCGTTCAGGGCTTCTGTGCGAATCCTAATAGTTGGTTTCCAATCGTCGCCGCCGGCTACAGATCGCCTTTTTTGGTTGCAAGCATCTTCCAAGGCGTCAATACTGTTGCTAAGCAGATTCATAAATACCTGATTGAGCTGACCTGCATAACATTCTATTAAAGGGAGTTGACCGTAATCTTTGATAATTTTTATTTCTGGATAGTCGCCTCTGGCTCGAAGTTTGTTGTGCAATATTAAGAGGGTATTATCTATGCCTTCGTGAAGGTTAGTAGGTTTTTTTACCGAGTCGTCTAAACGCGAGAAATTTCGCAAGCTCAGAACTATTTCGCGAATGCGATCTGCTCCCATTTTCATCGAAGATAATATTTTTAGTAAATCTTCTGTCAGAAATTCTAAATCGATATTGTCAATACATTCTTGGACTTCTACCACGGGCTGAGGATAATGTTTTTGGTAAAGTTTCACAAGCTGCAACAAGTCTCTGATATATTGGCTGGCGTAGGAAATGTTGCCGTAGATAAAACTGACAGGGTTATTAATTTCGTGAGCTACTCCAGCTACCATTTGACCGAGACTTGACATTTTTTCGGTATGAATTAGGTGAGCTTGAGTTTCTCGAAGTTCTTTGAGAGCGATTTCTAGCTGCTGGGCTCTGTTGTTGGCGATCGCCTCGGAGAGCCGCAAAGCATCCTCCGCTGCTTTGCGCTCTGTCATGTCAAAAATGGCACCGTTGAGGGATAAAACTTCACCGTCTGCGTTGAAAAGGGCTTGACCTTTCTCTGCAACCCACCGCACATTTCCGTCGCAGTGCATCAGGCGATATTCGATGATGTAAGGTTGTTTTGTCTTAATAGCCCGATCGATAATTGTCTCGATCTGCTCAGCGTCATCGGGATGAACTATACTCGGAAAAGCCTGCACTGGTTTTTGCATAAAGTTAGCTGCAGGATAGCCGGAAATAGCTTCTATGCCACTGCTGATAAAAGTTAGGCTCGATCGCCCAGCAGCACTGCATCGGTAAACTGCACCGGGAATGCTAGAAACTAATGACCTAAATTCTTCTTCCCTTTCTCGCAAAGCTGCCTCAATCCGCTTGCGTTCGCTAATGTCACGAGCAAACGCGCACTGATATTCTTTGCCGTTAAATTCCAAATGGTTGATCGTAATTTCTACCGGAAAAATGCGACCGTACTTAGTGAGGTGGTGAACTTCAATATTAACTGAACCGCAGCGTTTTAAGACTTTCCAGTGCAAACTCCAAGCACTTTGGGGAAAATCTGGATTGATGTCGTGCACTGTCATCGAGAGCAATTCTGCAGCAGAATATCCCAATGAAGTGCACGCAGCGTCGTTGACGTACAAAAATTTACCGTCGGGCCCGATCCAGAATATCGCATCTGCCGATCGGTCGATCGCAAACTGAGTCAGTTGCAACTTTTCTTCAACTCGGTGGCGATCGGCAATTTCTTTTTCTAACTGTTGATTAAGCGAATTGAGAGCTAAAGCGCGATCGACAATAGTATCCGAAGGGTAAAAATGGAGGGCTTGTTTTGCCAATTCTTCTTTCTCTATATCATGCTGCTGCTGATTTTGTTCTACCTGTTTTAACGACTGTTGTTGAAGTTTTTCTTTTTGATTGAAACCAGACTCGGCAAGTGCTTTGGGCATGAGGGCAAGGGCGACTGCGACTAAAAACCACGCAATCAAAGCACTTGCAGCTTTGAGAGTTACTGACAGCCAATATATCGAGTGCCACAGCGTCCAAACTTCCGTCAATTTAGCAGCGCCCCAGGCAAAAAAAACAACGGCAAATACCCGGAAAATCTTGCGGTGAGAACCTTGGCGGGTAAAATAAACTAAAGATAGGGCGATCGAGCAATAAGCCAGTGCCGTCAGCGAGTCAAAAACAGCGTACAATCGCAACTCCGGCACCACGTTGCAGGCGAATGTAGAAGATACAGCAAGTGTGGAAAAAAAAATTGTTAATTGTTCTTGCATAAAGTTCAAGAAAAAATTTATCTGTACCAATGCAAATCAGATCAAATCTAATTATTTGATTTCGGCTAGGGAAATATTTACATAATTATATACTTTTTTCATTTTTTATGAAACAGCTATTTTTTCAGGAAATGTCAAAACTGTCGAGGTTGGGCCCTGGGAACGAAGCTTTTGCCAAGTATGAGCAATGGTGAGCGTCACGGCTAGCAACGCTTACGTTCCTCCCTGTAACGGAATAAATAGGTTCGCCTACCTCTTGATTCAGAAACATTTAAATTGTTAATGATCGCTATTAAATTTTCTTTTAGATTACTTAAGCAGTGAGCCAGGGGTTAAAAACCCCTGGCTCACAGATGGACTAACAGACTTTTAAGGCAGAGAAAATCTCAATTTTTGGGCTGGAAATCCACAATTAAGCGCCGCCCAGGGCCCACTGCACCAAAGTCCGAACTCCAAAACCGGTAGCCCCAGGGCCATTGTAACCATTTTCTTTGTCAGTCCAAACCGGGCCGGCAATATCTAAATGCGCCCATGCAGTATCCTTTACAAACTGCTTCAAAAATAGCGCCGCCGTAATCGAACCGCCGGGACGCGGGCCTGTGTTTTTCATGTCGGCGTGCAATGCTTTCAAGCCCTCAAAATACTTCTCTTCCATCGGCATTCGCCAAAATTTTTCGCCTGCCAATTCTGAGGCGGCGACTATTTCGGCAGCGACGCTATCTTGAGGACTCCACAAACCCGCGATATCGTCGCCTAAAGCAATTACGCAGGCCCCGGTTAGAGTTGCTAAATCGACAATCGCGTCAACTCCTAATTTATCAGCAAATACCAAAGCATCAGCCAGGGTTAAACGACCTTCAGCGTCGGTATTGTTGACTTCAATTGTTTTGCCGTTGGAAGCTGTAAGGATGTCTCCAGGGCGCATGGCACGGCCGCTGATCATGTTTTCAGTGACGGCGCTGATAAAGTGAACTTCTACATCTGGTTTGATGTGTCCGATCGCCTTTGCCGCTCCCAAAGTAGCCGCAGCGCCGCCCATATCTATTTTCATCATTTCAATGCCGCTGCCGGCTCCTTTGATGTTCAAACCGCCGGAATCAAAGGTCAATCCTTTGCCGACAATTGCTATTTTGCGGCGCGGTGTGCCTTCGGGTTTGTAAGTTAAGTGGATGAATTTGGGCGGTAAATCAGATGCTAGGGCCACGCCGAGAAAGGCTCCCATGCCTAGTTTTTCACAGTCTTCCCGCTCCAGTATTTCTAATTCTAAACCGCATTCGGCAGCCAGACTTTGAGCAGTTTCTGCCATGGTAATTGGGGTGACAAAATTGGCCGGCGCTGCGACTAATTCCCGTGCTAAAATAACTCCGGCAGTGATTTGACGGGCGCGGGCGATCGCACTTTCGGTACCGGCAAAACCGAGCAAATGAATTTGTTCGAGTTGCGGGCTTTTGTCTTCCTGTTCCGATTTGAAACGGTTGTCTTGATTCAAGGAGAGTTCTACACCTTCGACGATCGCGCTTGCTGTAACATCCGGCGCGTTTTTCCATACAGGAAAGCTAATTCCGAGGGTTTTGCATTTCTCCTTTTTGGCTAACTTGGCGCAAACGCCTGCTGCTTGCCGCACGGTGTCTAATTTTAAGTCCTCTGTTTTGCCCAAACCGACGATCGCAATTTTGCGAATGGGATTATTGCCGCCGACGCGGGTGATGGCGCTCGTACCCACTTTGCCCTTAAAATCTACTTCCAGTAGCAGCTCTTTCAAAGTGCCTGCCAGCTTTTCATCTAATTGTGCCAGATCGCCCGTGAGTTCCAGGGCGTCCTCAAATAGACCAATTGCCAAGGCGTCTCCGGTCCAAACAGAGCGGGGCGTATCGGTGACTAGAAATTCCATGTTTTGATTTACACTTTAGATTTTAGATTTTAGATTGTACTTTGTACTTGGTGGTTTGTGGTTTTTCCTTTGTGCGGGCAAATAGATCGATCGCACAAATTTTCCGCTCCACATCAAAATAAATTCTGCTACTATATCAGCCAAGTCCGCCTGCTATCGGATCTTCCACCAATCTCAATCATCTATTTGGGGGTCGGCTGTCCGTTTTTGCCCCACTCTTAACATTTATTTCTCGTTAAACAGGTCTCCTGCCTGTGATGGCGTGGAACACCCATCCTGCCTCTGATGGCTTTTGACAAACGATCGGTTATCTATTGTTATTCTCTTAAATTTTCCCATGCTAAAACGACGCCGGGCCCGATTTTCTGTTTTAATCAGCGTTTCAGTTTGCGTTATTGCGATCGGCTCTTTGGTTGCTGCGATGAAATGGATGGGTTTTGGCTCTGTCCAGAAGGCTCAGCAGCCCCTGAATGCAGCGAATTCCGAATCGGAAGTCAAGATGCTGGTATCGCTGTCACCGAGCGAGCGATCGGCAAAATTAGTTGAACTCGCAGCCAGTCAGTCTGAAAGTACGAACCCGCAGCAGGAAATCTCCCCTCAAAGCCGCGCCCGCTACCTGCTTGCCAGCGATTTAATCCAGCAAGGAAATGCGGCCAAAGCATTAAAATTATTGGACAAATTAGAGCAAGAATATCCGGTTTTAGCTGCTCACATTGCCCTAAAAAGAGCGCAAGCTTACCAATTGAGCGGCGACAAAGGCAAAGCCCAAAAAGCTTGGCAGGAACTCCTCAAAAACTATCCGAGCGACCCCGTAGCAGCAGAAGCTTTATATGTTTTAGGCAAGTCAAAACCGGAATATTGGCAACAGGCAATTAGTGAATTTCCTGGTCATCCCCGCAGCGTAGAAATTGCCCTCCGCAAGTTAAAAGAAAATCCTAATCAGCCGCAGTTGATGCTGCTCGTAGCAAAACACGGTCATTATGTCAAAGACTACGGGACAATTTTGGAACAACTTGTGCAGCGAAACAGCGCCGCTTTGAAACCGGAAGATTGGGAAGAAATTGCCTTTGGCTATTGGGAAAAACAAGATTACGGCAAAGGAGCTATTGCTTACGGGAAAGCTCCCCGCAACGCCAAAAATCTTTACCGAAAAGCTCGCGGTTTGTGGCTCGACGGAAAAATCCCGGAATCGAGAATTGCCTATCAAGAATTAGTGCGCGAGTTTCCCGATGCCGAAGATACTGGTTTGGGTTTAATTCGGCTATCGCGGCTGAGCGAACCGAAAGAAGCGATCGTTTTGCTCGATCGAGTTATTAGCAAATTTCCCAATTATGCCCCCGAAGCTTTGTTAGATAAATCCCAACTTCTCGACAAAGCACGCAGCGGTCAATCCGCCTCAGATACCCGCAAGTTGCTCTTGACAAAATACAATAATTCTGATAAAGCCGGCGAACTGCGGTGGACGATCGCCCAGCAGTTTGCCAAAGGCGGAGATTTAAAATCAGCTTGGCAGTGGGCGAGAGAATTAACCACCCACAATCCCGACAGCGAACAAGCTCCAGAAGCCGCATTCTGGGTCGGGAAATGGGCACAGCAACTCGGCCGCCAACAAGATGCCAAGACTGCATTTGACTACACTATATTACGCTATCCAGAATCCTATTTTGCGTGGCGATCGGCTGTACTTCTGGGCTGGCCCGTAGGCGACTTTACCACAGTCCGAGATTTGTCTCCCAATGTAGTGCGGCCGCCTCAGCGCCCCGAACCAACGGCCGGTTCTCCTGCGTTGAAAGAACTCTATCAATTAGGTCAAGATAGAGATGCCTGGACGCTGTGGCAAATAGAATTTATCGATCGCGTAGAACCAAGTATTGCGGAACAGTTTACCGACGGTTTAATGCGAGTTGCAGTCGGAGACAATTTAGACGGTTTGTGGATGGTTAGTAGTTTGCGGCAGCGCGATAAACCCGATGATAGAACCCAATACCTCGATCTCAGACAGCAACCGATTTATTGGCAAGCACTTTATCCTTTTCCTTACTTAGAAAGCATTGTCAAATGGTCGCAAGAACGCAAAATAAATCCAGTATTAGTAACCGCATTAATCCGTCAAGAATCCCGATTTATGCCTGCAATCAAATCATCAGTTGGCGCCACTGGTTTAATGCAAGTAATGCCCGAAACAGCAGCTTGGGTGGCTGACAAAATCAGCCTCAAAAAGTATTCCTTGGAGAATGTGGACGACAACGTTAAACTCGGTACGTGGTATTTGGATCACACTCACGACGAGTACAAGAATAACTCGATGTTAGCTGTGGCGAGTTATAATGCCGGTCCGAATGCAGTATCAGATTGGTTGAAGAGGTTTAATTTTAGTGACCCGGATGCTTTTGCGGAAAAAATTCCCTTTCCTGAAACGAAAGGATACGTAAAATCGGTGTTTGAAAATTACTGGAATTATCTGCGGATTTACAATCCAGAAGTTAATCAGTTAATGAGTGAGCATTATGCAGCAGCTCAGAAAAAAGCAAAGCCTTAGTAATTCTAGTTGAGGCTGTCAGGAACGGAATCTCCGGCCCTTTCCACAAACACCTTTATTTTGTGTATTGATTTTGTGGGGTGGGCTTCTAGCCCGCCCCTACCAATATTCCAGAAAGTGAAATTATGGAATGATACAATAAATCAGCGGCATCCCAAGGAATCACGAGTAGAAATCCCTGTTTGAGAATTAATACCGCTGGCTTTTGTGCACAATTCTTTAACTTGTGAGCCGTCCATAATTGCGTCGGTAAAGTCAGCGCCGGTAATATCAACTCCGTCAAAAGTAGAACGCAGCAAAATTGTTTCCGCTAAAATTGCATCACTTAAATCGGCATTAGTAAATTTAACTTGATCTATCATTGCATTAGTTAAATTGGCGCCGTGCAAATTCGCCTGCGTCATCACCGAAGCGCTCATAATTGCTCCCCGCAAATCGGCATTAGAAAAATTAGTCAAATCCATATTAGCGTTAGAAAACTCAGCGGACCGCAACATTTGACCGGAAAAATCGCGTCTTGTCAATTCGGCGTTGCTAAAGGACAACGGCGGAGCGTAATATTTAGATTGAGCTTGGGCTGGCTGCGGCAGGATGAAGATAGTTAGCGCCAAAAGGAATGCTGCTAGTTGCCGGATTTTCATAAGTCTGATATTCTCGCAAGGTGGGTATTTCGTAGTGTATCCCGAACTTTGGTCGATAGACTAAACAGTTACAATCTTAATTAATAGTGATGGAGATGGAAAAAAAGATATGCTAAGTTTTTTCTTAACTTGGATAGTAGCAGCGGTTTCGCTAATCATTACCGCTAACATTGTACCAGGTATTGCGGTGGTTAGCTTTCCGGCGGCGATGCTGGCTGCTGTTGTTATCGGATTGGTGAACGCGGTTGTCAGACCGATTCTTACATTGCTGACGCTGCCTTTGACCATTATTACTTTAGGTTTGTTTTTATTCGTTGTGAATGCAATTTCGCTTTCCCTGGCTTCGTGGTTGGCGGGTGCGTTCAATATCGGCTTTGTGGTTAGCGGTTTTTGGCCAGCTTTGTTTGGTTCGATTGTTTTATCATTTGTTTCTGGGTTGATTGGTCGATTTGTGAATGCCAATACTTTGTCTCAGTAATACATTATCCCAGATACTCGATCGGGGAAACTGCAACGGCTACTGTTACAGCAGAACCCCCCCTAACCCCCCCTTGTAAAGAGGGGGGATTTTGAGTGCGAAATATTTTTTTAGGTACTAAGAGGGGATGTGAACCGCAGATGAACGCAGATGAACGCAGATGGTGGATGGATATCTGCGTATCTTTGTGTTCATCTGCGGTTAAAATTTCTTCGATCGCACAAAGTGCCGCAGCTTCTGCTACGCTGGGCGTCCCGACTGCTTTTGCTGCAATATTTGAAGGATTGGGGACTTCTACGGAACTTAAAATGTCAGCCGCAAAGGTTTTTAATGGCCAATTTCGCTCTTGACAAAGTTCTAACAAGCCGACTTCACCTGCTTTAGTGTCTATTGTAGCAATACCTGCGATCGCACTTTCGGCTAAATGATCGGCACGGCATACTTGTTTAATTGCTGTTTCGATTAATTCTCGCCCTGTTCCGCGTTCGCAACCTATCCCTATCCACAACACTCTCGGATGCCACTGAACTTTTGGCAAAGCAGATTCCGGGGAAAATCTTCTCTGCGTGAAACTAATCCAAATTCTGGCTTTGATAGTTGATAGATTTTCCCCATCCCAATACAAAGAATGTTTTGCGGGCAGACTGTTTTGCCACAAAGTAGAACCAACTTCTTGAATTACTTCGACAGTTTCCCCTCTAGCCATAGCCGCCGCCACTCCTGTCCAGTCACCTTCCCCGCGCTGCCAGCCACTGGGAATGTCTAGCATATCTAAAGTAAATTCATCGCTCATTATTCAGTTATCTATTCTGTAGTTTCACTGCGACCGCAATCTTAAAAAAAATTTAACACTTTGTTTATTAAAAGTTTTGCTACAACTGTAGCATAAAATACAAAAAATCCAACATTTAAGATGGTAGAACTAAATCAGTTACTGTTAAAGTTTGAAAGCAACCTCAAATGGGAAGGAGTGATAAAAGAATGGATAGAGCGCCGGGAAAGTTGGGTTAGCGATGTGGCAGCATCAGTTAACCTGACATATCTAGCATAACTGCTAGTTGAATTGGAATCTTCTAACTTGCAGTGGGAATCGGTAGATATGCAGTCGCCAGAGCGTCGTAACCGTTGGGTAGAAGAATGTATTGGAGCATCGATTGTTCAAGAAGTATCAAGTTTATTGCTGGAACTTGAAACCAATACCAATTGGGAAGCGGTGACTGATGAATGGCAGCAGAATCGCGATAAATGGGTACAGCAAATGCACAAGTTTAAGGATTAGTTTCGAGGCGTCAGAATAGGTATAAATGCGTTTTTATAACCTAATATTTTCTAATGACTAATCGCTAATTCTTCCTCTTTCTGCAAAACCCTATTCTGAAAAATCTCTGCGAGTCATTCAGCCCTTTCCTGCATTTGCTGCCGAGAAGCATTCGGCTCCCTAATCGTATTTTGACTGAAGGGCGCGACTGCAAACATTCCCAAAAATACCTGAGCGACAATTTTCGGATTCATCTTTGGATAAACTTGTTTTTCCATCGCCGTTTCCAAATAAAGCCTCAGCCACATCGCTCATTATAAAAAACCAACAGTCTAAATCAATAAAATTTGTCCAAAAATAGCACAAACTGCAAACAAAACCCAATTTAATATGGTAGAATTAAACCAATTACTGTTAGAGTTTCAAGCCCACCTAAGCAGGGACGCAGTGACGGAAGAATGGAAAGAACGTCGCGACTGTTGGATGAGCGAGGTGTCAGCAGCAAGTGACGAAAAACACCTAGCGAAATTGCTAGCTGAATTAGAATCCAATTTTCAGCGAGAAGCGGTACAAAGTCTTTGGAAAATGATCCGTGAAAGTTGGGTAGAAGAATGTCATATAGCATCCACGCTGGAAGAAGTATCAAGTCTATTGCTAGAACTTGAAAGCAATACAACTTGGGAAGTAGTGACGGATGAATGGCAGGATAATCGGGAGAAGTGGGTGCAAAAGATGTACGAATTTATAGAGTAATAATTCACTTAATCAAAATCCACTTTCATTGTGAATGATGTCCCTCCTGTGCGGTTGATTGTCTCGCTTCCGTCAATTACTTTAAATCCACAGCGCTCGTACAAACTCAGGGCCCGATTTGAGCTTCTGACACTCAGGGAGACCGATCGATAAGATGCCTTTGCCGCTGACAGCAAACGAGCCAGCAACTGCGTTCCTACACCCTGATTTGTATATTCTGGAAGAACGGCGATCGCCAATTCCGGGATAGTATCGTCAACCCAGCCAAAGCCCTTGTCATCCCCTGTAAACAAACGCAGCCAGGCGGCTCCTACTGGCTGGCTCCCGTTCAATTCGATTGCTGCGAAGCCCAAATCGCTTGCACGTCCCCAATTCTGGACATATTTCGCAATTAAAGGATGATTGACAACAGCTTGCACCGTTGATTCACCTTCTTCTGCCATGTGCGCCGCTTCATACAGCATTTGCCAGAGAAAAGGCTCGTCTTCCTGCGTTAGCGGCCGAATAGAATAGTGCAAAACTTTGCTCATAACAAGTTTTCCCTGTTGCCGTAATTATTCATCTTTCTGCAAAACCCCATTCAGAAAAATATCTGCTAGTCCTTCGGCCATTTCCTGCATTTCTTGCACAGAAGCATTCGGCTCCATAATCGTATTTTGACTGAAACCCGCGACTGCAAACATTCCCAAAAATACCTGAGCGACAATCTTCGGATTCATCTTCCGATAAACTCCTTTTTCCATCGCCGTTTCAAAAAAAGCCTCAGCCACATTTGTCATTTTTCCGATGACTTCCAACTGAATTCTGTCGCGCAAATCCGGGTGAAATTGCGCCTCCAAAAAACACACCCGCATCATGTCGCTATTCTCGCGGATATTCAGCATCCGTCGCCGCATCACCTGAGCCACTGCTTTGTAACTGCCCATCTCGCTTAATTCAGTCAGCAAATCCGTCAGCAACTCCACCCATCCTTCCGTCGCCACCTCAATCAAAATCGCTTTTTTATTATCAAAATGCCGAAATAGCGTACCTTCTGCCACCCCCGCCGCCGCTGCTAAATCGCGAGTTGTCGTGCCGTCGTATCCGCTGCGGGCAAACAACCGCTGAGCGGCTTGTAAAATCCGCTTCTTGGTTTCTGTTTCAGAAGGAGGAGACTGATTAAAAATTCGCATGGCTTTGCAATCGGTAATTGGCGACTTGGATCTACGGTATCGGGACTGAATGGCTAAATTAATGTTAAGTTTTAAGTTGTGCGCGGCTTTGATCCCAAACTTAAAACTCCTCGCTCAACTCCCGACCCTTTTTGAGATTTGCTGTATCAGCCTAACATCTGCGGCGCAACAGATCGCTTATGCCTCCAAAAATCTTTATCCTTAAAAAAGAATCTCTGACCGCCGAGCACAAACATTTTTTGTTTGACAATCCAAAATCTCAATTCTAAAATCTAAAATCGAATGACCCCGCAGTTCCAAAAACCCCGTGAAGCGAAGCTATCCCGTAGGGAATCGCCCGTGAGCCAAACTCGATTCATCGCCTCCCTGCTGGCCGCTGTACTGCTGTGGTGGGGCATTTCTCCCGAAATCGCCCTCGCCCGCCCCAATCCCGCTAGTGGCTCCCAAGCAGTCTCTGTTCAACCGTCGCTCGATCGAGTAATCAGCCAAGTCAGCGAATTTAAGCTCGACAACGGCATGAAATTCATCGTACTCGAAAGGCCCAGAGCGCCCGTAGCATCGTTTCTGATTCACGCCGATGTCGGCGGCGCAAACGAACCCGACGGTCAAACAGGTGTCGCTCACTATCTCGAACATTTAGCCTTTAAAGGCACGCCAAAAATCGGCACTACCGACTACCAAGCAGAAAAGCCGCTCTTAGAAAAACAAGACCAACTCTTCGAGCAAATGCAAGCAGCCAAGGCCAGCGGCAAAACTGAAGAAGTCGCCCAATTAAAAGCAGAATTTGACAAAGTTGAAGCTGAAGCTTCGCAATTTGTCAAGCGTAATGAACTCGGCAAAATAGTGGAACAAGCAGGCGGAGTCGGACTAAATGCCGCTACTTCCACCGACGCCACAATGTATTTTTACAGCCTTCCAGCTAATAAGTTAGAAATGTGGATGTCGCTGGAATCCGAGCGATTTCTAGAACCAGTATTTCGGGAATTTTACAAAGAAAAACAGGTAATTTTAGAAGAGCGCAGGCTGCGAACCGAGAATTCTCCGATCGGACAAATGGTTGAAGTTTTTGCCAACAAAGCTTTCTCTGCTCATCCCTACCGCCGCCCCGTAATTGGCTACACTGAAGACATTCAAAACCTTAGCCGCAGCGACGTGCAGAAGTTTTTCGAGACTCACTACGTCCCCAGCAAGCTGACTGTGGCCGTGGTAGGAGACGTGAAAGCTTCGGAGGTGAAGCGACTGGCTCAAATTTATTTCGGTCGTTACAAGGCGAAACCAGCGCCTCCAGAATTGCAGATTGTCGAACCTCCCCAAACGCAAACTAAGGAAGTCACGCTGCAATTAAAAACTCAACCTTGGTATTTGGAAGGATACCATCGGCCTGCGATGAATCATCCCGACAATGCGATTTATGAAATGATTGGTTCTTTGCTCAGCGATGGCCGCACTTCTCGGCTTTACAAATCTTTGGTAGAACAACAGCAATTGGCGCTGGCGGCTCAAGGTTTTAGCGGTTATCCGGGGGAAAAGTATCCGAATTTGATGTTATTTTACGCTCAAACTGCTCCGGGCCGTACGGTTGATGAAGTAGCTGCAGCTTTAAGCAAGGAAATCGATAGCCTGAAAACGGAGCCCGTTTCTGCTTTGGAATTGGAGCGAGTGAAAACTCAGGCGAGAGCCGATTTATTGCGATCTCTCAATTCTAATATGGGCATGGCATTTGCGCTGGTGGACTATCAAGTAAACACCGGTTCGTGGCGAAATTTGTTCAAGGAATTGGATGCGATCGCGGCTGTTACTCCCGCTGACATTCAGCGTGTCGCTCAGGCAACTTTTCGCCCGGAAAATCGCACGATTGGTAAGCTTTTGCCACTGTAACCAGAAGGAAGAAGGAAGAGGTAAGAAGGAATAAGGAACACTCGTTTCCAGGCTCTGCCTGGGAACGCATATCCGCGAGGCTCTGCCTCGAATTGTCAACTTATGAAATAAAGGAAGAAGGCTCTTCTGCTTCGCTCAGGGTAAAAAGAGGGAAGAAGAAAGAGGGAATAAACACTGGTTTCCAGGCTCTGCCTGGGAACGCATATCCGCGAGGCTCTGCCTCGAATTGTCAACTTAGGAAACATTGGAGAAAGAATGAAAAGGACTAAATTGAGACTGAAAAAAGTAAAGTTATTTCTGCTATCGCTTTGCTTTTTTACTGTTTCACTTGGCACGTTTAATTTGTTACCTTCCTTTGCGGCGGCACCCAAACACTACGACGAATTAACATTTCCCCCGCTGGCAGAAATTAAACTGCCTAAGTACACTCGCTTCGAGCTGAAAAATGGCATTCGGGTGTATCTGATGGAAGACCGGGAACTCCCGTTAGTCGGGGGAACGGCGCTATTTCGCACGGGCGAGCGCTTTGAACCTGCCGATAAAATCGGATTGGGAGGTTTGACGGGAGAAGTGATGCGAACTGGTGGCACGAGCAGGCATACGGCTGATGAATTAAATCAGTTGCTAGAACAGCGAGCAGCTTCGGTAGAAACTGGAATTGATGTTGCTTCTGGTACGGCTAATTTTAGTGCTTTAGCTGAAGATGTGGAACCCGTGTTTGACTTATTTGCAGAAGTGATTCGGGAGCCAATATTTGCTCAGGAAAAGTTGGATTTAGCGAAGAACCAAACTCAAGGTGCGATCGCCCGCCGCAATGACGATCCTGACGGTATTACCGGCCGCGAGTTTCAAAAATTAATTTATGGCGATCGCAGTCCTTACGCGCGCACGGTAGAATACAAAACCCTCGCCAATATTTCCCGCGACGATTTGGTGAGTTTCTACCAGAAATATTTCCATCCCAAGAATATGATTTTGGGTATTTCTGGCGACTTTGATACAGCCAAAATGCGATCGCTCGTCGAGCAAAAATTCGGCAACTGGCAACCGACTCAAAGTGCAGAAGTGCCGCCGTTACCAACCGTATCGCCAGCAAAGGGCGGCGGCGTATTTTTGGTAAATCAGCCGCAATTAAGTCAAAGTTACGTGCAAATAGGACATTTGGGCGGAATGCTCAGCAGTCCAGATTACGGTACTTTGGACGTAATGAACGGGGTTCTCAACGGTTTCGGCGGCCGCTTGTTTAATAATGTGCGATCGCGCCAAGGTTTAGCTTATTCAGTGTACGCCGCTTGGAGTCCGAGATATGACTATCCGGGGGTGTTTGTCGCTGGAGGCCAAACGCGATCGGACGCCACAGTACCGTTTATTCAGGCAATTCGCGCCGAGATCGATCGTATCCGCACCGAACCAATTACTCCGGCAGAATTAGCTTTTGCTAAAGATTCCACCCTAAATTCTTTCATCTTCAAATTTGAAAATCCCAGTCAAACTTTGTCGCGATTAATGCGCTACGAATACTACGGTTATCCCGAAGATTTCATTTTTCGCTACCGCCGCAGCATCGAAGCAGCAACAATTGCCGACGTGCAGCGCGTAGCCAAGACTTACTTGAAACCGGAGAATTTGGTAACATTAGTAGTGGGAAATACGGAGGCTATTCAACCGCCGTTATCGAGTTTGGGAACTTCGGTCAAAGTGCAATCTATTGATATCACAATTCCCTCGGCGACTTAATTTACTTACTCGTTTACTCGTTACCAGGATCTGCCTGGTAAGGTATATCCGGAGGCTCTGCCTCCATTTTGGGAAGTATTTTGTAGGGTACGTCGCTTCCGAAAATTCGCTCTTTCTTTGGGGATTCTTGATGGCGGCGCACCTGACTATTGTGTGGTGCGTCGCTGTGAGATTGTCGCTCTTTCTTTGTAAATTTTCTTTCTTCGACGCACCCTACGGCTAACTACTGCCAAAAGTCCACAACGCGATCGGTTCCAACACACCCGGTGCGCCGCAATGGATGTGAAATGCGGTCACATTGGCCGCATCAACGCCCGACTCTTGGAACTCAAAATTGCCGGAACTCAGATGGCACGGGAACCGTAGCTTACCATAGGCTCTGGATTGCACCTTGAGTTCTGGATCGGCTTCTTGGGCGGGATGTAAATAGGCTTCATACTCGGTGAAAGACCGATCGCCAGCGGGTGGATTGGCCGCGATCGCGGGTTATAATAGGGTCATCAGGACTAACAATGTACAGGGAGCATCTGTGCGCAAGCTTTTGTAGAGCGAGATCTTGAAGTGATCGCTACATACTATAAGCCCGTGCGATCACTTCAAGATCTCGCACTCAAACAAAAAATGCTTTTTACTCTCGGCAGAGATGCTCCCAATGCACTGACCAAGACACCAATCAGAAATTTCATATTGCACTCCCTGATGAAGTTGACTAACTCTCCCAGTATGGAAACGGAATTCAGCGAAATCATTGGCAGTTTCTGATTAAATCGTACTGACTCAGAAGCATAGGAAAGACCGAATGACCCATTATGACTTGATTGTGTGTGGTGGCGGCCCAGCGGGGACGGTGGCAGCGGCAACGGCTGCCCAGCGGGGGTTGAAAGTTGCTTTGCTAGAAAAATATTCCTTGCCTCGCCATAAACCCTGCGGTGGAGGAACGCCGGTTGCCATCCACCAAGTCCTCCAGGATCTGGTTCCTGATGCAGTGGTGGAATGCAATGTGCGGTATATGCGGCATACCTGGCAGTTTGGCGATCCCTACCTGGGGGCGATGAATCTGCCCGATAGCGATGACCACTATTCTCTCTGGATGGTGCAGCGGACTCTGTTTGACCGAGCTTTGGCTCTTCGGGCTGTTCAGGCAGGGGTAGAACTGCGGGATGGGTTAGCGGTGCGATCTCTGGAAGTGGAATCAAGCCGGGTAACGGTGCGGGCAAAGGCCATGAAAGCCAATGGGGATTCCGGTCAAGGAGGGGAGTTTGTGGCAACGGCCTGCCAGGTGATTGGGGCAGATGGCGCGAATGGAATTGTGGCTAAGGTTGCCAAGTTGCGACAGAATCCGGCGATCGCCCTGGGCATGGAAATCGAACTCCCCCACGCATGGGATGTCGACCACCCCATTCTCAAACCCGACACGATCCATGTGGAATATGGTGCCATTCCCCGTGGCTATGCCTGGATTTTCCCAAAAGCCAATCACCTCAATATTGGCGCAGGCGTGTTCCATTCCCGCTATCGGGATGCCCGCCAGGATCCCAAGGCCCGTGGGGAAATTCAGCGCACGATTTTTGAATATATGGATCATTTGCAAATTCCCTACCAACGAGAAGCCTTGAAGTTTTATGCCCATCCCTTGCCCATCTGGAATGGCCGAGAACCCTTGCATACGGCCGATGGACGACTATTGCTAGCGGGTGATGCGGCGGGGTTGATTAACCCGGTGTTTGGGGATGGCATCCTCCATGCGGTCAGAAGTGGCGTGATTGCGGGCAACTGTGTGGCCGAAGGGAAGGTGCACCAATATAGCGATCGCATCCATGCTGAGTTTGCCACCAACTTCGACGCCGCCCGTCAGCTCGCCTTTATGTTCTATCGCTTTCCCAAACTTTGCTCTAAATATGGTGTCAAACATCCCAAAGGCACCCGACTCGTCACCCGACTCGTGAGTGGCGATCTGGAATTCACCGGCATCCTAGGACGAAGCATCCGGCGGATTTGCATGGGCTTGGTTCAAGATCGATTCAGACCATCGACTGAAAATTAGGTGGGCACTTGCAGAATCGGTTCGTAGAAGTAGAGCTTGCCGTAGGGAGGAGTCGATCGCGCCGACAATTCTGCGTAATCTTCGTTAGACAAAAACTCCATCACCACGGATACCGCCGCACCCTCCAGATTCGGCGTGTAACTGCGGCGAATCGTGCCCTCTGCGACTCGATGCACTTGCGGCACGTAAAACCAATCCGGTGCTTTGACTACAGTCGCTACCAGTCCAAAATTGGAACCGATTAGGGCGATCGGCCCAATAAGTCCAGCGGCTCCCAGAGCATCGGTGAGAGCGGCCGCAAGGGGTGGTTGTTGAATATTTTCCACGGGATCGTCCGGTAATACAAAATCGGCTGGTAACGCTTCCCAGGTGACAGTTGGTGCTTTGGAACTCGATGGGATTTGAAGAACCATTAGCTCATACCATTTTAGATTTTAGATTTTAGATTTTAGATTGGAAAAGAAGATGTTTGTAGTAAGGATTAAAGTCCTCCTAAAACTCGCTCGGACTTTAGTCCTCACTACAAACAATCCTCAACTAAAAATCAATGCTCAAAGGCGCTCTCGGAAACGGAATCACATCCCGAATATTCCCCATTCCCGTCATAAACTGCACTAACCGTTCAAATCCCAAACCAAAGCCAGCGTGAGGCACAGTACCGTAGCGGCGCAAATCCAAATACCACCACAATTCCTCCTTATTCATACCCTGGGCTTCCATGCGTCGCTCCAACACATCCAGCCTTTCTTCCCGCTGCGAACCGCCGATAATTTCCCCAATATTAGGAGCCAAAACATCCATGGCTCGCACGGTTTTCTCGTCCTCGTTTAAACGCATATAAAATGCTTTAATCCCGACGGGATAATCGCTGACAATCGTCGGCTTTTTAAATAAGTCCTCCGCCAAATAACGCTCGTGTTCCGACTGCAAATCCAAGCCCCAACTTACCGGAAAATCAAACTTTTTGTCGGCTTTTTCCAAAAGTGCGATCGCCTCCGTATAAGTAATCCGCTCGAACTGATTGTTAATGATATTTTGAGCAGTAGCCAAAACCGTCTTGTCAATGCGCTCGTTGAAAAACTCCATATCTTCCGGGCAATGCTCCAAAACGTATTTAAAAATGTATTTTAAAAACGCCTCAGCCAAATCCATATCTCCCTGCAAATCGCAGAAAGCCATCTCCGGTTCAATCATCCAAAACTCAGCCAAATGTCGCGAAGTATTAGAATTTTCCGCTCGGAAAGTAGGGCCAAAAGTGTAAACATTGCCAAAAGCCATCGCCATAACTTCCGCTTCCAACTGACCGCTAACTGTTAAATAGGCGCGCTTTCCAAAAAAGTCTTTAGCATAATCCACCTCTTGCGAATCAGTGCGCGGCACATTCTTTAAATCAAAGTTGGTAACGGCGAACATTTCCCCGGCACCTTCGCAGTCGCTAGCAGCAATAATCGGAGTGTGAACCCACAAAAAACCGCGTTCTTGAAAAAATTGGTGTACCGCCGCCGAACAAGCATTGCGAACTCGAAAAACAGCACCGTGGGTGTTGGTGCGCGGCCGCAAATGCGCGATTGTCCGCAAAAATTCAAAGGAATGCCGCTTTTTTTGCAACGGATAAGTTTGCGGGTCTGCATCACCGTAAACTTGCACTTGTGAGGCTTTTAACTCAATTCGCTGTCCCTTCGCTGGAGATGCTACCAGCACTCCCGACACTTCTAAAGATGCACCTGTATTCAGTTGTTTGAGTACATTTTCAAAGTCTGGCAAATCGGAATTTATGACTACTTGCAAGTTAGCCATCGCTGAACCATCGTTGACTTCGACAAAGGCAAATTCTTTCAATTCGCGTTTGGTACGAACCCAACCTTGAACAGTTACAGTGTCGTCGGGTTCACCTGCGCGCAAAATTGCTGCTATTCGTTGATTTGTCATATCCACTCCTGTTTATTTAATATTTTGCACCATATTTCTATCTTTTCTCTTCCTCTGCGCCCTCTGCGCCCTCTGCGGTAAATAAAAAAATCAAAAATCAAAAATCCCAACATTGTTCAACCTGCATAGGATTTCAAAATCCAACCGATCAAAATGCCGAGTCCTCCAAAGCGGACTGCTTGCCAAAAAGGTTGTTTTATGCTTCCCCAAGAAAACAGGCTGCTTTCTAAATTCAACTCGATAGTTTCCAATTCTTGCTCAATTTCCTGCAATTCTTTTTTGAGTTGCGGCAATGGATTTCGGCGTCCCGACTGGCGGATTTCTTCGCGCCGATGGCCGAGTTCGACTTGGCGCTGTCGATCGACCTGAATTTGAGTGTACCGTTCTTTGACTGCCGCGAGCGATCGCTCCACTGCTGCGAGCGCTTGAACAAACTCGCTTTCTTGCTCTTCGGGATTTAACTCTGACGGCTGTTGAGGCATTTCGATCTGCAAACCTGACAATAATAAATAAAAAAAACCGATTTCCAATTAAGTTGTTATTATATGCAGTATATTTTCTAAATTAACGAACTCTAGCTAAATAGACATAGGTATAGCAACTCGATCGGCATTTAAAACGTTTTTAATTGCTGAAACCATTGATTTTATCGCATTTTCCTTCTTCCTTCTTGCTTCTTCCTTACCACCTATGCTTGAAACTACACAAACAACCCAAACTGTCAACCTCAACGAGCTGAGCACGGTAGAACTAGCCCAAGCTCTAGCCGCGCGCCTCGCCATCCCCGAAAAAGATTGGCACCGCCTCAAAGCCAACCGTTCCGCGCGGGCCTGCGAACAAGCTGCAGCCGCTTTGGTCTTTTTGCTCAAAAAACAGCCCGAAGAAGCTCTCCCGCGCTTAAACCAAGCAGCAGGATGGCTGGATCGATCAATATCTGCTCCTCCCTGTCCCACCCACGGCAAATAATTTTGAGTATAGAGTCTTGAGTTTTGGTTTGATTAATCGCTCAAAACTTAGACAATCGCGCCGCTCGATCGAGCAGCGCGATTGTGAGTTCAAAAAATTTATACTTTTTTAACTCAAAAGTCACATTTTGCATTACGATCAGCTATCAATAGCCAGAGCGTTCAAATTCTCACTGCAAACTTCAGCCCGAGAACGAAAAATTTTCCAGGTCTAGCTGAGGTGAAAACTGCTGCTTTAATAGCAGTGCTAGCGCAAGCGAGGCAGTCGGTAGCGACTGGGAACTTCTTTGCACAGCCGTAACTCTGTACCTTCAGAATTCCACTCTACCCGATCGAATATTTGGTAAAGAATAAACAAGCCTCTACCGCATTCCTGTTCCACATTGGGTAGTCCAGAGTTATCTGCAACGTCCTCTGCTAGGAGACTGTCGCAATCATCGGTATAAAGGTTACAACTGCAAGGGGCATTAAAGCCAGAACCTTGATCCGATATCACCCACCAATATTGGTTTTGAACGATCGAAAAACGGACTCCAACAGTTTTACCGGGGTCTAATTTGTTTCCATGCTTAGCAGCATTTACCAAAGCTTCTTGAAGCCCCAACCGCAATTCCGCTTGCCAGTAATCTGGCACCTCTGCTAGGAGCAGATCCAAAATAGGACAAAGGTATAGAGTAGAAGCGAAGCTAATCGTAATCCAATTGCGTCCGACGGGACGAGGTGAAATAGCAATCACTCAGAAAACTCCCTAACTTTCAGGTGGATAAAGTTCACACCCTGCATAGTTGGCTCCCTAGTATTCAAAATGCTAATTAATTGAGCGGCGCAGCTCTACTTCTATATTAGAGTATCTAAGCAATTAAGAACAGCAAACAACGTCACAATATATTCAGCGATTCTGAGAAACTTCTGCTGAGAACCATCGGTAATTTTACTTATAACTTCTCCCACCCACGAAATTTTTGATTTCAGCTTTTGCCAACTCGCAACCAAACGGCTCGCTCCATCCCCCACGCCGTCAACACCTCTTGAACAAACGATCCCCACCTGGAAAAGCTCGCAAATAACTATAAAAAAGTCGATCCCTTGACCCTCGCCCATCAGGTTCGACCCTGGCCGCCAAGCTTTGCACCCATCGCCTCAGAGCTATCTCTTACCGCCACACAGCACAATCATCATACCTAGGTATGTTGCAGCAAAAACCCGATTTATTTTCCCAAATGCGATCGGGCAAAACATCTCCCATTGCTGCGCCCCTCACAAAATCAATATTCGTTACAAAACTTATTAATCCTGAGTGCGTAAGATTGCCAGCTCCCAACTCGCTCACATTGACGAATCCTTTGCTAGCGGAACTCCGGTGCCGATGCCAAACTTTATAAATCTGAGCGTCGCGATACAATAGTTAAAGTAAATAATTATTTCTTTACATCATGCAAACAACCCCAGCCATCACCGCAGCCCCCATAGCCGGCACTTACTGGCAGTGGCGGGGGCATTCAGTATACTACGTTCGATCGAGCGATCGGCATCCAGAACGCCCTCCCCTGCTGTTAATTCACGGTTTTGGAGCGTCCACAGACCACTGGCGCAAAAATATCAGCGGGCTGAGCAAAGACTTTGAAGTGTGGGCGATCGACCTTTTGGGATTCGGGCGATCGGCAAAACCCGAATTGCAGTACAGCGGCGACCTCTGGCGCGACCAACTCCACGACTTTATCACTAACATCATCGGCCGACCCGCCGTACTAGCCGGCAACTCCCTCGGAGGCTACGCCGCCTTGTGTGTAGCAGCCCAGCGCCCCGAATCAGCAGCCGGACTGATATTAATCAACAGCGCCGGCCCCTTCAGCGAACCGCAGCCCGCACCCGAAGCCCCGCCCTTGCAAAAAGCCATATCTGCAGTAGCTAAAACCTTATTTCAGCAAGATTGGGCAAGTTTTCTGCTGTTCCAGTACGTGCGCCAGCGATCGACAATTCGCAAAACTCTAGAAAAAGTATATCTCGACCAAAGCGCCGTCACAGACCAATTAGTAGAAGAAATTTACCAACCATCCTGCGATCCCGGTGCCCCCAAAGTATTTGCCTCCGTATTCCGAACACCCCAAGGCGAAAAAATTGACGTATTGCTGAGTCAATTAAACTGCCCGCTGCTAATGCTGTGGGGAGAAGGCGATCCGTGGATGAATTCTGCAGAAAGAAGCGCCAAATTTCGCAAACACTATCCGCAGTTGACAGAACACTTTATCAAAGCTGGTCACTGTCCCCACGACGAAGTACCAGAACAGATAAACGAACTGATTCGCGCATGGATAATTGACCAAGAGTCGATCGGCACATAGATAATTTTCCCCCGGCTATCTCCTCCCTCGGAGAGGGGGAAAATTATCCGATTTGCAGTAGAAACTTATGTATTGTGCCAACACAAACGCGGTTAATTTCTCTCACATATTCTGAGGAGATGGAAACAATGACCCGCAAAAAGACTCGGCGCAATTTTATATTGAGCAGTATAGCTGTTGCCAGCGGCATTGCAGGTGCTAAGGCGATCGAACAGCAGGATCGGGAAATCGCAGCCGCACCCAATAACCAGGGGGCAGCCACAGTAAAAATGTCAGAACGACTGTTAGGCAACACCGGGGTGAAAGTGCCGATTTTCGGTTTGGGGGGGGCCGGACAAACACCGCTGTCACAGCCGGGAAGAGAAGCAGAAGCGGCGGTGCAAATTGAACGCGCGATCGAACTAGGCATTCGCTATTTTGACACGGCGGCCGAGTACGGGCCCAGCGAAGAAAACTTAGGCAAAGTTTTGCCACCATATCGATCGCGCCTATTCCTAGCCACAAAAACCTCCGCCAGAGACAGAGATGGCGCGTGGAGAGACTTAGAGCGATCGCTCAAAAGATTAAAAACCGATCGACTAGACTTGTGGCAACTCCACCACGTCTCATTCCAAGCCGAATTAGACCAAATTTTCAGTACCAAAGGAGCAATAAAGGCGATCGAAGAAGCCAAACAGCAAAAAATAATTCGTTTTTCCGGCATCACCGGACACCACGAACCTGCTATCATTGTGGCCGGCTTGGATCGCTATCCTTTTGACACAACATTAATCTCCCTCAACGCCGCCGAAAAACATCACCCGCGCTCCTTTGTTACCAGCGCTTTACCAGTTGCCAAAGCCAAAAACATCGGCGTCATAGCCATGAAAATACCAGCTTACGGCAAATTATTTCAGAACGGTGTTTTAGATGGAATGCACCAAGCAATGGGCTACACGCTTTCACTTCCCGGCGTTAACTGCTGCGTCATCGCTGCCGACTCAGTAAAGCAATTAGAAGAAAACTTAAAAGTCGCCCAAGCATTCAAACCCCTGAACCAAACAGAAATGGCAGCACTTGAAAAACGCACCGCCGCCGCTTGGCAAGAAAATACATTTTTCCGACAGTGGACTTAAACTCCCCAATCCAAAATCCCCTTTTTCCTCTGTGTTCGTTGTGGTGTATTTATTGTGGCGCGGGCGTCTCGCCCGCGAAACCAAATCCGGGTTAAGTACCCTGTTTATTTTTTACTCTGGCGTTGCCCGGACATTGTTTGTGTTGTAGCTGTTTCAACAGCCGAATCATAAAGGGCGTGGCTACCAACCTATAGAACCCATTTGACATCTTTTACGGTCTTGTGATAACGTGACCGCCAAAGCATTATCCAGCAGCAGCCATGCCTTATTATAGCAGTCTAACGGATTCAGAATGGGAAACAATTGAACCCATACTACATGAGATATTGCCAAAAAAGAACCGAACTAGACCATGTAACTGGACAAAAAGAGAAATCTTAGATGGCATCTTCTATCAACTAAAAAATGGCTGCAATTGGCAAGACTTACCCAAGAACTTGCCCCCCTATTCCACTGTATATTGGCATTACAAGCAGTGGCGAATACAGGGAGTAATAGAAGAGCTGATGAGGGTATTACATGAGCAAGTGCGTGAGCAGGTCAAAAAAAAGCCAAATGGACTACATTGATGATTATAGACTCACAAGCCGTAAAAAATACTTGTAATGCTAGTATTGAGTCAAAAGGGTTTTGTTTCTACAAATCTACAAATGGTATTAAAAGACACCTAGCCGTTGATACACTTGGGTTGCCATTCTTTACCCACTGCACAAAAGCTAATATATCAGATGATGCTGGTTTGATTGAAATGTTGACTTTAAACATCAATAATTTTAAGTCCAAACCTCTAAATCTTCCGAAAATTACACTTCTACTAGACAATGGCTATCATCCCGAATATCTCACAAAAGAGTTAGAAAAAATTTATCCACAAATTATGACAAAAATCAAGTTTGAACTTTCAGAAAAGCCATCAAAAGCCGAAAAAAAAGCCCAAGGGAAATCAGGATTTGTCCCAGTTAAAGCAAGGTGGATCATTGAACGGTCAAATGCTTGGATGGAAAGATGTAAAATTTTGGTAAAGAACTTTGAGAGAACCTTGGCAGCGGCGACTGCCAAGCTCAACCTTTGTTTTATTAGGCTGATGATTAGAAGGCTTGCACCCTCTTGTTAGATGTCAAATGGGTTCTATAACGGTTATGTTACTGAACTTGATATCATCTGCGGTGAAAATATTTCAAATCAAAAAAACAAGGCGACCTGGTTGGGTCGCCTTGGTATGTATCATAAAATAGGCAGTTTGTCAACAGCAAACCGTTACTTTTTTTTCCGTTTAGCCTTATCTAACCGCCTGCGATCGCGCCACTCAACCGCCGTCAAATAAGCGACCCCGCCAGTCACGGTTAGCAGCAGTACAAATGCCACTAAAACTAGAATATTAGCAATCGAAAATTCCACAACCCCTCTTCCTCTGATTTTACATTTTATACTTTCGATTTTAGATGAAAAATGTTAACAATTAACAGTTGAATGTTGACGGCTAACTGTTAATTGTTAACACTCTCTTCAAACTGCTGGCAAATCTTCCAAAATTGTAAACCTCACATGATTAATTGCCAGACTCCCCACGGAAACATCCTCCTTGTTCAAAGGGAGACCGCCGCTCGTGAGACTTTGAAACCGAATTCCCTTGCCAATTTCTACGTGATACCAAGCCAAACCCATAAAAAATCGCAAAGGATAAGGACCTCTGTCTTGAATATCATCAGGATTAGATTCCATCGGCACCCAGCCAAAACCCGGAATGTAAAATTCCAGCCAAACGTGATTGAAATCCGGCTCCAGCGACACCCCTTTTCTGTCAGCAAAAGCCGGACACTTGTAGCGCCCGATCGTGCGGCAAGCAATCCCGTTTAACCTAGCCAAAGCCAACAACAAGCCCACGTACTCGCCACAAGAACCGATGCCGCGGCGTAATACAATATCGGGAGTGTCAATGTGAGGCCTAATTCCGTAAGAAAGTTGGTCGTAAACAAAATTGCGAATGCTCAGTAACTGCCTCAGAATATTAGTTTCTGAGCCAATGGCAGCCACAGCAGCCGATCGTACAATCTCCGTATCCATCGCCAAATTGTCATTATCCACCAAATACTTAGCTGCAAACTCCGGCGACAGCTTAGGAATCTTTTCGACATCCCGAGGCGACAACTGATACTTAATCGATCGAACTTCTAACAATGCCTTCCAGCCAAAAATTCGGCGTTCGCCAGGGTGCAGGCGATCGAACTTAAACACCGCCACCCGTTCCCCTTCCTGAATTTCCTCAGTAAAAGGCATTCCGATAGGCGTAACACTCCTTACCTTTTGCCGGTGAGTTTCCGAAGGCAAAGCAATCCGCCACTCCAAATTTTCGATTTCTACCTCATCGAGAGGAGACAGTTCCTCCACATAAGACATTTCCATCAAAAAACCGTTTGACAGAGCGTAGCGCTCGGCTTCATTGTAGTGAAAATACAAAGGCTGAATAAAAGTGCGATCGCGCTTTGTCAACTGAAAAGGATCTTCCGAATTCGGGTCATCCCGGATGTAAAGTTCATCCCCGGCATAAGCAACGTACAGAACCTCCTCTCCCGTTTCCGAATCCTTGTAAAAAGCCAAACCAGAAGGCGACTCAAAGGGAGTCAAAACGCTAAATTTAATCTCCCCAGTTCCCCGTTCCAAACAGTAAACAGTTTGCTCAGTTTTGTCGCAAACCCAAATTTCCTCATCCCGGACTGTGATATTTTCCACCCCAATACCGGGAGCGTAAAACCGAGTAATTTCCCGACCAGTTTTCAGGTCAAAAACCAGAATCGAGTTTAATCTCTGGCAAGTCACATAAAGCGTAGATTTCCAAACAGCAATCCCGTCAGCAGGATAAGAAAGTGAAACAAAATGTTCCGGTTTGAGTGCAGCGATCGCCCCGTCCCGAACTGCGCCCCGACAGCAACAAATATCCTCATCCCGCGCAAACCAGAGAGTATCTTCCGAAATAGCCAGCCCGGTTGCGCCCGCAAACTTAGCCGTTTGATAAGGATTCAAAACAGTAGTGTTGTCAGTTTCTCGATCGATCTCCAATAGCAGCCCTTCGGCGCGATCGACAGCGAACAACCTATTTCCTAAAAAAGCAATGCCGTGCAGTGCCAAGACTCCGATGGGTCTTACCATCCGCAGCCCCGAAGGCTGTTTGTCCGAGAGAACAGGTGAATCGAGATTCATGCTAAATTTCTTGCCGGTATTGTACAGAAAACTTGATTTGTAACTTGTAGCCGATCGCTTGAGGTTAACCAGCAAAATTGCCGAGTTTCCTGATATTCAGAATTGACGCATCAACCGGGTGTTTTTACGAAAAGACGCGTTGTATCCTCTGGCTAGAGTTAAAAGGACCCAAATATTAGTCTTTGTCAAAGTTGGGTTTAACAAGCTCAACCCAACCTCGTGCCGTGAATGGAAGTAAGTATAACTACTAAGCTACCACTGACAAAGGCGACACAGAATTCTATGTTGAGCACAGCGACCAAAATAATCGTATCTGCCTAAAGATATAAATTAAGTACAACAGATTACTATATCCGTCAAAACCTTGGATAGAATAAAACCGTGCAATAAAGTTCCTAGGTTCATCAAAAGGCAGGTTCGTCATGGCTTTGAAGTCTGCTCTAAATATCGGTGCTTTTTCATTAATTCTGTCTTTAGAGGCAGTTGCCGCCGGTAGTTTCTTAATACCAGCAGAGGCTCTCAACAGCCCCGCAAACATTGTCAAGCGCCCCTCACCACGGCAGCTACCCCTCAACTGGCAAACAGTTCAACCCCCTGAAACCAGCGGAAGCAGACCGAACATTCAGCCAACGGGTTCCACGTGGAATACCTTTCAACCGCCGGAGGACGGAGTACCCGGAAGGCGTGAAGGGGGAGGAACCCGCGGCTTAGAATGCCCCACGGCCACAACTGCCTTAACTGCCTTGATTCCCCAATCAACTATGGGGCAAACCATATCAGCAAAGCCAACATTTTTCTACTACCTTCCTATAGCCCTCGACAAAACAGTTCAGTTTGAGTTAGCAGACCAAAGAGACAAAACACTGTACAAAAAAAGTTTTCGCATGGTAACTAGCCGTGCAGGTGTAGTTAGCGTCAGCCTCGGCTCCGACGACAACTCGCCAACCCTGGAAGTTGGCAAAAACTATCAATGGTACTTTACTATCAAATGCAACCCCAAAAATACAAGAGATGATGTTCTCGTTTCCGGGTGGATCAACCGCACCGCACTCGCCCCAACCGTGCAAACAGAGTTGGATCGATCGCCCGATCTCGCCAAGCTCAGTATCTTCGCCCAACAAAGTCTCTGGTACGAGTACCTGGCAACTCTAGCTCAATTGCGTATCGAGTCTCCCAGCGATGCCAGTTTAGCGCTCAAGTGGTCAGCAGTGCTCAACTCAGTCGAACTCGGCAAAATAGCCCAAGAACCCTTAGTCACAAGTGAATTAACACCTATCACCAGAAAATAATTAAACAGCAGTTTCAAAAAAGAATGCAACGGTAGGCAAGCCCCAAACGGTGATAGCCATCAGTCAGTCGATTTTAGATTTTAGATTTTAGATTTTAGATTTACTTGTTGCATTGAATCTGGAATCTCGAACAGGAGTCTAAAATTTTAGGATCTACGCTGATGAGCGTTCGGGGCAGGGTATCCGTTTTTAGGCGAGTCATTGCCAAATCTCAAATCTCAAATGGTATGACTGGTGCAGCAAGTACGACAAACTCGGTTTAAAGCGCGGTATTTGGCAGCGCCACAGATGATTTTTGGCTGTTGCGGGTTGTTTGGTCGATCGTGCTAAATAAATTAAAATTTGTGTACCGATCCGCAAGCAGTTCGGACTTCTGGCATCTTGAAAGGCGGACTGTGAAGATTTTGATGGTCAAATTTCGCCTAATACTAAATGATAAACTGGCATAGTCAAGCAGCCGACAAACTTATTTTAGAGAAATTATTAATTATGCGCCCGAATGCAAATATTGCACTATTTCGGTTGGGGATTTCACTTCTAACTTCGCTCCCGATGGTTTGCTTTTACACCAATAAAGCTATATCCCAAACCAACGATATTTCTCAGTTGCCCGTCGCCGCTGACAATTCAGCAAATACGGGCAATCAAGTATTAGCACTGCAAAAACTGGAAATCAAGCAGGATGAAACAGCGACCAACTTAAATCAGCTTCGCGATTCCATCGAGACCAACCCTGAACCAGAAATACAATCGAACCCCGCCGAGAACAGCCAAGATGCCTGTTCTACAATCGATGAAGCTGCTTGTGGTGCGGGCATCTTGCCCGAACAAACAAATCTGGTTGACAACGATCCCCAATGTCAGAACCAGCTAAATTGTAATCATGTTTTAGCTCAGAACCCGCAGACGCCACCGGGAAACCTCCCGCCCGACTTAAACCGCGAGCGACTACCAGATCCGCTGTTACCGTCGCCGCCGACTCAGCCAGATCCAAATCGCGATCGATTTCTGCAACCGGCCCCGCAGCCTTCCCCAGAACCTCCCCAAGTACCGCCCACAGTAGGGCCGCAGTCTCCGTCGCCAGTTCCCCCAACCCTGCCCAATACACCAATTCAGGTGCAGAAAATTCAAGTAGTTGGCAGCACAATTTTAAGCCAAGACGAAATTAATGCCTTAGTCAACCCCTTAGAAGGCCGTTCTACCACCCTAGAACAGCTCAAACAAATCGCCGACAAAATTACCGAAATTTACCTCAATCGTGGCTACATCACTTCGAGAGCAGTCTTGCCACCCCAAACTATCACCGCAGGGGTAGTCCAAATTCAAGTTATCGAAGGCAAGCTAGCCCGAATTGAGGTAGAAGGAACTAAAAGATTGCATCCGAGTTACATCCGCAGCCGGATTCGACTCGGTGCCGGAATGCCTTTAAGCACAGCTTCATTAGAAGACCAACTCCGGCTGCTGCGAGTCGATCCTTTATTTGACAATGTAGAAGCCAGTCTGCGGGCTGGGGATAATGAAGCCGAGAGCATTCTGATCGTCCGAGTCTCGGAAGCTAATCCATTTCAGCCTACTTTCAGCATTGACAATTACTCGCCTCCCAGTGTCGGTTCCGAAAGATTGGGAGTTAGTTTGCGGCACCGCAATATAACAGGAAATGGCGACGAACTTGCGGCGGCTTATTATCGATCGCTCGGCGATTCAGATGTGTTTGATTTCACCTATCGCGTGCCCCTAAATGCGATGAACGGGACTTTGCAATTGAGGGCAGCACCGAACCGCAACAGTATAGTACAAGAACCTTTTGACGCTTTGGACATTTCGGGAAAATCGCATTTATTTGAAGTTAGTTACCGCCAGCCGTTGCGGAGAACGCCGATCGAAGAATTTGCCTTGTCTGCCGGTTTTACTTATCAGACAGGCAGAACTTTTTTGGGTGGCGAACCGTATTCTTTTATCGACCCGAACTCCAGTAGTGTCACCACTACGAGCGCAATTAAGCTGGGACAGGACTACATTCGGCGCGACCCGCAGGGCGCTTGGGCCTTGCGATCGCAATTTACGATCGGCACTAGCTTGTTTGAGGCTACTCAAAAAGAAGGTTCTGACCCGGACGGACAATTTTTTAGTTGGCTGGGTCAAGTGCAGCGAGTACAGCGATTGAATGACAAACATTTATTAATTTTGCAGGCAGACTTGCAGTTGTCAGCTAATAGTTTGTTGCCTTCCCAGCAATTTGTAATTGGCGGCGGGCAATCTTTGCGCGGCTACCGCCAAAATGTCCGTTCTGGCGATAACGGCTTCAGAGTTTCTATCGAAGATCGGATTACTTTGCAGCGCGATGCTTCGGGAAATCCCAAACTACAATTAGCTCCATTTTTGGATGCAGGTACTGTATGGAATGTTGCGAACAATCCTAATAAATTAACCAATCAGACATTTTTAGCCGGTCTGGGTTTGGGGGTAATCTGGGAACCGATACAGCGAGTGAACCTGCGGGTAGATTACGCTTTCCCTTTGGTGAGAATTAGCGATAAAGGCGACAATCTGCAAGATAAGGGAATTTACTTCAACATAATTTATACGCCTTAAGGAGAGAGGGGAGGAGGGAGAGAGGGAGAGTGAAGAGTGGGGAGTGGGAGAAAGTAGAAGATGAAAAAAATATTTCCCTCTTCCCTCTTCCTTCCACATCCGATATTAATCGCCGACTTCCCCGACAACCTCCGCAGCAGCCTGAGTTTCGAGCCAGAGATTGAGCAGCAAGAGCTCCGCCCGATCGCCCAACACAGTCGCAAACACGCCGTCAGCCCCCTCGGACACCTCAGAAATCCACGTACCGCGCAGAGTCACTTCTACAAAGTCAGTATCAGCAACACAAAGCTCGATCGCATCATTGTCGTTTCGGCGGGCCTCAGATTCCAACAGAGACAGCGCCGGCAAATTAGCGGGCAGCAAAAATGCCGCAGTGCTCGGTTCGACGCTGATGCTTTGACCAACTCGCATAGCCAGCACAACTCGCAGCGCCACTAACTGTTCGGGAGATTGAGCCAAACGCTCGAGGTTAAAGCCCGTTTCAGTGTAAGTCAACTTCAGCATATTGACAGCCCTAAATTTGGAATTGAAAGTTTAAAATTGAAAATCGGGAACTGGGCATGGGGAATAGGGCATCGGGCATTGGGCATCGGGCATCGGGCATTGGGCATTGGCCATCGGGCATTGGATAGGTCGGAATGAAAAGTTTGCTATTGGGACCTAAAATCCTTTTCAATTACAGGACTTAATTAGCTATTAACTATTAGCTATTACCAATTACCTGTTTGGCCCATGCCCTATTCCCCATGCCCTATTCCCCTATTTGATATTCGTGCCAAAACAGTTCGGCAAAAGCAACAGTGGGGTGTATAGGAGCCTTTGGCTTAGTTCGCAGAGACATTCCGGCTTCTATGGGAGTTCGATCGCCCTTACGAGAGTTGCACCGTTCGCAAGCCGTCACCACGTTGTCCCAAGTATGCGGGCCGCCCTTCGATCGAGGCATCACGTGATCCAGCGTCAAATGCCGATTGCTACCACAGTATTGGCAAGAATGAGCGTCCCGGCGCAGAACTTCCCGGCGATTGACCGGGGGAACTTTCCACAGGCGTTCCCTGTTACCAAAAGTCAAGCGGATTTGTTCGGGTACGTGGATGCTGGTGCTGGGCGATCGCACCACCCAGCCGTTGCCGATGCTAAAATCCAGAGGTTCAGCCTTGCCTGTTACCAAAAGTACGATCGCCCGTTTGATGTTGACACGGCTCATTGGTAGGTAATTCTGAGAAAACACCACCACAGATTGCCTCAATACATCAGTTATTACGGTCACGGCTTGCTCCTCCTCATCAATTTTGGATTTTAGATTTTGAATTTTGAATTTTGCTTCCTTCGTCAGCATTGGCTACATCTGGTTTTTTCCCAGTTCCCCAAGCGGATCGAATTTCTCAAATATCCAATCAAATGCCCCCGCTTCTCTTACTTAGAAGCGGGGGCTAGAAAAACTGCTAAAGGCAAATTTTCATCCTGTCTTGGTACAGTCGTTTAGCTGTACCTCCCGCTTCGCGTATCTCGATATGGCTGTGCCACTTGCAGACCGTGCCGGTCTACCTCGTTGTAATTAATTTCTGCAATTTGTCCTAATCCACTATAACCGTGTTTATTTAGGCCCAAGCCCGCCCACGAGGTCGCTGCGATTGTCGCCAAACCCGTGCTAAAGACGTGATCTAACGACTCGGAGCGACCCGTGGGGCGATCGCACTTCAGTTGATAGGTGGAGTAGGTGGGGAGAAATTTCACTGTAGGCAGAAGGTGGTTAAGAGGCTTTCAATCTAGCTGTAAACATACTACACTGATATTACACATATGTCCACCCGTCACGGAGAAAAAATTATGCATACCCTACCTAGAACCTCAACCACCGAAATGGAAGTCACCAGCATTCGACTCGAAAGAGAGCTAAAGGAGAGACTTAAAGAGCTCGCGGGCAATCAAGGCTATCAAGCTTTAATTCGAGATTTGCTCTGGAATTACGTGCAGCAGAAGTCTGGAGAGTATCGGCAGATGTTTTCTCGATCGGATATTCGAGCCAGCATTAATGCCACAGCACAGCAGGAGGAACGCTGCGCGCTTACAGGAGAGTTGATTCGACCGGGCGGGCCGATGTTATTAGGCCTGACGATGCACGGCGAAATGGTGCCGCTGAGTATAGGGAGTATGGCTGGATAAACCAGTTTATCGAAAATTTGTGAGAGCGATCGGCCTGGGGTGAAGGCCCCAGGCGCTGAAGATCAGACTATTTTAGATTTTAGATTTTAGATTTTAGATTTCAATACTTCGGGCAGTTTTATTACCAACAGTAGAATAAGGGTTTCCCGGCTTCAAGGCAATCGAGCTACCAACGGAAAATCAAGGGTTTCAGACTACGAACTAAAAACAGTCCGGACTATTGGTATAAAATTCCGCAGTCTTTAAAAAATATCTATTTAACGAACCGCGAAGACGCAAAGAACGCCAAGGAAGATGGAGAAGAAGACAGGTAATGTCAGCGGTTCGGGAGTCTGGTAACGCAGATGCGGAGGCTCCACAAAGCGCTGGCTAGTGCTAAAATTTCCATCGGGCGTGCCGAACAGACGATAGTACATTTGATGAAAAAAATTAAAGTAATGCTGAAAAACCGCTACTTGACTGCTGCGAGTTCGATCGCCCTTCTCACAATTATTGCCGGATGTGCAGCTACTGAATCACCTCAACTTGCATCTCCCTCTCCTGTAGCTGAATCTTCCCCGCCCCCAGTTAAACCAAGTCAGCCTCAGCCCTTAATAGTCTCTGCTACCAATCCCGAAACTGCCACAAATACCAAAATTCAGCAATATCTCAACGGGTTGGCAGCCCAAGGTTTTGCCAAAGAAAACCAAGGCGTCTGGATGCAATCTGGCAATACTTTGCTAGCCAATCATCAAGGTACAGTTCCTATGTCAGCCGCTTCTATTACCAAAGTAGCAACATCTCTGGTAGCCCTGCAACAATTCGGGCCGGAACATCAATTTATCACCTTAATTGGTACAACGGGAAAAATAGAAAACGGCGTATTAAAAGGCGATTTAATTGTTCAGGGAACCGCCGATCCTTTGTTTGTTTGGGAAGAGGCGATCGCCCTCGGTAACGCCTTAAGTCAAAAAGGGATCAAGCGAGTCAGTGGCAATTTGATAATTGTCGATAAGTTTTACATGAACTTTGAACTCGATCCCCTCAAATCGGGAGAATTGCTCAAACAAGGATTGAACAGTCAAATCTGGCCCAGCGAAGCCGCTGCCCAGTATCAAACTCTGCCTCCCAATACGCCAAAACCCCAAATAGCCATTGAGGGTACTGTACAAGTTTTGCCAGCATCTCCCAACGAGGTGCAGCCTTTGGTCAAACATTATTCTTTGCCCCTTGCTGAACTGATCAAAAAAATGAATCAGTACAGCAACAATCTTATGGCAGATATGCTAGCTGATACTGTCGGCGGCGCCAAAACTGTCGGGCAAAAAGCAGCAGCAGCAACCGGAGTTCCGCCCGCAGAAATTCAACTCGTCAACGGTTCGGGATTGAGCGAAGAAAATCTCATTTCTCCCCGGGCTGCTTGTGCGTTGTTTATAGCTTTAGAACGCTATCTGGAACCTTATAGCATGACTGTTGCTGATGTCTTAACTGTAGTTGGGAAAGATAAAGGAATACTATCAGAACGACCGCTTCCCCAATTAGCAGTAATCAAATCTGGCACGTTGGATAATGTTAGCGCTTTGGGCGGAGCGCTACCAACTCAAAAACAAGAAACAGTGTGGTTTGTGATTATGAATCGCGGGGCTAATGTCGAGACATTTCGCACTCAGCAAGAGGTTTTGCTGAAAAGCTTTTTGAATGACTGGGGAAGTGTTCAAGTTTCGCCACCCGAATTAACGCCAAATCCTGCTAGAAGTAGTAAGGTATCTCGCAGCGAAATTGTTCAATAAGCTGTTGTGCATTTAAATTGTATATTCCGGACGAGTTCGCGTGCCCACCCCACAAGAGAGTTTGTAGGGTGCGTCAGGACAGAAATTTGAAATTTTCAGCTAAAATAATGCAAGCTGATGCACCCTACGAGTACAAACCAATTTAATGAGGTGTTTTCGGCCGAGCGACTACTATCCCGATCGCACTTTCGACTCTCCTAATATATCTCTGCAAGTCGTAAGCAACTGTCACCTCCCCAGCAGGCGAAGCGTGAATTAAACCGAGGTTCCCGTCAGCATTCCGATAAACTAAACCTGTGTGCGTGACATCCAATCCTTTAACATCCGTGGCGACTGCTACAATATCCCCTGGTTTTAACTGAGAATAAACACTTTTTATCCGATTTGTCGGGATGTAATTAACAGTAGTTTTAGCTAATTCTGCTTCTTGGCTGACTATGCACTGATAAGTTGCTTCATCTTTGACCATTTGCGGGTAACTGCTGCGGTGCTGGCTCATGAAATTGAGTGTTTTATTCATAGGAACTCCACCTAATTCAGCGGTGATATTTTCCACAGTTTGCCGTTTTTGATTGTCGTTAATCCATTCGGAAAAATAGTGCAGTCTGCTGCAATAACCGTTCATTGTACCGTTTAAATACCGCTGTTCTTCTATGCGATTGACAAAATTTTGATAGTCGTAATCTTGTACTGCTATGCCCCTGGCGATCGCCAAAACGGTTTCAACAAACAAAACGCAATCAAATTTATTCAAAGTTACGATCAACTTTTCTTCGCCGGATTTGTCCAGCAAACCCTCGGCGTAGGGCTTTCCTCGGAAATTATCGGCGATCGCCTGGACGATTTCTCCCATCGAGCGATCGTGCAAATTTTGTTGTTTTGCATACTGTACAACTTTTTCAAAACGTGCTATGTCTTCAGGTTGTGCAGCGGTTTCTCTCTCCGTATTATTTGAGTCAGGTCGTCTTGCCAGCACCTTCAGCAATTCGGAATAGGAAATTTCCGCTAAATTGTTGAAGTCCCACAACATACTCGGAAAACTGGAAACATTTTGCTTGTTTGTTACTTCCCGATTTTCGCTTTCTCCCGTCAAGGAAAACGCTACATCCGCGCCCTGTCCTGCTGTTTGTCGATCGACAACATATCCCCTAGCAGATTGAGACTGAAATGCCCAAACATCAGGTATCAAAGAATTATTCACGCCGACGATCGCAAATCCCAAAACCACCAGACTCCAAAAATTTCTCATGTTTTTCAAAGGATTTTGCTTCAACTCAGTGCTATCCTGAAATTTTTACAATTACTAGAAGTCTCAATCAGCCTCGTAGACAGATAAAATTGGCAACAGCGGACTAGATCGATACACTTGTCATTTAGATGCCGCCCTATTATAAACTGATCGTGCGAGTTTGATAGCACAAAACTGTAATGCAAGTAGAACGCCGACGCCGCCCCATCGGGCCCCAACGCCCAATCGAGTCCCGACGCCAAAGCAGCGAGCGTCCAGTCCAGTCCCGACGCCAAAGCACCGAGCGCCGAGTCCCATCTCGTCGCCCAATCCAGACCCGACGCCCTATAGACCTCTTGCAAAAGTCGCTCTCAATTCTTGAAATTATCTGGGTTAATCTGCGTTCATCTGCCTGGTATCTGCGGTTGACCGAGCGAGCAAATATTCATGCAACAGGTCTAATCCAATCCCGACGCCAAAGCAGCCAGCGCCCAGTCGGACGCCGACGCCAAAGCAGCGAAGGCCCAGTGCCATCTCGTCGCCGAGTGAGGACGAAATTTTCTCGGCTAAAATACCGTAACATTTTGTGTTTAATCGCCGGGGCGATCGCGTTCTTTTGGCTCGTCACAATACCCTTCAGAATTCGCCGTCCCCCAGAACCGCCAGTCATCTTGGCTCAACAGCCCGTCTCGCCTCAAGAAACACTATCGCCTCCGACAATTGAACCATCGGAAAATTTAGCCGATCATCAAAGCGAACCTACCTTCAGCTACAACATCAAAACACCTCCCAATCCAGTTTACTCTCAAGAATTGCAAGGGATTGTTGATGAATCTGTGAAGATTGCAACCAGCAAAGGACTGCCGGCAGAACGGCTATCAATTACCTTATTTGATGTCAGCAATCCTAAAACTCATACCTTCGCCGGATATCAAAATCAAACTCTCCGATTTCCCGCTAGCGTTGCCAAGTTATTTTGGATGGCAGCCTTTTACTCAGCCATCGAAAAAGGCATCATTACGCAACGAGAATCTACCTTTAAAAACGACCTCGATCAAATGATTCGCGTCTCCAACAACGATGCTGCAAGCAGGCTTTTAGACAAAATCACAGATACAAAATCCGGCGGACGGCTCGCAGGAGAAGAATTGCAAACCTGGCTGAAAAAGCGCACTCAAATTAACACATTTTTCCAGTCTGCAGGCTACAATGATATTCGTATAAGCACCAAAAATTATCCCATATACTATTTGAGGCAAGAAGGTCCTATGGGTCGCGACTTGCAATTACGGGGCGATGCTTCCCAGCCGATTCGCAATCAAGTAACTACCGACCAAGCCGCCAGATTAATATATGAAATCTATACTAGGCAAGCGGTTTCCAGCGTCGCGAGCCGCAAAATGGCTTACTTGCTGACGAGAGACTTAGACCCCAAGGCCTGGAAAAATGACCCCAGCAATTCGATACAAGGATTTCTCGGCGAATCTTTACCAACTAATATTTATTTTGGTTCCAAAGTTGGCTATACTTCCAAATCCCGCAGCGAAGCGGCATTTGTTAGAACTTTAGACGATCGCGCGATTTATATCTTAGTTGTTTTTGCAGACGATCCGGCTTATGCCAAGGACGAAACAGCATTTCCGGCAATTTCCCGATACGTTTTCGATCGACTAAATGCTCGTGGCCCCAGCACTGTGCAGTGATATGGAGTAGGGCGGGTTGACTGTTGACTGTTGACTGTTAGTCGAAAAATTGAAGGATGGTTGATATCAAATCCGGTAGCATCGGAATTATTCATCTCTGTGTTCTCTTTCTCTGTTTTTTCGGCGTCAAGAGCGGTTTAATCATTCCAATGCAACCCGATTTGATATGAGTGTTGAATGTTTACTCGATTTTACAATTCCGGTGCACTCAGAAGTGATCTTACGCAAAAACAACGGTTTCTACCAAAAAAGGGTACTGACGACCAAAAAAACCAATTTCTTGACCACAAATCTAGGCTTTTAGGTAAAACCCCCAGCAAGAAAGCCGGTTTCTTATATCCTGTGAGCAAGTCCTAATTAGGTTTGTAGTTATGGAGTCTTTTTTCTATCGTCGGTCAATAACTAACTCTAAACTATGAGTTAAATAATTGATTGACCTCAAACAATTTAACTGGGGCGAAAGGATTCGAACCTCTGAATGGCGGGACCAAAACCCGCTGCCTTACCACTTGGCGACGCCCCAACGTCTTAACCTTCACTATCTTAACATTCAAACACAGCAATCTGTCAAGCATTTTGACAATAAAATTTAAAAAATCTTTTTGAAACCGATCGCCAGCAGGTTTATTCTTTGATCGCACGCGGGCGAGCTACCGGAATTTCAATCCTGAAATCCGCTCCCTCTCCCGGTTTCGAGATACAGTTCAAGCTTCCTCCGTGTTTTTCCACCACAATCTGGTAGCTGATAGACAAGCCGAGTCCCGTACCCTTGCCCACAGGTTTAGTGGTAAAGAAAGGGTCAAACAAGTGGCATTTAGCTTTTTCGGCCAATCCGGGCCCGCTGTCTTGAATCCGAATCACCACAACTTGACCGCTTGACTTTTCTGAATCATCAGCCCCGGAGTTTGGGCCCAGCACCGCCGTCGAGATTTTGATCGTCTTGGGTGGAGGCTGATTTTCCAAAGAGTCGATCGCATTCGCCAAAATATTCATAAATACTTGGTTTAGCTGTCCGGGATAGCATTCTACCTTCGGCAAGTTGCCGTAGTCTTTAATTACCTCAATTCCCGGTATTAGCCCATTTGACTTCAAGCGGCTCTGCAAAATCAGCAGCGTGCTGTCAATCCCTTCGTGAATGTCCACCAGCTTCATCTCTGCTTCGTCGTGCCGTGCGAAGTTCCGCAGAGACAGGACAATTTGGCGGATGCGTTCAGTTCCCATCTCTATTGAAGACAGAATTTTCAGCAAATCCGGCGCTATGAAATCAACATCGATTTCTTCGTTTTTGTCGAGTATTTCGGGGCAAGGGTCGGGGTAGTGCTTTTGATACAAGTGCAGTAAATCCAGCAGATTTTTCATGTACTGCTTGCAATAAGTCAAGTTGCCGTAAATAAAATTAACCGGATTGTTAATTTCGTGGGCGACGCCGGCGACCATTTGACCGAGAGAGGACATTTTTTCGTTTTGGATGAGCTGAGCTTCTTTCTGCTGCAACTGCTGCAAAGTTTCCGTGAGTTGGCGGGCTTGAGTTTGGGCTGCTAAGGCTGCCGCGCGGGTTTGGGCGTAGAGTTCGGCTTGGTCGATCGCGATCGCCAGTTGATCCACCACCGCTTGCAGCAATTCTACTTCGCTCGTCGCCCAGGAACGGTGGCTGCTGTAATGGTTGCAAACTACAGCCCCCATTTGACCGGAGCGAGTCTTGAGCGGCAGCAGCAGGTTAGAAACAATCCCGATACTGGTCAAAAAATCTCGCGTCGGCTGTTCGATGCAGAGTGCTGTTGCCGCGTCCCCGATCCGGAGCGTTTGGCGGTGGCAAATTTTCTCGGCCAGCAGGGTTACTTGTTCGATCGGGTATTCTGTGAGCCGCTCTTTAAGTTCGGGATTTGCCGCCTCGTGGGTGATTGCAAAGCTTGGCTGCCCGTCTCGCGAGATGGAGTACCACAAAAAGTAGCACTGGTCAACCTGCAACAAGCTGCGAATTTCGTTGACAGCCGTATCTAAAATTTTGTCGAGGTCGAGGGAATTTCGCATCTGGCTGGCTAGGCCGAACAGCAAGCCTTCCCGGCGGTTCAACAATTCTTCTCGGGCCGTGATGCGATCGATCGCCACGGCGATGGCGTTAGCCATGCAGCTCAGAACTTCTAGCGCTCCCTCGCTTACCAAAGCGCTACTGCACAGAGCCATCACTCCCACCAGTCGCTCGTCCACTATCAGCGGATAGGCAATGGCGCAGAGAGACGGGTTCGACATTAGGCATACAGGAGCCGTTTGGAGTTTTCCCGGTTCTGCTCGCACCCAATCTTCTATTTCCCGTTGCCAGCCTTCGGTGGTGAGTCCTGAATCGGCCTGCAATTCTAACTGCTCTGTCTGCGGGTTGAACGTCCAGATACTCGCTTCTTTGGCGTCGAGGTAATCTACCATTGCCTCGGTGCAGCGGTTGAGGATGGGCGATATTTTCCCACCTTGTCCGAGGGCGGCACCGACTTTAGCTTGCAGAGCTCCCAAGCGCAATCGCTCTTCTAGCGACGCGGCGGTTAGTTGGCGATCGGAGATGTCCCTGGAGCCGACAACGATTTCTCGGATTTGTTTGGTATCGTCTGCACGCCCGATGCTCGCTGAAGTTTCCCACAAATATTCAGGTTGGCCTGTTTCATCGAGCGTCGGGAGCTTTTTTGTTGCGTATATTCTCATGCTGCTCTGTGGCGTATGTACCGCACACAAGCTGTCACGGTTCGAGGCAGGAACTAACTCCGATATTTGCTGGCTGTTGGAGGTGATATCTTCTACCTCTGGCAACGGTTTCTGGGCTTTGAGTAATTGCCAGCGCAGCTCCACCAAACTCGCAACTTGCCGACTCAAAGCTTGTACAGCTTCTATTGTTTCTTTTGTCAAGTCTCGCGGCACCGAGTCCATGACGGATAGGACTCCCAGCACCTGCCCATCAGAGCTGACAACTGGGATTCCGGCGTAAAATTTCACGAAGGGGTAGAAAACGATCAGCGGATGCTCGCCAAATCTCACATCTGTGGAAGCGTCTCGGATAATGGCGGCGGGCAGTTCTTTAAAGGAATTTATAGGGAGTTCGATCGCCAATTCGGGAGCAACTGGCGGTTGTTGCAGGGAAATTGCCCGGTCAAATTCCGAGTTTGAGTTTGATCTCTGGGCGAACTCTTCGGGAGTTTGGTTCAGGGCGCGATTGCAAAAATTCAGGTAACGGTGGGCCAAAGTTTGATCGATACCTAACTGCGACTTCAACCAGTGGCGATTACCGTCAATCAAGCTCAAGAAAGCAATAGGAGTTCGGCTGATTTGAGCTGCCAAACCTACCAAATTGTCCAAGCAAGCGTCTGGAGCAGAGCCGAGAAGTTGATACAAGTCAATGTTATGGAGCTTGAACACTTTTTTATTAAAAGGCAAGGGTGCTTTCATCATATGTAACTGCCCGTCTAGTTGCTGGCAACCGCCCTTCTCAATACTTCCCTTGAAAAACAACCTATGAATTCTGTGCTGGGAGACTCTGGGCGCAAATTCGGCGCAGGTTGCTTGCGCCGAATTCAGACTAACCTCTTGACTGAGCGGGAAACTTTTGAGTTATCGGAGTTAGAGCACCCCAAATCTTAGACTATATAAATTATACTTCCAGTTGACTATGCTTTTGAATACCTCCGGCTCTCTAAATTTAAGAGCCTCTGTTGGGAGGAAGCCGCTTTCCAAAATATATGACTATTGCTTACCTAGAATTTTTTTATCAGTTTAATTGTATTTTAACAGACTTGTCTAATCGTGGGTAGCTGGCTTGCTGGTAGATTTAAATCAGGGGTTTGTGCCACAATACCAGTGTCCTTTACCGAGCTGTGCCTTAGCCGGGAGTTCAACTACTGTTAGGAGATGAATTACAAAAAATTGGTAAGATGTTAAACTTTGTAACAATAGTTGTTCAAACTCGACCTTTAGGGTTTCTGGGCCCGGATGCACATTTGGCAACTGTGGTAATTGCCGATCGACCACTCTCCCAATTCCTTTTTTCGAGTTTGAGGTAAAAAAACAGGGGTAATGTTTCAACTAACGCTCCAACGGGGTTGACAATTATTGTGTAGAGGCAACCCTCAAAAAATAACTGCAGGAAGTATGTTTTGTATTTTCAAGAACTATAAATAAACAGGGAGAAGAATATGTCTGCAAGTAGCAGTCAAGTACCAACTATTTTGGCAGTTGATGATAGCGTCGTGATGCAAGGACTTGTTAAACAGGCCTTAAGCAAAGAGTTTCGAGTTCTCGTAACCGACAATGCAGTGGATGCTTTGTCAACTATTTATCACGAACAAATTTCTGTTTTGTTGCTGGATGTTTCGATGCCTGGTATTGACGGATTGGAACTCTGCCGCACGGTGCGGAGCTTGCCTCAGTTTCAGAATTTGCCGATCGTAATGCTGACAGCGCGAGATGGAGCATTTGATAAGGTACAGGGGCGTTTGGCGGGAGCAACAGAGTATTTAACTAAGCCGTTTGATGCTGATAAGTTGCGCGAGGTAATTGGTAAGTTTATCAAAATCAAATAAGCGGACTTAGAAAGAAATTAGTTTTGAGTAATTAATGAATTAATTTGAGTAATTAATGAACTAAACAGTTGCGATGGTGTTCTCTGAACCTCGACTTCTTTAACAAGTCTGGCGGCGGGGTATTATGCACAATTTGCGAGGTAAGTCCTAAATTTTAAATTTAGCCAGGAGTAGGGGGGCGATCGCACTGACAGGTAGAATATATTGGGCAGCACCGAGGGCGATCGCCTCCTTGGGCATTCCGAAGACAATGCAGGTAGCTTCGTCTTGGGCGATTGTCAATCCCCCTTGTCTGGCAATCGCCAACATTCCGTCAGCACCATCTCTACCCATTCCTGTCAGCAAAACCCCCGCTGCTCCCCGACTATAAAAATTAGCTACTGACTTAAATGTCACGGTTACAGAAGGGCAGTGTCCCGCGGCATGACTAGCTTCTGAATAAACAAATCGCCCTTGAGAGTCCAATTCTAAATGACGTTTTTCTGGCGGGAAATAAACAGTTCCTGCTTGTGGTAATTCCCCAAAAGAAGCTATCTTAACAGGCAGTTTCGATTCACAACCCAGCCAATCAACTAATCCTTGCAAAAAACCTTCACTGATGTGCTGGACACAAATTATAGGTACTGGAAAACTAGCTGGAAGTTTAGAAATAATTGTATATAGTGCTTGCGGTCCCCCTGTAGAAGCCCCTATCGCCAATACTTTAATAGTGGAAGATTTAACATTTTCTTTGGAAAACTTGTAATTATAAACTGGTGCTTCATTGATTTTTACAATTGGATTATTATCTGGTGTTAGCATCTTTTTTTGATGTCGTGTAAATACTTTAACTCCTGAGAGTATTTTAACTTTAGCTATTAATTGATTGGCTAGAAGAGCGTAATCTGATACCAGCCCGCCCATCGGTTTAGGAAAAACATCCAATGCACCAGCCTTTAACACTTGAAATACATTCTGAGTATCATTCGCTTGCACTGAGGCACTAATTACTAAAATTGGTAGCGGATATTTCTTCATTACTTCTTCAGTAAATTCTAACCCGTTCATTGGTGCCATGTTCAAATCGGTACAGATTACTTGGGGCTGAAGTTTGGGGATTAATTCTAGTCCTTCTAGTCCGTTGCAAGCGGTTCCTACAACTTGGATGTCTGGCGAGGACTCAAAAATTCGTTTGAGGACGATCGTAACTACTGGAGAATCTTCAACTAACAATAGTTTAATGGGCGATAACATCTGTTTGCTGGAAAATGGGGAATGGGAAATGGGGAATGGGAAATTAGGTACTTGTAATGCCCTACGACTTACTTCCCTTAAGCTTAGTGAGGGGGCAAGCCGCGCAGAGCGAGTGGCTAAGCTCAGTACAACTACCTCAGTAACCGCGTAGTCAAAGTATTGGGTATTAAGCATCGATGCACTGGTAATTGTGCGCTGGGTACTGGGTATTGGGCCTTGCTAATTGGTAGTAAATAACAAATGCCTAATAACCAAGGACTAAGGACTCATAACTAAACTAACCTTTTTAGTGTATCTACCAACACATCTTGATTGAAAGTACCTTTAGGAATATAAGCATTTGCCCCCGCATCAGCTCCTCTTTTCCTATCTTCATCCGATGCCAAAGATGTCACTAAAATTATCGGCAACTCACTGTATTCTTTTTGCTCCCTAATTTTTATAGTCAGAGCCAAACCGTCTAAATTTGGCATTTGTACGTCAGAAATCACAGCATCAAAATTGCGAGTTTTTAATTTATGGAAAGCATCCAATCCATCTACCGCAGTCACAACTTCGTAACCCGCACCTTCCAGGATGCGCTTTTCTTGAGTGCGCGTGGCGATCGAGTCTTCTGCTAATAGTATAACTTGTTTTCTGCTGGCAGTCTCAAGTTGCGATCGCGCACCAGGAACCATACGGGAGGAAACTTGCTGGCGTACAGATTTTATCAAATCGTGGGGATTGAGTACCATACAAACTTCCCCAGTCCCCAGAATTGTGGCACCCGAAACATTTCGCACTCGTTTCAGCAATTGACTTTGAGGTTTCATCACCACATCTTGTTCGTCTATCAAAGCATCTACAAATAATCCCAATCTTTCCTCCCCGACTTTCAAAACAATGCAAGGCATTTTTGAAGAAGTTGAATTTAGGAAGGAGTTTTGATTTTTTCTCAGAGCTTCGATCCCGCTTTCCTGCCTCAAATACCGATTTTTTTGCCCCCCTTGTCTATTGTTTAATTCTAGTAAATCTGTTAGATGAGCAACTGACAGAGGCTGCCCGTTTGAAAGTATAGTTTCCTTACCTTCTATAGCAAATATCTCAGACTGAGACACCTGTTGAGCCGTGTCTACAAACTCGACTGGTAGAGCATAAGGAATATCTTCAACTATGACAATTAATACATTGGCTGTAGCTAAAGACGTGCTAATTTGCAGTCTAAAAGTGCATCCTTTACCCGGTAAAGACTCTACTTGGATACTACCTTTTAGGGTTTCAACATTAGTCCGAACTACATCTAAACCCACCCCGCGCCCCGATACTTCGGTAACAAATTTCTTAGTCGAAAAGCCTGGAGTAAAAATCAAAGACTGTATTTGATGTTCTGTCATTTCTGCCAGTTTTTCACGCGTACAAATATTACGTTTTACAGCCGTTTGTTCAATGCTCTCTAGATTTAGTCCCCGGCCATCATCAGCAACTTCAATAATAATATTGCTAGCAATATTATAGCCTTTAATTCGGAGAGTAGCCACGGGAGGTTTACCTAGTTTTTTCCGCTCCTCAACAGTCTCAATACCGTGGTCTATTGAATTTCTAATCATGTGCATTAAAGGATCTTTCATTTCCTCTAAAATGCGTTTATCGGCTGTAGTTTCGCCTCCTTCAATCACTAATGCAACTTCTTTACCTTCCCGTTTCGCTAAGTCTCGAACAGTTCGAGGAAATAAATTAAAAATTGTAGACAAAGGCAGCAGTCTCAAAGTGCGAATTCCTGATTCTAATGCCTCAGCGATTAATTCTAGTCTGGCAGTATCTTCATAAACTCGATTTTTCAAGTGGTTAACTAAAGTGCCGAGACTTTCTAAACGTTCTTCTGTACGTTGATAGTAATCCTGCAATTGGCTAAATTTACCGTTGGCTTTAATACCGTTTTCATCTATTTGCATCCGATCGACAGTCAACCTCGTTACAAAATATTCTCGGCTCCACTCTTCCCACAAAGTTGTAATTTGTTCTATCTCTGCAACTCGGTGTCCTAGCCGAGTTTTTGTGACAGTAAGTTCCCCCGCTTGAGTCATTAAATCGTCTAAATTTTTAGTAGCAACGCGAATGGTTTCAATGCGGTAAGATGAGGTTGAGGAAGCAGTAACTGCCGACTGCGAAGCCGACGCAGTGGCTGGTTCATAAGGTGCAGGCAAGTTTTGAGCTTCCACTATAAATTCTGGCTTGGATTGTAAGTCTAAAAAAGAGGAATTTTTCTCTAAGTTAAGAACTTGAGAAGTTTCAACATTTGTTTCTAGTCCTTGGGTAGCAGGCTCAGTAAATTGCGGTTTTACCAAAGGTTGTTCTGGTACTTGTGAAGATGAGGGATCTAATTTTAAGGCTGCTTCCTGTGGCTGTGGCTGACTAGAAGCACCCATCATGCTAGCGAGGATGTAAAAAGTATTAACGCCGGAATCTTCCCCGGTAACTGCTTCGTTAACGAGTTTCCGCATGGCTTCTAAACCTTGCGAAAGTCGATCGCTAATATCCGAATTCAGTTGAGTTTCTCCCCGCTTGAGGTCTCCCAAAATATGCTCCATTTGATGAGCTAAAGATGCTACATCTTTTACGCCTAGCATCCCAGCATCACCTTTAAGAGAATGGGTTTCTCGCAACAATTGTTCTAACTTACCTAAGTCGCTCGGATGTTGTTCTAAGTACAGCAATCCGTCGTCTAGTTTCTGTAAGTGTTCTTGACTGGCGACTTTAAATACATCTCGAAGTTCTTGATCTTCAATCATCATATATGTTCTTGAGTAATAGGTAATTGAACAAGGTTCATGGGTAGTTCGTAATGATAATTATGTTGAATCATCAGTCGATTGCTAATGACTAATGACTAATCACTACACTACTTCTTTAAGATTAAATGCAGCTTCTGTGAGTTGTTGAGTACCGATTTTAACTTGAGTAATGCCGCTGACTGTTTGAGACGCGGATTCCTTCATAGAATTCATGGCATCACCTACTTGCTGAATTGCGATCGCCTGCTGTTTAACGTTAAAGGAAATTTGCTGGTTGCTAGCAAACACCAGATTGCAAGCTTCCCTCACACCCGTAAAAGCTTCTGCCGTATCTTGTGCTGTTTTCACCCCTTCTGCAACCGTTTTGCGACTATCTTCAGTTGCTTTTACCGTTGAGTCGATCGCACCCTTAATTTCTGGAATAATACCATTAATCTTTTGTGCTGCTTCTTGGCTTTCATCTGCTAACTTACGAATTTCGCTTGCTACCACCCCAAAACCTTTACCGTACTCGCCGGCTCTGACTGCTTCAACAGCGGCGTTGAGAGCCAGCATATTAGTTTGGCTGGCTAAATCGCTAACCAAACTTGCGAGAGTCGATATATTGCCAATCTGACTCGTGCTGTCGTCGAGTCGATGATTTTGCTTAGAAATTGCCACCACAGCTTCTCTAAGATTCAGCATTTGATTGAGAGTTTGCTCTACCTTTTTAGTACCTTCTTCGGCTAGATTTAAAGCTTGGCGAGCGGCAACGGCAACAGACTCAGCTTGCTCGGCTGTTGCCTGAGAAGATATGCCCAAATTTTCTAGAGTTATAGTTGTTTGATTAACCGAGACAAATTGTCTATTTGATATTTGCTCTTGCCTGTTCATATTAGATTCTATTTGCCTTGAGAATGACGATATCTCGTAAATCAAACCCCGAATTAGAGCCACTATTTTTTGCAGAAAAAACCATCCAACTCCCAGCACCACAGCCAGAGAAACAATAGCAATAATAGCTGTTATTTTTTGAAGAGAATCAATAGAATTGAATAGCGTTTTTTTGGGTGAACTATCCACAACTACTAAAAATTTATTTTTATTTTGTTTGCTGGGAAAAACTGTATGATAACTAATCACTAGATCCCTATTATCAATATTTCCCTCACCACCTGAGAGTATTTTAGCAACAATGCCTGCTGAATAATCGTTTTTGACATTTTCCTTGGTTTTAAGTTCTAATCCCCATGCTTTTTTAGGATTGGGATGAGCCAGATAATATCCATCTTGATTTAAGATAAAAGATTGATCTGAAAATTCATGATTAAATTTTTTAACCCTATCGATTAGAGTGCTACCCAGAGCATTGCTAATCAAAACACCTTGTCTTTCTCCTTTGGGATTAAAAATTGGAGTTGCGTAGCGAATTGTTGGCTTGTAAGGAATTTCTATTTTCCCCCTTTCCTGATTCAGCTCTAAAGAAGACACATAGACTTCTCCTGATTTTAGCTTCATAGTTGCCATAAAGTAATCTCTGTCTGCTTTATTTTGTAGTTGAGACTCTGGAATAACTTGGATATTTGTCCCGTCAGAATCTACGCGCACGATCTCCTTGCCACTGTTATCTATGTAACGCAATTGCATATAATATGGTTTGGCTTCCATCATAGCTAAAAATGTGAGTTGCATTCGATAAAGCCAATCTTTATAAGTTGAATTAGTTTGTTTGTCTACTCCATTTCCTTCTTTAGCTCTAATCATTCCCTGAACAGGGGGAGTTTTGGGGAGAAACAAAATATCTGCTCTCATATTTTCAAATTTGTTAATCATTTGATTTGCGGTAGAATTAACACTGTCACTAAGGGTTATTAATGCTAAATTTTGCAGTGCTTCTGTTGAAGAATAAATTCCATACCAACCAACAATAGATACTGGAATCAAGGTACTTAAAATTAGTAGCAGCAACAGTCGGTGCTGCATTTTCTGGAAAAATTTGTTAATCATTGGTTACTATAAATTGCTTAATGGTAATTTGTACGCTCGCATAGTCTAAGTATAGACAATAGAAAATTTATAAGTGTGCGTAGCAGAAGTATAGCGAATGGGGAATGGGTAGTAAATAAAAAATAACAACTTCCAAATAATAACTCACAAATCACAACTAACTACAGTGCAGATTTGATATCAACTCAGATGACATTGGAATTAATATTAGCCACAGTCAGGAGGTGGCAGTGCCGTGTCTCTACCCCGCTCAATTGTAGGGACACGGCACTGCCGAGTCCTCGGTATCATTCCGATGCAACCGAAAACGATATGAGATTAGGTTATGATTTGCTAATAAACAATTTATTACTCCCCTTAATATCCCTGGAATTGTACCGCGACAAATCGCCAAAGCAATTGCTTTAATTATTAAGGATATATTTTGCATTTTTGGGAAACTACTCATGATTCATCTATCTCCTACAAAACTGCCTTCAAATCTAAGGCCGCTTCATTCAATTTTTGAGTGCCGACTTTAGTTTGACTGATACCGCAAGCGGTTTGGGCTGCGGCTTGATTGAGAGAGTTCATAGCTTGCACTACCTGTTCGATCGCGATCGATTGCTGTTTGGCATTCAGCGAAATTTGCTGAGAGCTCAAAACCACATTGTTAATGGCATTGGCAACTCCTGCAAATGCCGCTGCGGTTTCTGAGGCAATGTTCACGCCGGATTCCACTGTTTTAGTTCCTTCGTCTGTCACCATTACCGTTGAGTTAATCGCCTTTTGAATATCAGCAACTAATAGATTAATTTGCGCTCCTGACTTTTTACTGCGATCGGCAAGTTTGCGAATTTCTGACGCCACCACGCCAAACCCCTTGCCGTGTTCTCCCGCCCGCACTGCTTCAACAGCAGCATTGAGTGCTAACATATTAGTTTGATTTGCCAAATCGCTAACTACAGTTGAAATATTACCAATGTGATCAGTTTGTTCGCTCAACTCTATAATTTGTCCTTGAATATCTTGAACTTTAGTTTTTAGAGCTGCCATTGCTTCTAAAGTTTGTTCTACAGCTTTTGTGCCACCTCCAGCTAAATTCAGAGCTTGCATTGCTTGAACCACGGCGGTTTCTATCTGCTGTGATGTCGCCCTGGAAGATGCTCCCAATTCGTCCATTGTAGTAGTAGTTTGATTTACTGAAGCTGCTTGCTGACTTGCCATGCGTTCCTGTTCTTCCACGGTGGCTGCAATCTCAGTGGAAGAAGTGGCGATAGAGCTAATTGCCCGATCGATAGTTTGGGCAATTCCTGACGAAATCAGCCCAGCTATAACCGCACCTAACACCAATAAAAATACAGAACCAAATACCACTGCCGAGATCAAGAAAACTAAAGATTGCTTCGTTTTTTCTGTAGCTTGCTTAATCGCATTTACTTCTATTTCACGAAATTGCTTATTTATTGCCACAAATTCCTCCACAAATTTTGTCTGTTCTCCTGTATTAAATATAGCCAATGCTTCGGGTTTCTTATTTTTTTGTAATAAAATAACTATTTGGTTTGAACCATCATAATATTCGTTGCAGAGTTGTAGCATATTCTCTAAACGAACTCTCTGCTCAGGATTTTCTATCCTCAACTCCGCGCTCTTGCCCGACTGACGAGCTAATTCTGCACCTGTTTGAAAATCACTTAAAAACTGCGGATTTTTATTAATTAAATACCCACGCATCCCCCGTACCATTTGTTCAGCACCTGCGGACATATCATTTGTGTATCTGATCACATTTTCTATCCTTTCCACTTCATGAAAATTATTCAATACCTGATTAGTAGTTGTATAAACTAGGATAGGAAAACCCAAGTATATAGTTGCTGGTGCTACATAGGCAAGCAGCATTCTATTTCTAATATTTAATTTTATTAACTTAGAAAACATATTTTTCTCCTTAATTTAAGTACGTGAATACACCAATTAGATTGCTTAGTCAAATCTCGCTTGAAAAGCGGATTTGGTATAACTTAATACGCTTGGGTTAAAACTATTTCTTCCTCAGAGACCCCCCTCGCATACCCCCCATCGTTGCGAGGACGTTGAGTAAGTTCTTGTCCCTCCTTTGAGAAGACATGGCTGTTTCATTCTCAAAGAAATAATCGTTTTGTAGGGGTAGCGCCCCCGTGCCTACCTCCTCCACGCACGAGGGAATCGGTGTTTCAAGTATCGGGGCAACCACGGGGGTGTGCCCCTAGGTCGAATGAAACCGCCCTGCTTTCTCAAGGGGGGATCGAGCTTAACTCAACCGTATTGTGGTATAACTAACTTATTTAGTCCTAGACGCATTTCAAGATAATTCTCTCATGCTAAGTCCCGCTGGTTACCAGCCCCGATCTCTGCGTTGAATCTGGATTGCGAAGAAAATGAAGTATCAAGCCAGATGCTTCAGTTGACTCATGAGATATATGCTCTGCGTAAGCCCTGTTCTTGATTCAAACCTCTTCATCAACAACTACTCCTCCTTTTGTTAGCAATTTTTGCAAGTTTAGAATAGCCATCATTTTTTCCCCGTAAATAGCTGTCCCCCGTAGATATTCGCGGTTAGCAGAATGCAGTGCTGCCGGAACAGCCGCAATTTCCGACACATTTAAGTATATAATATCTAATATTTCTTCAACAACTATACCAGCGACTAAATCCGCCACTTCAACAATGATCGCCTTAGAGAGATAATTTGCAGTATCCAACATATTTAAAGACATATTTAAAACACTGCGAATATCAATTAGCGTCACAATTTCTCCCCGTAAATTTATATTTCCCACTATGCGATCGGGAGTGCAAGGAACCGGAGTTACTTGGCTAATATCCGTAAATTCGCGCACTAGATCCAAAGGAATACCAAAGTATTCGCTCTTCAAAACAAACACCGCCAGGGACATATTAATTGCAGCATCATTTTCCCCCCCGCCTCGCCGTCTCAACTGATTAGCGCGCGATTGAAAAATTGCTTTTTCTTCCGGGGTTGCCTGCGGGCAAAAAACGTGACGATTGCTCAAACTTTTAGGATTTTTGCCTAACAATTTTGCATTTGTTTGCCAGTGTGAATTTTCTGTTTCTGCCTCACCTGCTGCTGACTCACTACCTGCATTGCTTGGAAAAACAGGCCAGATTTCCTGGGATTTTTCGGGAGAATATCGAATTAAGCGATCGAGATTCAGCAGCATGATAATATCGGCTTCGCAGCGGGCAAATCCAGATACAAAATGATGAGAAGCTTCTGAATTGTCTCGCGCGTAAGATAGCTGCGGAGTGATGGCCTCTTCTGAGAGTTCCTTAACTTCGCGAACTTGATTGACAATTATACCGACTTTGGATTCTTGCCACTCGATGACGATCGTACTATCTGTCACAGCATAATCCTGCCAAGCGTATCCAAAACGGAGATTCAGATCCATCACGGGCAGAATTTCGCCCCGAAGGTCGATCGCCCCAACAATATCTTGAGGTGCTTCTGCAATTGCTGTCAACTCCGGCAGAAAGAAAATTTCCCGAATGTAGCAGGCTTCTATACCGCAGAGAAAACCGTTCTGTTCAAAGATAAGATACGGTTTAGTTTCCATATTTTAGTGTACAGCTTCTTTACTGTATAATTGTAACAATTTTTTTTTAACATTCATCAGCACTTGACTAGCTGTCATTTTCCCCTGTGAATCTATGGGAGTGCTTGGCGGTAGTGCTTTCAGGATTTCACAAGATGAATTATACATTTTAAGAGCTCTTTTTACTTGACCTTCTTTATTGTATATATTCCCTAGCTCTATATAAGCTGAAACAAAAGAGGGACACATATAAATAATCCTCTTTAATAAATTCTTTGCTGTTTCTAATTGCCCCTGTTCTTCAGCAATTTGAGCTTGTAAATAATCAGTATATACTGATCCAGGCTCTACTTTTCTAGCTCTATTACAGTATTCTATTGCCTGAGAATAGTTGCCGGCATTGGCCTGAACTTGAGCGATCAAAAAATAAGCATCAAAATTATTTCCCTGCAAGTCTATTGCCTCTTGTGCCTTGTTGATTGCCTCAGCATAATTTTTATTTTTAAAAGATTTTTTAGCCTCTAAAATTAGCATTTGAGGCGTTTTAGTTTGAGTATTTTCTGCTATTTTTATTTCTGTAACTGACACGGCAGTGTTCGGCAAACCGCCCTCCAGATAGAGAGAGGGCAGCATCTTCCCCAGCGGACTACTTATTTTTAATACGGGCGGCATCTCTATCTCTGGAAAATTGCTGTTAGTAGTAAAACGAGGTGGCATCGTTTCCCCTGTTAGCAACTCACCACTATCATCGCCCATAGTATCTGCTTTCGGCAATTCCCGAAATGCCGAGTTGGCTTCCCCTACCGTCGCAACCCTAGACTCTATTTGAGAGCCTTTCTCCATTACTGCATCCCGACGCTGATAAACCACCGACTCCGGGAAAATCTTGGGTTCAAACTCGTTCATAATTTGACCGTAAACTTCAGCGTGACCGGTCATTAAATATCCTCCAGGTCTCAGGGTATTGGCAAATTTTTTCAGTACCAGTGAAATATACTTGTGTTCAAAATAAACAAAAACGTTTCTACACAAAATTAAGTCTATGTTATAAAGATTTTGGTAAATATTAGGAAACTCATCTGTGATTAAATTTACACAGCTAAAGGTTACACTTTCGCGCAATTCTTGATTGATTTGCCAATCATTTTGCCTCTGATGAAAATACTGCTTTTGTATCTGCGGTTCAACCAAGCGAAATGACCAAGGGCTGTAAACTCCCTGGGGCGCTTTTTTGATTACTTTTTCATTGATATCTGTACCTAAAATTAATATTTTCCATTGTTCCCAATCTGGAATCAATTCTTTTAAAACAATAGCTAAAGAATAAGGTTCTTCACCGGTAGAGCAGCCCGCACTCCAGATTCGCAGTGTCGGCTGCATTCCCAATGTCTTGTGCAAGTTTCTTTTCTGCTCTATCAATTCAGGAAAAATTACTTTTTTTAACAGAGAAAACTGTCCTTTATCTCGCATGAAATAACTTTCAATTGTTGTTAATAGCAATACTAATTCTGACCATTCATTTTTACTTTCCAAATTTTTGGCAATTAAAAGCTTATAATATTTTTCGGGTTGTGCGATTTTTTTGGATCTCATTCGAGTCATAATTTTATGATAAAGACCAGCTCGATCTTGTGACCTAATTCGCACACCAATCTCAGTAGTAATTAAGTTGATAAATAGCTGAACTATGGAATCATTCATGTCAACTTAGGGAGATTAATTTAATAATTTGGGAAGTGGCAAATTTTACTGAGCTGGTGCTGAGTTTGTGCTGAGCATAGCTGCTAGCCTGCGGCTCATCCGTTCGCAAAGCCGAAGGGAGCTGAAGGGAAGTGCGTAGCTGAACTATTGAGAATTGGGGAACTTGTAAGATAGTGTAGTCGAAGAAGTGGTAGTTGGAAATTGGGGAATTGGGAATTAGAAATCGGGAATTTAGCCGATCGCATTAACAAGAACAGTGTCACAAAACATCATATCAGAAAGTGGCCAGCTACTTAAAGGAAAAAGGCAAAAGGTAAAAGACACAAGCCAGGAAAAAATTATCCCTTCTGCCTTCTACCTTCTGCCTTCAAAGGCACTACTCTCCAACTTTAAGCTGGATATATCCGCAAGCGGCGATTGGGTTCTTCCCCAAAACTGTGGGATTTCAGGTGATAGTGTTCCACAAGTTCGTGCTGCATTTTGCGGACGTTGGGAGAACGCGGCAGGAGTTCCACCGGCTGTCCCTTCGGAATGACAATTTGCTCGACTGCTAAGCGCGTTTCTTCGAGAGCTTCGAGCTCGTCAGAAGAACCGCTGCGGGCGAATAAGGCGAGGTCTGCCACTTCCGGGGTGCCGGGGTCATCCATATCTAACAGACGCCGCAAAGCTCTCGCTACGTGGGGAATAGTGCCGGCCTTAATTGTGTGCAGGGGAACTTGGCGAGTTTTGGCCAAGTGCCTCAATTTCGACTGGTTCCGAACGTTCGATCGCAAAGCCAAAACCACGTCAGCGCTCTCAATATCCTTCGTCAGCAGTACCGGCAGGTTCAGCGTCGAAATCACCTGTTCGAGCTGGTGGCGAGCTATGCCGTAAGGATAAACGTGGAGGGGCAAATCTTCGCCGTTAGGGCCGACATTCTGGGAAAAACGTCCCGGCTTAGGTACCGGCTCGACGGACAGAGATTCTTCGAGCAGTTGCTCGAAATACCGAGTCTCAGCAACCGGCGCGCTTTTAGCAGCGAAGTTCTGGCTGGGAGCGGGCATCGGCACCATTTTGCCAGCACTCCGCCACCCAGAGAGCGGTGTGACGGGCCGGATTGCCGATACAGCAGCCGTGCTACCGGAAGCTGCGATTCCCGGAAACCGGGCGGGGGGAGTTGCCGACTCCTGCTCGATAATTACTTCTCCTGTGTCGCTAACGCTTCTGATTTGCTGGTTGGGTTCGCGTCCCCGCAGCAGAGTGTCGATCGAATCTGCAACTCGCTCGTGTATTACCCAGCGCTGGCGTTCCAGCATTTCGACGGCTATTTCAAAAGTTGGCGGTGATTTGCGCTCCAAAACCGTCTTTTGAGAACCGCGCCGTCTTGCTTCGTCATCTCCCAGCGTCACCGCTTGGATGCCCCCAATTAAATCTGCCAGAGTCGGGTTTTTCATCAAGTTTTCGAGCCGGTTCCCGTGGGCGGTACCGACCAACTGCACGCCCCTTTCGGCGATCGTCCGAGCCGCCAAAGCTTCGAGTTCCGTGCCGATTTCGTCAATCACGATCACTTCGGGCATATGGTTTTCCACTGCTTCGATCATGACTTGGTGCTGGAGTTCGGGACGGGAAACTTGCATTCTGCGAGCTCTGCCGATCGCTGGGTGGGGAATATCTCCATCTCCGGCAATTTCGTTGGAGGTGTCGATGATTACCACCCGTTTTTCCAAGTCATCGGCGAGCACGCGGGCAATTTCCCGCAGGGCCGTGGTTTTGCCAACCCCGGGGCGACCGAGCATCAAAATTGACTGACCGGTTTCCACCAAATCGCGGATAATGCCGATCGTCCCGAACACAGCGCGGCCAACCCTCAAAGTCAAGCCGATAATCTCGCCGCTGCGGTTGCGAAGGGCGCTAATTCGGTGCAGGGTTTGCTCGATACCGGCTCGATTGTCGCCGCCGAAGTGACCGACTCGCTCGATGCAATAGTTGAGGTCTGCTTTGGTAATCGGCGTTTGGGAAAGAGGTTCGGCCAAGGATGGAAAACGAGCTTCTGGTCGGCGGCCCAAATCCATGACAATCTCAATGAGATTGTTGCGCTGCGGGTGCTGCTCTAAGGGCTGCCGGATCTCATCTGGCACGATGTCTAATAATTTGTTGAGGTCGTCTGTAATCTGCATTCGCCTCGATGTGTTCGGTGACTTTTTCAACTTTTTAGTCATTAGTCATTAGTCATTAGTCATTAGTACCAATGCCCAATTCCCAATGCCCAAGACCCAATTCCCAATGACTAAAATTCTTTGAGCTGGGAAACTAGAGAACAAGCTAAACTCACGGCCTCTGAGAGAAGTTCTGGGACGGCTTCGAGCTGAGGTAGCCGAGATGTTTGAATTTCGGCTGCTGGCCGCGCCACTGCCACCGGAACGGCATAGGCTCGATCGGTCTGCATTGTTTCTAACTGTTCTAAAATTGGCGATAGCAAAACCCTGGCATAGCTGCCGTAAGCTACACCTGCAATGTATGGGATAGGGGGAACTGACAAATTTTTCCCGCCATCCAACAGCAGTCCCTCGGCTCTGAGCTTGCTGACAGTGTGAGCATTAGTGCCGCCTGCAAGTTGCACGTATCCCGGCAACTGGGCAGCCAAAACTTTTTGACCGAGTTTGACCGCGGCTCTAGTAGTTCCTGTTCCGATATCTCCGCTCATTGGCCTACCGTCGGTTTGCCAAATTAGGGGACAAGGAAGGGGGGAAATTATTTGATAGAGTGTCCGCAAATAATCAATCAAACCGTCTCCATCCGGGCAACTAATTGCTATTACCTTGAGTTGACCGACCCAGGGAGCTATACTCGACCAAAGTCGCCCAAAATCTGCCTCTCTGCCTACTTGCGTGTGGATTTCTAGGGCGTCGGCACCGGATTGCAAGATTAAAGGTGCGATCGCGGCGGGAGCAGACACGTAAGAACGAGTATAAATCAGTTGGCTCGGACAAATCGGCAGACAGCGACCGCAGCCATAGCACTGCTGGTCTATCACCCCGGAAAAACCACTGCCAGCACTCTGAAAAACTATTGCTTCGGCTGGACATATTTTTTCGCACGGCCGCCAGCAGTCCAGCGGACAATCGGCTGGGTTGAATTCGGCTTTGCGAAAATGCGGGTCTTCCCCATCGTTTAAACTCACCATCAGCAACGGCAACCCTTTTCCGCCAAACCTGCGGTTTTGAGTTCTTGCCTGTAATTCGCTGGCCACTTGTAGGGCTTCTTTCGCTGCGGCGACGGCGGCGGGATCTGCCGCGACATCGATACAGTCAGCGCCTGCTAAGGTGTAAGCCAAGGTGAGATTCCGTACAGCAGGCAGGTGTTGAAAGCTCGCCCCACAGATCAGCTTGAACCAATGGCCATCTTTTAATGAGTTTAGGGGATGATAATGTTCTGTCACCCTTATATGCTAATCCTTTCAGCTAAAAATTACTATGTGGAAATTTCTACTTAATTTTAAAATTTAGGCGGGTACAAGCTGGAAACGCTACTGATAGCAGTAGCTGTTGCGCTGTTGGCTCTATATGTAGAGTTCTGCCTTAATTTTTTTTCCTAAATTTGATTTTTTTGAGAGCGACTGCTGAGGGGGGATTTGGAGATGGGGCGATCGTCTTTAGTTACAGACAGACTTTCTATCATATCATATTGGTGTCGATTTGGCAAAGAAAATGTAGGCGAGAGATTGTTTTTGCAGTGGTCGTGCAGTGGCAGTTGCCATAAAGTTCGATCGAGCATGGGAACCCATCGACGAACCGCAGATGAACATTATCCTCCCTGGCTCGAAGCTAAATTCATCTGGGTTAATCTGCGATTGGTCGAGCTATACTACTTGCTCAGCCGCTTGTAAACAGTAGCCAAAGCATGGCTATCCCCCACATTTCCCGGAAACAAAACAACTGGCAAATTGGGAAACAGAGGATGATTAGCCTCTGTTTTCACCACCGAACAACCGGCAATAATTTGACCGATTTGCCTGACACTTTTGAGCGACAAACCTGTACTCAAAACATCATTAGAAGTAATCCCGCCCTTGCTAATCAAAAATCCGATATCTGCAGGCAGTCCCCGCACGATATCCATCAACAAAGCAGAAACCGCCTCTCCAAATTTTAACCTGGTTTCTGCACTGTCAAATTCGAGTTCCTTGCGGCTGGTATAAATTACAGGCGTTTTGCCATCGGCATGAGCAGTGCGGACTTTTTCGAGAATTTCATCGAGCATTTGAGTGCGATACTCGGGTGAATCTTCTAGCAAGTGAGATACATCTATTTCAATGCTAACTATATTGGGTTCTTTTAACAAGCGCTCCAATTGTTCCGTAGTTTTCTTAACGTGGGAACCAACTATTACTGCACCCGGTTTGCCGCCCCTGACGTATTTTGCCATTTCGTCGGCTGCTACTGGCTGCGGGCCGAGGTCAGCTAAGGATGTTAAAATACTCGCTGCGCTGCGAAATAAAAACTTTTTGCCTTGACTGACTGCATTGAGAATGTGTTTGGCAAATGTGTCTAAATCGCCTTGGCTTTGGCCGTCAACAACTGCACATTGGTTGTCTGTCATGTCCATCAGTCGATCTAAACTTCCGTAGCGAATGTCTCCGAGTAAAATGCGATCGACTGCATCAGCGGGGATGCGACCTTTGGTTTTTTCTTCTACATAGTCTGGCAGGTAACTGTGACTGTACCCGAAGACTGAATCTTTGGCAAATTCGGTTTCGTGTACTGGTGTCGGGACACTGTTAACTATTAGGTAGTGTACGCTGTGGCGGGTAATTCTGCCTCCTTCAAAAAAGGCGGGAATCAGAAAATGAGCGTCGAAGGGGCCGAGTTCTTCGGCGATCGCGTCGGTTTCGATGGGATAGTGGCCACGCAGGGTAGAATCGGAACGGCTAACTATTAGGAAGTCTTCTATTTCTTCGCTGGCGATCGCCCTTTTTAGATTTTGGCACACTTCGCGGGTGACTGAGGCTGCTTTTTCGGGAGTTAGCGATCGAGTATTTGTCAGTATAAAGAAAATCGGGCACTTGTCCCGCAGTCCCAAACGCAGGGTGTCTTCGTCCCAACGTGTCAGCAGCAAGCAACTGTGCACGGTTTGAGAACCAGTCGGATCGTCGTCGAGAACTATAATCTTGGGTTTGGCAGAAGACATACTGACCTGGTTGTTAACGTCACCTTTCCAAGATATCCTTATCTGTTACGTAACCGGAAAAAATTTACAATAGTTATGATATGTTTTTCACAATTATCATAACTTATAATTTGGAGAATGTGTTTGAGTGATATCGGTTCAGTAAGCTGCATATAGCAAGACTAAATCATTTGTGAATTTCTTACTCCCTCCCCTTGGGTTCGGGGAGGGTTGGGGTGGGATCAAAAATTTACGACTCCTGCAAGGATTGCTATATTGCTACTGGTTAAGAGGTGGACGCAGCCTTGCCTGCTACTGAGTTTTGCCGTTTTTAAAATTAGCAGCGTTTCGATCTTGCAACTTTTTCATTTCTGCTTGAACTCCCACCGCTACCTGCAAAGCTTCGTTGAGTAATCGTCCTTGTTCGCTGGCTCGATCGCTAATTTGCAGGGCATTCAAATTTCTTAAGTTATTGGCAAACAATTCGGAATTAGTAGCGACAAATTTTTTGTTTTCTCTAAGAATTCTTTCAGTTTTCAAAGCTCGAACTAAATCGTCTCTGATTAGCTGCAAAGCTTGAATTACTTTTGCTCGATCGCCGATTTTGACTTCCGCATTGCCAGCATCTTCTATCTGATCATTAATGGCGATCGCTTCTATTATACCATTATAGCGATCGACATCATCAAAAAGATTGATTAAATGTGGGTTTTGCCGACTGCACCGAATTTTCCACGCATCCTCAAAGATTAAACCAACTATCGCAGCGATGTGAAGGGCGAACCACAACAAATAAGCTCTAGGAAATATCGCAACCAGCAGCCAACAACTAATTAGAACCAAAACAATTAAACCGACTGTTTTCAAAGCTTCGCGGGCAAACTTAGTCGCTGTCGCCGGCCGGTATACGCGATCGGGCCCAGCGCCGGTGAGGTGCTTGAGCTCACCGAGAGTAATTTCTAATCCCTGAATGTCAGCTCGCATAAATCTTCACAAATATATGTTAATTATAAAGTTTTGTAGTAGAACAAGGGGCTCGTCTACAATAAACCTAACACTTTTTTCACCCAAAACTGCACTATGTCCGCACGTCCTATATACCTCGACAACCACGCCACAACCCCCGTAGATCCAAGGGTACTTGAAGCAATGCTGCCGTATTTCACCGAACAATTCGGCAACGCAGCCAGTATCAACCACGTCTACGGCTGGGAAGCAGAAGCAGCGGTAAAACAGTCACGACAAATCATAGCAGAAGCGATCAATGCCTCCCCAGAAGAAATTGTTTTTACCAGCGGCGCCAGCGAAGCAAATAACTTAGCGATTAAAGGCATTGCTGAAGCTTATTTCAGTAAAGGAAAGCACATTATTACAGTAAAAACCGAACACAATGCAATTCTTGACCCCTGTACCTATTTGCAAAAATTGGGGTTTGACATTACTGTTTTACCAGTGAAAAGCGACGGGCTGATTGATATAGGCGATTTGATTAAAGCGATTCGCGCCGAGACAATTTTAGTTTCCGTGATGACGGCTAACAACGAAATTGGCGTCATCCAGCCGATCGCAGAAATTGCAGCAATTTGTCGCGGAAATGACATTCTTTTTCACACAGATGCGGCACAGGCGATCGGCAAAATTCCCCTCGACGTAGAGGAGATGAATATCGATCTAATGTCCTTGACAGCCCACAAAATCTACGGGCCAAAAGGGATCGGTGCTCTCTACGTGCGCCGCAACAAACCGAGAGTGCAGCTAGCGCCGCAAATGCACGGAGGAGGGCACGAACGGGGAATGCGATCGGGCACTCTCTACCCACCGCAAATAGTTGGGTTTGCCAAAGCAGTAGAATTGGCAATTGCAGAAATGCCGTCGGAAACAGAACGAGTGGTTAATTTGCGGCAGCGTTTGTGGGAAAAATTGAGTGAGTTGGGCGATGTTTTTCTCAACGGTCACGCTACTAAGAGATTGCCGGGGAATCTCAATATTAGTGTAGCCGGGGTTGACGGTCAAGCGTTGATGTTGGGTTTGCAACCGGCGGCTGCAGTTTCTTCGGGATCTGCTTGCACTTCCGCAAAAATATCTCCATCCCATGTTTTAGCAGCGATCGGGCGATCGGACAAATTAGCTTATGCTTCAATTCGGTTTGGTATTGGCCGGTTCAATACCGAAGCAGAAATAGATGCAGTCGCCGAACACGCGATCGCAACTATTACATCTCTCCGACAAGCTCAAAAAGTCAATCAATTTTAGATTTGAAATTTGAGATTTTAGATGAGAGAATGGAAGATTAGGAAGTAGTTTTGAGTTTTGAGTTTTAAATTATTTAACTTACAACTCAAAACTTTCCCTCTTTTTATGGCAGAGTATAATTGGTATCGAACCCTTACTTAGAACCAAACACCTCGCGCACCCGATAAATCGGTTTTCCCTGCGACTCGTGATAAGTCCGCATCATCACTTCTGCCAGCAAACCAAAACAAAATAACTGCACGCCAGTCAACAGCAAAACTACAGCCAAAATCAGCAAAGGACGATTTCCAATTATTTGACCAAAACCCAATTTTAAGACTGTCAAATAAATTCCTAAAACCGTTCCCAACGTCATAGAACTCAGTCCCAAAAGTCCAAAAACGTGCATCGGTCGAGTCAGGAACTTTTTCATAAAAGAAATAGTTAACAAATCCATCAACACGCGAAAAGTCCGCCAAATTCCGTACTTACTTTGACCGAAACGGCGGGCGTGGTGTCGCACAGGCAGTTCTGCAATTCTCGCCCCTTCAATAAACGCCAAAGCAGGCAAAAAGCGGTGCAATTCCCCGTACAAATTCAAATCTGCTACCAACTCGGATTTATAAGCTTTCAAAGAACAGCCGTAGTCGTGCAAATTTACGCCTGTAACGCGACCAATTAACCAGTTAGCAATTTTAGAAGGAATCAACCTACTAATAGTATTATCCTGCCTATTTTTCCGCCAGCCGCTAACTAAATCGTAGCCTTCATCTAACTTTGCCAACAATAGCGGAATATCAGCCGGGTCATTTTGCAAATCGCCGTCAAGGGTAACAATAGCACGACCGCGAGCGCGATCGAAACCTGCGGACATGGCAGCAGTTTGCCCGTAATTGCGGCGCAAAATTACAGCACAAAGGTCATCGCGAGTGCTGGCTAACTGCTGGAGAAGTTCAGCAGAACCGTCCTTAGAACCGTCATCTACACAAATAATTTGATAGCTGAGTCCAGATGGTTGGATAGAAGAGGCGATCGCCTCAATCAAATGAGGCAAACTTTCCACCTCATTATAGACCGGCACCACCACCGAAACATCCAGAACAACCTCAGCCTCAGCTTGCTGTGCAGCCAATTTTTCCAAAAATAATGCAGCGTCCATTTTTTTATTCGATAATATCAACAGTCAACCGTCAACAGTCAACCGTCAACAACTAACTAGGTTGATAACTTGCCACAACTTTACCATATCCCCGCAATTGCTGGTAATAAGCTTGACTGACTAGATCCCCACGCTCCGACAAAACATCGATACCGATACCGTTGCGACCTTGTGCTTGTCCCGAACTGTGAATGTAGCGATTATCTCCGAGATACAATCCTACATGAGTTGCTTTTTCCGGCGTACCAAAAAATACTAAATCACCCGGTTCTAAAGCGCTAATACTAATAGGTTTAGTAAAAGCTTCCTGTTGATAAGCATCCCTCGGTAACCAGATGCCCGCAGCCACAAAAGCAGCTTGCATCAAGCCCGAACAATCATAATTCGGTCCGATTGTACCGCCCCAAAGATAATAATTGGATTGGTTCATAGCCTCACGAGCGAAAGTAATTACTATTGGTAATTTTTCCTTGATTTCGGCCTCAGAAAGCACCAGAGGATGATACACTGTTTCTGTCGGGTCGAGCAACTCAACATCTCGAATATCCAGCCATCCCGGATAATCATCTTCGCACAGTCGCACCATCACAGCCGTTGTATCCCCCTCAACAACCGAGTCTATGCCATTTTTCTCCCCCTTCATAAGCTGGGGGGGGTCAACTACTCGCAAATGTCGCCCCAGCGCTGCTTGAGTTGCCAATCGATCGCACTTTGGGGAATCGTAAATATTTATGTGCGATCGGGCGCGGTACTCCAGAACATCAGATAATTGATAATTGGCCATTGCTAATTGCTTATTGTTTGCTGTTAATTGTTCGCATTTAACGATAGATTGCCATTAGCTGCTAGCCGTTAACCGTTAACCGTCAGCCATTAACCATGACATTTTTCCACAAAGACGAACAATTAGAAACCCTCGGCAGTAGCATTATAGACTCCGCATTGTCAGAATTTACAGGATTAAGTGGCGATCGTACAGCCATTACCTGGATAGTCTACGATCCGCCGGTGCGAGTCAATACAGGCGGTGCCCTGAGTCCAGAAGAATTTTGGAAATATCAACCGCGAGGTTTTAGCGCTAGAGCTTCCGAACGAATTTATCCCGCCAGCATCGTCAAATTATTCTACCTCGTTGCCATCTGGGAATGGGCGCAAAAAGGCATGATTCAAACATCGCCAGAATTAGAACGCGCCGTGCGAGATATGATAGTTGATTCCAGCAACGACGCCACCAGTTTAGTCGTAGACGTGCTCACCGGCACCACCAGCGGTCCAGAATTATCACCAGGCCCCTTTGAAACTTGGAAACAGCAGCGAAACCTCATCAACCGTTACTTTCAATCATTGGATTGGCCGGAATTACAAAATATTAACGTCAATCAAAAAACTTGGTGTGACGGCCCCTATGGTCGCGAGCGAGCAGTTCTGGGAGAATTAATGGAAAATAGAAATATGCTGACCACAAATGCAGCGGCGCGTTTGCTGCACAGTATAATCGGCGGCGTAGCTGTTTCTGCCAAAGCATCGCAAGAAATGATGGGTTTAATGAAACGCAGTTTAGACCCAGCAGAATTAGAGGCAGATCCTGAAAATCAAGTTACAGGTTTTTTAGGCGGCGGATTGCCAGAATCAGCAAAATTGTGGTCAAAAGCGGGACTGACCAGTCAAGTGCGTCACGATGCGGCTTATATTGAAATAGCGGGTTTGCGGCCGTATTTGTTGGTTGTATTTACAGAAGGGAAAGAGAATAGCAAGAATGAAGAAATTTTGCCATTTATATCGCGGAAATTTGTCGAAGCGATGAAAGTGCTTAATTAAACTTTAACTTGTAAATTGACAAAACTTAAAATTTTTGTGGAGCCTGCTCTTATTCCAGCGCCAAATTAGGAGCTTAAAGATACAGCAGGGTGCAGGTTTATGAAGTAGAGTGTCAGCAGTTTGTAAAACAGTTTCGTCGGTGCTTGGGATTAAAGCGTACTCTATTCACCTCGACTTTACTGTATCATTTAAATAGTCGAGCTCTCAAAGAGGTCAAATATGGACATACAGCTTATCCCTCTACGTGCTGCCGTTTGTTCCGAACGCTCAACGACTCTAGATGTTTTAGTCAGAATTACGCCCCCAACACCGGAAAAAACAATTGAGCGACCGCAGCTTAATTTAGGTTTAGTAATCGATCGCTCTGGTTCTATGGGCGGACAAAAAATTGAATACGCACGGCAAGCAGCTAGCTACGCAATCGAACAGTTGTTACCAAGCGATCGCGTTAGCATCACGATTTACGATGACGAGATAGAAACCCTAGTCCCTAGCACCCTTGCTACTCATAAATCCCACCTTTTACAACAAATTAAAAAAATTAGTGCCAGAAACACTACGGCACTGCACGCCGGATGGGTGCAAGGAGGAATTCAAGTTAGCCAACACCTCCATCCAGAACACTTGAATCGAGTCATTCTGTTATCAGATGGACTAGCCAATGTCGGCGAAACAAATCCCGATGTAATTGCCTCCGATGTGAACGGTTTAACCAAACGAGGTGTCAGCACTACCACAATGGGAATTGGTAATGATTACAACGAAGACTTGCTAGAATCAATGGCGCGGAGTGGGGATGGCAATTATTATTACATTCAATCTCCCGAACAATTGCCAAATATTTTTCAACAAGAATTACTTGGCTTAATGGCGACAGTTGGCACAAATGTCACCTTGGGAATTGAGCCACAAGCTGGAGTAGAAATGGTTGAGGTACTCAATCAGCTCGATGTCACTCCAAATGGTCGATTTCGCTTACCTAATTTAGTAATTAGTAATCCAGTTGATGTAGTCGTGCGGCTGAAAGTGCCAGCGATGACAGAGGAAGTAGATTTATGTTATTTTCGGCTCAGTTGGAACGACCCCGAACAACCAATTGAGCAAAAAATCCGCGTTTCCTTGCGCTTACCCGTCGTCAGTGCTGCACAATTAGAGGAATTTCCCTTCAACTCTGAGGTACGACAGCAAGCGATTTTAATGATGACAGCACGCGCCAAAAAAGAAGCCGTCAGACTGGTAGATGGAGGGAATTACGATCGCGCCAGCCAACTATTGCAGGAGACAAAACAGCAGTTGCTCAACAATCCCGATCTTCCCATGAGTGCGCCAGAAGCGGAGGCAATCACCGACTTAGAAGTACAACTTCAGGAGCGGGAATATACTACATATCGCAAAATGTCAACTCATCAAAGCTACACCCGGGCTGTTTCTCGCAGTAGCGGTCATGTCAGCCTTTTATACGCTTATCGCAAAGGTCCCATCTTGGGGAATATTACGCAAGATTTAGGAGTAGATGCGATCGTTAACTCGTGCGATCGCGACCTATCCAACTCGGGTGCCATATCCAGCGCAATTCACCAAGCAGCAGGACCAGAACTTCTAGAAGAATGTCGCCGTATAGGTGGTTGTGAGGAAGGGGAGGCGAAAATTACTCCTGGCTATAATTTGCCGACACCCTGGGTTATTCATACGGTTTGTCCCCCTTGGCGCGGTGGCTCTCAGGGAGAGGAAGACCTATTAGCAGAATGTTACTGGGGTTGTTGGGAATTAGCTGTACAGCATTCACTGCGGAGTATTGCTTTTCCAGCTATTGGAACGGGAGAAATGGGTTTTCCAGCCGAGCGTGCGGCGGAAATTGCTTTTGCACAAACCCGTCGCTTTCTTTTAACATCTAGTGCGATCGGATCTATTCTTTTTGTTTGTTTCGATTCAGATACTCATCGTTGCTTCCAAAATGAATTCTTGAAAATTTCTGGTTTGTAATGGTTTTAGTAACAAAACTAAGGTAACACGCGAGCGCTTTTAGAGCGCCGACTTATTTAAGAAGTCGGCGCTCTGGGTATTCTATTTTTTTAGCTGGGCTTACTTAGAACAACTTAGAACGGAGAGGGAGGGATTTGAACCCTCGAAGGATGTTAACACCCTTAACAGATTAGCAATCTGCCGCTTTCGACCACTCAGCCACCTCTCCAGGATGACAGTAACTAACTATAGCACACACATCCTCTTCTTGCCAACCCCTAATTTTAAAATTCCTCAATCCCTTACTGTGTATACTTTCGGCGACCTCAACCTCCAGCCTCTTCCCCAAAGCCCCTAGCCTTCAAATGCTTCTCCCAACTAAAATTGGAACTCAAAAAGAACCTCTTAGTATACAAATACCCCAAGCGGTACAGGTGAGCCTTGCGATCGGCATCGAGATTAAAGTCCGTCGTCGTCACCCCAGCTTCAGTCACATCAATATTAATCACCCTGCCTTTATCCATTTCCCGCTGGTGATAGCGGTCTCTTGCTTTCATCATCGTTCTGAACATCGCCGCCAGCATCGACAGGGGAGTATCAATCTTAGCTTTAGTCTCAATTCCGGTATCGACTAATCGAAACCCAAAGGTAAACCAGCGCGGCGGTGCAGGAGTCGAACCGACGGATTGTTTGTCATAAATCCACAGGGGGAAATTGCTCAAAATTCCGCCATCTACAATTAAGTCATCGCCGAGTTTTCCCGGTTCAAAAAATAGGGGAATACTCATCGACAACCTAACGGCTTCAGCCACGCTAAAATGTTCAGCGCTTTGGAGTCGCAACTGCTCGTACAAAGTATCGGAATCCGTCGATTCGCGTCGGTGTAAGTCGTCGGGCAGCACCAACATTTCACCGCGAGTGAGGTTGGATATTACTACTTTTAATTCCCGGTCTTTTACGATTTGTTTGACATCGGCAAAAGTGTGCAAGTTACCTCTACCGAGAATTGATTCCAGCCACTGCCGGAACGGTTGCGCCGAATATTCTCCCATCTGACGGCTAACTGTTAGGAAAAGCAGCGTCCAAGCAGGAGATTGCAAGTCGTCGGCGGGGTCGCCGTTTAAAATTAGAGGACTGTTTTTTTGAGTTAAAAATATGCTGTAATCGAGCTGTCCTAAAATTTCCTCTAAATCATCAATTGACAAGTCGGTTGCCAATACTGCAGCAGTAATTGCACCGGCTGAAGTGCCGGCCAATTTTCGCCAGCGGATGCCCAAATCGCTACAGCACCGGAGTGCTCCTAAAAACGCAACTCCGCGCACGCCGCCGCCTTCAAAAACCCCGTCGGCATAGATTTGACCGTTTTCGTCGGGAGGCGGAAATTTGCTGAGAATTGTTTCTTTCTCGGTGGCGGTGATCCTGACACCGGGTTCTTGCAAAATTTGCTGCGGATACCACTTGCTCATGGGAAATACCTCCGATAAATTTTGGGTTTTAGATTTTAGATTTATATCTATTGTTCTTGATTGTTGTCGGCATCCATTGCCTCTTTGACGTATTGTTGAACTTGCGATCGCACTTGTTCGTAAGCCACCGACGCGCACCAAGGTCGGAGAGATAAAATAGTGGTATCGGGAGTAATCTCGGCTACCAAACAAGTCGGGGGCGGATTTTCCAGCACCAGCGGGTGAGAGTGGGCAATTTCTAATAACTCAGCTACAGTTGGACGAATTGGCCGATCGCCAATATCAATCTTCAAGTCTACTCGCCTCGTTCCCATTGCCGTTGTATTTTTCAATGTACCGTTAAACAACTGATTGTTCGGGACAATAATTTTTATCCGATCATCTGTCACCACGGTTGTTGAAAAAATCCCGATACTGTCCACCACTCCCTTAACATCCCCAGCTTCGATCCCATCTCCGACTTCAAAGGGGCGCAAACTAATCAACATTACCCCAGCAGCAAAGTGCGATAAAGTATTTTGCCACGCCAAACCGATCGCCAAACCCGCGGCACCCACCACCGCAACCACACTGGTAGTTTGAATTCCCAACTGACTCAAAGCGGCGACTACTCCCACTACCAAAATAGTAATTTCAGCAGCTTGAACTAAGAATTTCCGCAGCGTGGCTTCGGTGCGACTCAGTGCTCGGCGAGTCACGCGGCCCGCAAAGCCGATCGCAAATCGCGTAATTAACAAAATGCCGATCGCCCACAGCAGTTGAGGTACAATTTTAAACCCCAATTCTACGAATTTTTTTGAAAATTCTTGGGCTACTTCCAAGGCTTGTGTTCTTTCTGCATTTAGCTGAGAATAGAATGTTTGGGCTATTGGTAAAAACGTCGGAGTAACTGTCATATCAATTGGGAATTGGGAATTTGAAATTGAGAATAGCAGTCTCAGTCTTATCGCTTATTACGAGAGTCCGACAGGGGTTTTTAACCCCTGTCTCCTAGCGAAAGTCCTCTAAAAGAGGACTAAAATCGATAATTTTATCCTTCAAACTCTTGAGTCGGTTTAAACTACTTTTGCTATGAGGCAGGGCTTTAAACCCCTGCCGGACTACTGCTAATAGTGTACTGCTACGCGGGGCAATCGGTGTTTAAAACCGCAGAGAATTTCCCACGAAATAGTTCCTAAAGTCGTGGCCCAATCGTCGGCAGTAATTTTATATTCCCCATCTTTGCCCAACAGCGTCACCACTTCGCCGACTTCTAAATTGGGAATATCGGTTACATCCAGCATTAACTGATCCATCGTCACGGCTCCCACTTGCCGCACGAACTGACCCCGGACTAAAACCTGCATTTTATTAGAAAGATTGCGCGGAATACCATCTGCATAGCCGATACCAATTACGGCAATCTGTGTCTGGCGCTGAGCTATAAATTGATAGCCGTAACTGACGCCGGTTCCTGCTTCAATTGTTTTCACCTGCGTTACCCTAGCTTTTACCTGCATTGCGGGCTTCAAATTGGATCTCGACTGCAAGTGAGGTGCTGGATAAAGACCGTAGGTAGCTAAACCAACTCGCACTAAATCGTAGTGCAAAGCCGGGTCAGCGAGGGCTGCTGCAGAGTTGGCCAAGTGGAGGCGAGGGGGGTTAATTCCTGCTATTTTAATTTGCTCGATCGCCTGTTTAAACCGCTGGTGCTGCTCTATCATAACTGCGGGATCGGGACTGTCTGCTGTCGCCAAGTGAGAGTAAATGCTGGCTAATTTTAAATTGGGCAACCGCTTGACTAATTGCACAAATTCTGTTGCTTCTTGCCAGGGCGTACCCAAGCGAGACATTCCCGTATCCAACTTAGCGTGAACCGGCAAAGATTGGTTAATGCCTGCGAGAACTTCCGAAAAAATTAGGGCTTGTTTGGCAGTACAAATAGTGGGCTGCAAGTGCCAATGGGCGATCGCCTTTACTTGTTGGGCTGTATGGGTTGCTCCCAACAGCAAAATCGGCGCTTCTATCCCAGCTTCTCGCAATTCTATTCCTTCTGGAATTGTCGCCACTCCCAGCCAACTAGCACCTGCTTGCAATGCTGTTTGACTGACTGCAACAGCACCATGCCCGTAAGCATCCGCTTTCACAACTGCCATCAGTTCTGTGTGGGGAGATAATAGCTTTTTAAGCTGTTTTACATTGTGAGTTAAAGCTGCTAAATCGATTTCTACCCAAGCCCGCTGGCAAAGTCCCCCGTTATCGTCCCACAGCAACGTCTGGCGGGATTCTTTTGTCGTTGATTCTGCGGTTGTTTGTTCCCCACTCCACATTGTCGATCGCTCCTACTTGCTTACACCCTTAAAAACTGCTCTAAAAACTGCTAGGATATTTTACCCTAAGTTTGATTATAATATTTTTACTTTAATCAATGTTATACAAATTTAAAAAAATAATGGAACTGCAGGCAAGCTGCAAACCCATATTGCATCAGTCATTCCCCATATAAAATCTAAAATCTAAAACCTAAAATGGTATTAACTGGTGTATCATAGCACCAAAAATACCCGGTAAAAACTATGGACGGATTAGCCTACCTACATTTAGCTGAAACTTGGGAAACGGCTGCGGGTCAAACTCGATCGACCCACTCAAAAATGCACCGGAATTTAGCATACACTCCTTTACTTTTCTTTACGATCGCTCTCACAATTGTCAATTTAGTCAATCCCGCACTCGCCATCAAAAAAGGTGATTCAGGCCCCGAAGTAGCCCAACTTCAGAAAACTCTACAAAACGCAGGCTATTTTAGCGGTAAGGCTACAGGATTTTACGGTTCTCTCACCCAGGCTGCTGTGAAAAAGTTTCAAGCAGAGAACAACCTGAAAGTTGACGGAATTGTCGGCCCTAAAACCTTGTCAGCACTGAAAGGTAAGCCGGAAGAAGCCAGCATGGAAGCTGCGGAAAAAATCTCGCCAAATGTCGATCGATCTTCGCCATCTCCTACCGCCACAGATAACACAAACGAACTCGAAGATCAAACTCAAACTCAGCCCCAAGAACCTCTATTTCAAGAACCCTCTTTGCCACCATTTAAAACTGAAAATTCCGAGGATGAAAAAAGTGAATCACCAACCACAATGCTAGTAAATCCTCCCGACAACACTCAAGGAAAAATGACCTTGAAAAAAACAATTTATGGCAACATCTCCCCCAAATCAATAGTTTATTCGGGAGCTGGTTTGTTTTTTGCTCAAAACATGATGTACCGCCACACAATCACAGTTTACGACAGGAACTTTAAATTAGTCAAGACTATTCCCGATACAGTAAACTTGTCGAAGTTCGGCTTTTCTAAATTCAAAGGCAATTATAAAGGCTCTCCCGTAGAAGCTGCTTTTTCAACCGATGGCAAATATGCCTACGTCTCCAACTACAAAATGTACGGTTCCGGGTTTAGAAATCCGGGAACGGACAGGTGTTCTCCAGCGGCAAAACACGACCAAAGTTTTCTGTACCGCATCAATACCCAAACTTTGACAATAGAAAAGGTAATTCCTGTAGGTGCAGTTCCGAAATTCAATGCTGTTTCGCCTGACAATCGATTCGCGCTCGCTAGCAATTGGTGCAGTTGGGATTTGAGCGTAGTTGATATCAATAAAAATCTCGAAATCGAGCGAGTGAAACTGGGTGCATATCCTCGGGGTATTGTTGTTACTCCCGACTCAAAAAATGCCTATGTTGCCATCATGGGTTCTTCCGATATTGCGAAAGTTAATCTCATCGACTTTTCGGTAGAATGGCTGAAGAATATTGGCAATGCGCCGCGTCATTTGACGATCGATCCCCATGGAAAGTATCTTTATGCCACTTTAAATGGTGAAGGAAATGTGGCAAAAATTGACCTAAAAACGGGTAAAGTAGTAGACAAAGTTTCTACAGGAAAAGCACCTCGCAGCATGACAATTTCCGATCAGGGAAAACTGCTTTATGTGGTCAACTATTTCTCGAATACTGTTAGCAAAGTTAGGACGAGCGATATGAAAGTGCTGCAAACAGTGAAGGTTAATTCAAGTCCGATCGGGATTACTTACGATCCGGAAACTAATCAGGTTTGGGTAGCTTGCTATTCGGGCAGTATTATGGTGTTTCAAGATTAATTTAGCTGATTCGTAGTGAAGGCTTCAGTCCTGACTACAAACAATAACGATTAAATTTTATTGTGGGGCGGGCTAGGAGCAACGCCCCTAAAATATTATTTGGGCAACTTTAAAGGCTTCACAACATACTCTGAAGACTTAGCAGGTACTTTGCCTTTTTTGGCCATAGCTTGGTAAACCATGGCTGCTACTTCAGCGCGAGTTGCTGTTCTATTAGGCTGCAAAAGTGCGCGCTTCGGGTGGTTGACAACAATGCCAGCTTCTGTGGCTGATGCTACTTTGTTAACTGCCCATTTCGGCACTTTTGCCCTGTCTGTATAAAGTTGTAAAGTTTTGGTTGCTCTTGTTGATGGTTTCAGGCTCAAACCGCTCGCTAAAGCTGCGATGACTTCGACACGCGGAATCTGTTTTTCGGGACGGAACTCATTGTTTGGGTATCCTTTAAGATATCCAGTTTTGACCGTGTGGTCGATCGCAGGAGCTACAGGACTCTTGTCTTTTACGTCTTTAAAATCAATTGGTTTTCGGATCGGCTCTTTGTCGTCGGACATTCGTTGAATTAAGCGCGCTAGTTCGGCTCGCGTCATCGATTCCTCGGGACGAAATTTGCTGTCGGTGGGCTCAGCAAAAATTTTCCGATCGACTAAGGCTAAAATGAACGGACGCGCCCAATATTTGTCTGGAACATCGGAGAATCTAACGGGCCCAACTTTGGGTTTATCGGCTTTCGGTTTGGTAATTGCTGGAGCAGGAGTCGAGCTCGCAATTGGCTTGGGAGGAACAACGATTACACCCACCGGAGGAGTTTGCGGTAAAACCGGCCCTAAAGGTGCCACAGGTGCGACATCCGGTTCTGAGGGAAGGAGCGTTTTAGCGGGCGATCGCAAATCGGAAGTTGGCGATTCGGGTGTTAATATTCCGGGACTCGCGGGCGTAACAGCAGGTTGAGAAAAAACGGCTGGAAATTGCCAAGTTCTGGCATTCAATCGATCGGGATTTTTACCTGTTACCCAAAATAAAATTGCTCCCATCGTGCCAAAAGCAACCAAGATCGCAATCAATTCATCCAATCCTAGAGGATTTCTTTCCCCAGACGGGGGTTGTGAAGAAGACATATTGTCACCTACATACCAATGTAGAAATTAAATCACATATTTTTTGGGTCTGGGGAAAACAGAGAAAACTAAATCAATTATTCCAAAGTTTTCATTCTCTCTACCTGCCCCTGCGTGACATCGGGAGAATATATAAAATCAACTTTTACCGATGTCAGTTGCTGATTTTTGCCATCTTCAACTCAGCGCCTTCTACTCCCGAAAGAGCGAGTCCGACTCGGTGGACGAGAATTCCTGCCACTACCAAAACTCGGCTGCCGCTTGTATTGATTTTGACGTTGCTGCGGCGATCGCCTCAAAGTGCTCCCACCGTAACCCGAACCGGTCGATCGATTGCCATTTGGCCGTGCTGAGGGTCTTACTGGCTGGTTATATGTAGGCGATCGCAAGCGGCCGGTCGTCCTTAAAACTTGACGGTTTCTCACCACTGGAGGCGGAGTTTGGTAGCGAGTTTGATACTGCTGAACAGCTTGGCTGTAAGTATTACCATACCCGCCATATCCTGTCATAATCCCCGGTTGGTAGACTGGCGGCATATAATATCGCGGTCTAAATAACAAACTGCCGATCGCCTGACCGGCTATAGCCCCAGCAAACGGTGCCCAGAAGCCAGATTGCTGCCGCACTACTACGGTTTGGGGCTGACCTGTTTGAGGGTTATTAACAGTTTCGGTAACGTTGTGGACGTACTCAATTTTAAAATCTTCTGTCAAATGCAAAACCGCTTGATTGTTCTCCAAATTTAGATAACTTTTCTTGCCTGCCGATATTTCTTCATCTGTTAAGCGAGCCATTTGCAAATCCGTAGTGCGGTAAACTGGGGGACTGCCCGGAGGAGTATTCAGCAACATTAAACTGTATTCGCCATCCGCATCGTCGTAGGTAGCTTGCTGTACAGGATATTGACCTTGACTCAAGTTATTATTTGGTGCAGGACGCACTGTGTTAATATTTGGATTCCCAGCAGGATTGGTCGAAGTTTGTCTACTAGGAGAACCGCAGGCGGTTGCCGTCCATAAAAAAGTTAAAGCCATGAAATAAATTGTCAGTTTTCGCAGCATCATAAATAGTAATTTTTAATTTGTAATTGGGCATGGGTTGTTTTATAATTGCTCCTTCTTCCTTCTTCCCGACATCAGTTACATCAATTACACCCGTTACTGAATCCGTTGCCGAACTTCTTCCTTCCTTAAATCGGAATAAGTTCGGGGAAATTGAGCAACACTTGGTCGTTAGTAAGTTCGTCTCCCAACTGTGCGGGAGAAAAGTGAACTTGCACAGCTCGGAGCCTTTCTTGGTAATGTAAATTAATCAGTGCTTTTAAACCGACTTTCAGCGCACTGATGTCCGCGAGGTCAGTTTCTAGGGCAGGAACTTCGCCTTCATACGCCACTGTCAGCATCACCACCACATTTCTAGTTACAGGCAAAGACAATGGGGAATTTTTATCGTAAACAGATGTACTGTATTGAGGCTCGCTGAGATAGCGATCGGCTGAATCAATGAAAAGTTCATCCACATAATCGCCCGCTTCGCCTTCATTCCAAAAAACATCGCCTTCATTGGCGGCTGATTGCCAGTAGTTGTCGTACTGCAAGAGGTGATTGCAAATTTCTACAAGACCTTCTCCTAAAACCGCTATGTCGCCATCGGCATCAATTGCTTTTCTGGCGGTGCGGTTGAGAACTCCTAACAGCGGTGCAACTTCTTCGCCTGTTAGGTGAACGAACACCCGACAAACTGCCACTCGATTTTTACCTGTAAATTGATTGAATCGATCGCGCCAAGCATTCATAATAACCTAGAGTTGTAATCTGTAGGGCTATATTTTCAAACATAACAGGTGATTTGAACTCTTGCCGTCTACCCTCAGATTGATCTGAAGAGTATTTTTAGCGATCGCCTCCACCACATACTATCTCACTATGACTCATCTAATTTTATAGCAGTTTCCAACCGCATCAAATACAGTAGGGAAACGGCACAGCCTTGTCGTGAGGGGGAGTGGCGACTTTTAATAATTGGTATAAGATTGAGGATGGTAACAAAACTTTTTTAAAATTGATATTAATTAAACGCTCCGAGAGCTTTGCCGGAATATGATATTGTGTGCTATCGATTCATCTGTTCTCAATTGTTTGCAATGCTTAGCGATCGCCAGGAAAAGAAATTGTAGGGTAGATAATTTTCACTCAAAAAACCTCCAATCTTGCAAGATTGGAGGTGTGGTAAGCGAATACTTTGGTTTGAAATAACTATTTGACGATCGCGCTTTGGACTTGTTCGATCGCAATTTCAGAACTCAACTCGGCAACTGGCGAAACCGGTAAATCCAGCTCGCCGCCCGGAGCTTCAGGGTGTTCCCGAACGGCTGCAACCGCATCTGCTGACTCAGGTACAGTACCCGCCGCCGCCAAATCTAGCAACGCCGGTACTTCCAGGTATTCAGAAACACCTGCATCTGCGATCGGATCGATCGACTCTTCAAAAACTTCAAAATTATCTGTCATCGCAGCGCAAGCAGCAGAAGCGCGCTTGCCGGCGCGGTAGCTCATGTAGGCCGCACCTGTGCCCCCAAGCCCAGCCAAACCGAGGAAACCGAGAGCTGCTGTTTTGTAAGATTTCCACGGATTCATTCGCTCCGAGCCGCCGGAACCTAAGATTGTTGTCGCAGAACCAGATTTAGCCGCCCCAGATTTGCTGTAGGAACAGGGGAAAGCAGATGCGGCGTCACAAACAGCGATACTGCTTGCGATCGCGACAACGGAAGCAATGCCAGCTAACACTTGAAACTTCTTCATGGTGCTCTGGAGATTGTAAAGGATAATTAAAAAATTAATGGTAACAGCTCTTTACAAATGTATCAACTCTGCGCGGCACCCATATCGAGGATCGATCGCAAAAGTCAGCTATAGCCTCACGCAATTCAAATTTAAATTTGCCAGCTTAAAAATTTGCAATGCTTGCTTTGTAAGCGTTTCGGCAAAAAAAAAGTAGAAGTTAAACTTTTGTGAACCAATACTTAGATCGCGCCCAACTTAGAAAATCCGAGGTGAGACACTAGAAAATTTAGTTACAGACTGGCAAACACTTGGTGACAAACTACTTTTAAGGCTACTTTTGTAAAGGCTTAGTTATTGGAATAACTCTTATTTTTATGACAGACAACGCGACTCAAGGCATTGAGCGAGATCCTCGCCGATTGTTGGTGACGGGCGGGGCTGGATTTATCGGCTCGAATTTTGTGCATCACTGGTGCAGCAGCTATCCGGGCGATCGAGTAATCGTACTTGACGCTTTAACCTACGCCGGAAACAGACAAACCCTGGCAACTTTGGAAGGAGGAGAAAATTTTCGGTTTGTGCAGGGGGATATTTGCGATCGTACCTTAGTCGATACCTTGCTCAAAGAAGAAAACATCACCACAGTCGCGCACTTTGCCGCAGAATCCCACGTTGACAGGTCAATTATCGGTCCTGCAGCCTTTGTTCAAACAAACGTTGTCGGAACCTTCACGCTTTTAGAAGCCTTCCGCAAGCATTTTGAAGCAATTGACGATCCCTCTCTCAAAGCACAAATGCGCTTCCTCCACGTTTCTACCGACGAAGTTTACGGCAGTCTCGGTCCTGATGACCCAGCCTTCACAGAAACAACTGCCTACTCGCCCAACAGTCCCTACTCAGCCTCCAAAGCTGGCAGCGACCACCTCGCCCGCGCCTATTTCCACACCTACGGCGTCCCGACAATTATCACCAACTGTTCCAACAATTACGGCCCCTATCACTTCCCTGAAAAGCTCATTCCATTAATGTGCATCAATATGCTATTGGGCAAACCTCTGCCAGTTTACGGTGACGGTCAAAACGTGCGAGATTGGCTCTACGTTCTCGACCACTGCCGCGCTTTAGATGCCGTTATTCACCGTGGTCAGCCTGGGGAAACCTACAATGTTGGCGGAAACAACGAGGTAAAAAATCTCGATTTAGTAAAAATGCTGTGTCAGCTAATGGACGAATTAGCTGAGGATTTACCCGCCCGTCCTTGCGAACAATTGATCGCATTTGTCAAAGACAGAGCCGGGCACGATCGGCGTTACGCTATTGATGCCAGCAAAATTAAAACTGAGTTAGGTTGGACTCCCTCAGTAACCGTTGAAGAAGGTTTGCGACAGACTGTAGAATGGTACTTAGCCCATCGGGATTGGTGGGAACCCCTGCTTTCGGAGGAATATCAAACTTACTACCGGAAAGTCTACTCTAATTAATCTACTCTTGGACGCACGGGCTACCAAAAACCAGCACCAGTAAAAAACTGGTTTTCAAGCTCAAGAGTGCGTCCAACAAAGGTTTCTGTCTTGCCTTCAAGCTTTACATTTGAACTCTAGGCGCAGAAACGGGGTTTGAGGGAGGAAAATTTTTAGTTGAGTGCGATCGCACAGAGTTAAAAAACCTGTTTTCTTTAATCTTTGCGCCTAATTTCAGATTTAATTAGGGGGAGGTAATTATCACACACATTTGCCCTTGTCAATCATTGTGAAGATTTAGTTAAAAATCATCCGAAGCGCATAAATGCAAGTGTTTGTAGCTGATAATTTTAATAGAGTTACAAGATTAAGCAATTTAGAAGCTTTTAGGAAAAACAAAAAGCACCAATGACCGAAATAAACTGGCTCAAGCACGTCCAAGAACCTAAATACTGGCTGTTAGGCATCGCCTCCGGTTTGATTGCCATACACCTAACTCTAACTTCCAGAACAAACGACACAGACCTATTTGGTACAATGTTACTGTTTTGGGGAGTCGTAGCATTTCTCATTTGGGAAAGGCACGAATCCTTAACTTTTGAAAGCGGAGTTTTTGCCAGCTTCTTTGGGTCATCGTTAATTGCTTTAATATTGCTCAAAAGTTCGTCCATATCTGGATACGACTTTTTTATCCGAGCAACGCCTTTTTTGTCGGGAATCAGTCTCGCATTGCTGGCTTCCGGCACAAAAGGACTAAAACAATATAGGCAGGAACTTCTAATTCTTGGCTATACAGCTATTCCTCCAGGATTGATCGGAGTATTCGTTGATGTCGCCCTATTAACAGCAAAATTTTCAGCTTTCCTCCTCCACTATCTAGGATTTGAAGTGGTGCGAAGAGGGGTTTTTCTAATCCTGGAAAATGGCAGTGTGGAAGTGTATCACGGCTGTTCGGGCGTAAATGCGATGCTACAATTGTTAGGACTAGCTCTGGTTTTCTTATTGATGTTTCCTACCACTACGGGTCAGAAAATGGTATTGCCATTCGTGGCCATAATTACTGCCTTTCTAGTTAATGCCGCGCGAGTTGCTCTCATGGCAGTGCTGGTATCGCTATCTCAACCAGAAGCATTTAAATACTGGCACGAAGGAAATGGTTCGGTAATATTTTCTATGATTGCTGTATTTATTTTCGGGTTATTTTGCTGGTTTGCAATTTTGAAAGACCAACCCCCAAATCAGGAAGGACAGAATTTCTAATGGCTATTACCTCTTGGAAACCACTTAGGCTTTCCCTGTTGGCTGTTACTTTAGGAGGGGTTTTGTTGGTTGCCGGAAAATTGGTTTTCTATCCATCGGACGGCAAGAATGTGGCAACCCCGTTTGAGTTTCCCGAGTCGGTGCCTCTAGCCGATTGGAAACTAAACAAGAGCGCGCTTCTGGAAATTAAGGAAAATTCAGAATTCAGAGCTGCCAGGAAATATGAATATCAAAAAAATAGCATGAGTCTAGAAATAGAGATGCGCTATGCGGTAGACAGCATTGGGGATGTGGAAGGTATGATGAAGGGACATACTATTCTCAAGTCGAATCCTGGTAAACTAGCATTGGCAAACACTCAAGGCGCGGGGTTTCACGGACTTTTGCAACAGCAAAATCGACTGTATTTGAGTTCATGTATCAATCCTCATGGCAGTCCTACAGTAACTTCCCAACAGTTTAGATATAATCGAAATACTCGCGATTGGCAGCCAAACCGTATTCTGTTTTGGTTGTTGGGTAGGGGAAATATTCAAGACCGGCGCTGTTTGTGGACTCAGATGTCTGTGCCTTTGGATAAAACAACTCCAGAAGATGCCAAAAAAATTCTAGAGAATGCTTGGGTTTCTTGGTATGGGTGGTGGCAGCCGCGATTTCCCGAGCCTTGAGTCGAGTCAGTGGATTTTAGATTTTAGCTTTTAGCTTTTAGATTTACTCCACAGGTGAATCTGGAAGCTGGAACAAGAGTCTAAAATTTTTGATTCTCCACGACTGTTGTCGGGGGCTTGTATCCGTTCTTGGGCGGGGTCAAGAGAGATTTTTCTTAACAACAACTCTGATTATTTTATGAATGACTTACAAGGCGAACAAGGTTTTTCTATCTACAGACTGCGTTGGATTGGCTACGGTCTATTAATTTTGTCTGTATTAGATACGATTGCAGTTCTTATACCAGCAAATTTTGGCAATCGCCTCTGGGAATTGCAGACGATTGGGGCAGTAGTGGAACGGGTTCCCGTTCCACTACTGGCAATGGCGCTGATATTTTTTGGAGAAGGGTACGATCGCAGAGGTTTGGAAGAGGTTTTTTTGAAGGTTTTGTCTTGGGTTTGTCTGCTGCTAGGTCTACTTTTTCTGTTGATGCTGCCTTTGGGAATTTTTGGCACTATCTATGTCAACAACCAAAACAACCAGCAAATTACTACTCAAGCAAACCAACAATTAGCTCAGTTGCAGCAGGTGGAAGATCGGCTAAAGAAGGGTAGTCCTGAAGATTTAAGGAATTTGGCGGGGGAACTTACCCGTTTGGGGGTACAAGCGGATACGCAAAACCCACAGCAATTGAAAGAGCAAATTCTTTCGAGAATTACTCCGGCTAAGGAACGATTACAGACGCAAAGTGCTGCGGTTCAGTCAAATCAGCGCGTGGGGTTATTTAAAAATGCTGTTAAGTGGCTGCTGGGCGCGCTGATTTCTAGTGTTTTGTTTTTTACGCTGTGGCGCGGTACTGACTGGGCTCGCTAGTAGTTTTGAGTTTTAAGTGGAGAGTTTTGAGCTAGTAAGGTGCGCCTAGCGCACCCGGAGAGCGTTGTTGAGGACTAAGATTCGCCCTGTGCACGCAGTCGGCTCAGAAGCGGTGAAGAAGACTCTCAAACTCAGGAAATTTCGTTGGGGGAGCGCTCCCTCTTCTTGTTTTCAAAAGATATCGGTAATGAATCTTGTTTATTGCCGATAGCCAACACCTAGAATGAGCCAGATCTGTCGTTAGCGCAGCCCTCGAAGAGGATCGCACCTTGAGAGGGCTGGCCTTGTGCAATCCACAATCTCAAATCCACAATTTAAAACCCACAATCTAACATCTACAATCTAAAATCGATTGATGGTATTTTCTAGTTTGTCGGCAATGCCTTCAACCCAGTTTTCATCTTGTTTTGTATAGCTGCGGGGTGCGTTAGCACCTAAAATTAAAACGCCTTGGGTGCCGATCGGCTGACAGATAACTCCTTGAGTATTTTCTGGCAAATAGTCAAATTCTATTCTACCAGGATAAATATTGAGATTTACTAAATAAACTGGTTTATTTTTGTCGAGCACTCGCTGCAATATCGGCCCTGGTTTGACTTCGGGATTGATGCCTAAAATGCCACGCCGCAATAGGACTTTTCCCTGATACACAATTACGATCGACCTTGTGGCGGTATTTGTCAACAGCAAACGCGACGCCCAGGCTAATTCTATTTTCACAGCCTCCGGCAACTCCGGCGCAAATTCAAAACCTTCTTCGCCGATAAGTTTTACGGAATCGGGCGATCGCGCTTGCACCTGCTGCCACAGCAAACCTGTTAAAATCAGCAAAGCGCTGACAATTACTCCCAAAGCGTCCGATCGAGCTTGAGAATCTGTGATTTGCTCTGTCAGCAAGCGGTTGACCATTAGCAGCGTACCTGCTAATCCTCCTGCAACTAAGGGCAATTGTCGCAAAACTCTATTGGGATCAGATTTAGTCATTACTCAGCAATCATTAGTCATTAGTCATTGGTAATTGGTAGTTGGTAATTTAACTAATGCCAACTGCCAACTGCCAACTGACTTTATCCTACTTCTCCAATTTCGACAATTCGCTGGAAGAGATAGCCGGTGCCGCGGGCGGTGAGAATTAATTCGGGATTGCTGGGGTCGTCTTCCAACTTTGCCCTAAGTCGCGAGATGTGAACATCCACTACGCGGGTGTCTACGTGGCGTTCTGGCGTGTATCCCCACACTTCCTGCAAAATTTCCGATCGCGAAAAAGGCTCTCCAGAACGGCTGACAAGCAGTTCTAACAGGCTGAATTCCATGCCCGTGAGCCGAATTCGTTCGTCGCCTTTGTAAACTTGGCGCTTGTTGGTGTCAATCCTAATATTGGTGACATGGATGACTCCGGAGCTGGGAATTCCCGATGCTCCGTTTTTGTCAACCCTCCGCAGTACCGAACGGATGCGGGCTTCGAGTTCTTTGGGAGAGAAAGGTTTGACGACGTAATCGTCTGCGCCCAATTCTAAACCGGTGATGCGATCGGCTACGTCTCCCAAAGCGGTTAGCATGATGATGGGTACGTCTGACTCTTTTCGCAACTCCTGACAGACGCCGTAACCGTCTAGCTTCGGCATCATCACGTCCAAAACCACTAAGTCGGGTTCGGTGTTGCGAAATGTTTCGAGAGCTTCTTCGCCGTCAGCAGCGGTGACGACATCGTAGCCAATCATGGAAAGGCGAGTCTCCAGAATGCGGCGGATACTGGCTTCGTCATCGACTACCAGAATTTTTTCTTTATGGTTTTCCAAGTTACCGAGCACTCCTTAAGTTACATTTCAGATAATGTTAATTTTTTGTACCCTATCATTAAGACACAGATTGAATCATGTGTTGCGGTCGGTCTGAAAGCGTGATAATTGCTTTAACTCAGACTTTTCTAAATGTTAGGGTGACTATTTATCATAGTAAACAATGCCTAAGCCTCGAATACAATATATTTGTCGGGAATGCGGGTATGATTCACCACAATATTTTGGCAGGTGTCCTAGCTGTCAGAAGTGGGATTCTTTTGACGAGCAGGTAGAACAACCTACTGCTGGTGTGTCGCGGGCTGGTTTAACTGGGGTGACAACTAAGACAGTGGGCGGTTCGCCCCCTGATAAGTCGAAGGGTCAACCGAGGGTATCTTTCAGATTATCGCAGATTTCCGACCAAACTCAGTCTCGCTGGCCTTCTGGCTACGGAGAGCTCGATCGAGTTTTGGGAGGCGGGATTGTTCCGGGCTCGCTGGTGTTGATTGGGGGGGAACCGGGAATCGGGAAATCGACGCTGCTGTTGCAGGTGGCGAATATGTTGTCCCGCAAGGATCGGATACTGTATGTCAGTGCGGAGGAGTCCGGCCAGCAGGTGAAGTTGCGATCGCAGCGTTTGGGCGTTGCTAATCCGGTTGAGTTGTCAAGCAACGGCGGGCATAAATCCGGCAGCAACGGGGAAGCTAAAAAGGATTCCGAGGACAATTCAGCGGAGAATTTCTATTTGCTTCCAGAGACGGATTTAGAAGTTGTTTTGCGGGAGTTGGAAGCGCTGAAACCGAATGTGGCGGTGATTGACAGCATCCAAACTATTTATTTTGCTAGTTTAACATCGGCTCCGGGTTCGGTCGCTCAGGTGCGGGAATGTACTTCGGCTTTGATGCAGGTTGCGAAAAGAGAAAATATTACTTTATTTATTGTCGGTCACGTTACGAAAGATGGAGCTTTGGCCGGGCCGAGGGTTTTGGAACATTTGGTAGATACTGTACTGTATTTTGAGGGCGATCGCTTTGCTTCTCACCGACTTTTGCGAGCGATGAAAAACCGTTTTGGCGCGACTCACGAAATGGGTGTTTTTGAAATGGTAGCCAACGGTTTGCGAGAAGTAGATAATCCGTCTGAGTTGTTTTTAGGGAATAGAGATGAATTTTCGCCCGGTACTTCGACGACTGTTACTTGCGAAGGAACTCGACCGATTTTAGTAGAAATTCAGGCGTTAGTCAGCCCTGCAAGTTTCGGTTCGCCACGCCGCACTACTACTGGTGTGGACAATGCTAGATTGCAGCAAATTTTAGCTGTTTTGGAGAAAAGGGTGGGGATTCCTTTATCTAAATTAGATGTGATTTTGGCGACGGTGGGCGGGTTGAAGGTGGATGAACCGGCGGCGGATTTGTCAGTTGCGATCGCCGTTGTGGCCAGTTTTCGCGATCGGGTAATCGATGCACGCACAGTTTTGCTCGGAGAAGTTGGTTTGGGGGGACAGGTGCGGCCGGTTTCACAATTAGAATTGCGGCTGAGGGAAGCCGCAAAATTGGGTTTCAAAAGAGCGATTATTCCTAAGAATCAACCGGTGCCGGAGTTGGGGATGGAGATTATTCCGGTGGCGAAAGTAATCGATGCAATAATTGCGGCGATTCCGGCTACTCCGGCTCAGTTGCAGTCAGTTGATATGGAGTTGCAGTCGGTTGATTTGGAGGAAGATGATTTGTTTAATTGAGTTAGAATAGTGATGTTGTAAATGGAGATTAAGGAGGCACGAATTATGTATCAACTAGATATTATTGAGTACCAAAAAAAGCTTATGGAATTAATCGAAGCGGCGAGGAGAGGGTAAGAAATTGCGATTACTCAAGATAACCAGCCTGTTGTAAAATTGGTAGGAATACCGCCAGCTAATAAGAAGCGCTGGCCATCCAAAGCTGGGAGTGCTAAAGGAATGGTTTGGATGTCCGATGATTTTGACGAACCGCTAGAAGAGTTTAAGGAGTATATGGAATGAGGTTGTTGTCGGACACTCATACTTTCACTTGGTATGTCACGGACAACCCTAGACTTAGCGCCCATGTCAAACTGCTAATTGAGGATGAAAATAACGACAAGCTAGTCAGTATAGCTACCCTCTGGAAAATGGCGATTAAGCACAGCATAGGCAGGCTAAACTTTAGTGTGCCTTTTATAACGAATCACCTGCGAGCAAGAGTTTTTTAGTAGAAGCAGAGGTGGCTATTTAATGTCAAAGTTTCCTGTAGATGCTTCTAAAAGACGAGTCATCAGAACATTTCAGTTGTTGGGTTTTCGGATTATTAGAGAAGGCGAACATATTGTCATGGTGTGAGAGAATCAGAATGGCACGGAGGCTCCGTTAGTAAGGCCTAACCACGATCACATAAAATCAGGGGTACTGAAAGCAATTTGTACTCAGGTGGGAATTTCTAGAGAGGGATTTTTAATAGCTTATGCACAAATTTGAGTGCAGATGCTATCTACGATAACACTTGAAATATGTCAAATTAGAAATTGCCTTTTTTGAGGTGCGTTTTAAATCAAAAATGAAAAAATCAAAAAGACGCAAAAATCAGTGGTCAAATGAACTAAACGACATCATTCGAGGTGCATCTGGTGGCTTTTTGTTCGGGATTCCCCTGCTTTATACGATGGAGGTTTGGTGGATCGGTTCGTATACTAAACCAGCGGAAATGTCGATCGCGATCGCAACTACTTTTATCGTGGTTTTCTTGCTGACTCGCACTGAAGGTTTTCGCAAAACTAAGGACATCCGCTGGCTAGATGCTGCAATCGATACCGTAGAAGCGATCGCCATCGGCATTGTCTGCGCGGCTTTTGTCCTGTTTTTGCTCAGGGAAATTACGCCAGAGACTCCGCTGCAACAAACTTTGGGGAAAATCATCTTTGAAGGCCTGCCGTTTGCGTTGGGAGTGGCCTTAGCAACCGGTTTCTTGAGCGGCGATCGCTATCAAAGTTCAGACAGCGACAGCGAACCTAATATTAACCCAACTTTAGCAGATATTGGCGCTACTCTAATTGGCGCGATGATCATTGCTTTCAACATTGCCCCAACAGACGAAATTCCCATGCTAGCAGCAGGTATTTCGCCACCTTGGCAATTAGCAATTATCGCTGCTTCCCTACTAATTTCCTACGGTATTGTATTTGTAGCCGGCTTTACTTATCAAGCAAAACGGCAGCAGCAGCAAGGGATTTTTCAGCGTCCCCTCAGCGAAACTGTCATGGCCTATTTAGTGTCGCTGGTGGCTTCTGCATTTATGATGTTTTTCTTCCACAAACTCAGTTTTGACGACCCGTGGTCGATTTGGTTGAGCTATACGTTAGTATTAGGATTGCCAGCGACTATTGGTGGCGCGGCGGGGAGGTTGGCGGTATGAGTGAAAGTAATAACGAACAGCAACCAAAAAGAACTTTTGCTGAATGGGCGACATTTGTGATCGCCTGCTTGATCCTGTTTACCATCACCGGGCTCGTACTCTACAACTGGGTGACTAAAAAGCAGGAACCTCCGATTATTTCTGTGACTCGCAACACGCCTATTCGCGAAAATCAAGGGCAATTTTACGTACCGTTTACAGTGACAAACACGGGCGGCGAAACGGCAGAATCAGTGCAAATTATTGCCGAACTGCGCGTCAACGGCGAAGTCTTGGAATCCGGCGACCAGCAAATTGATTTTTTGTCAAGCGGTGAAACTCAACAAGGAGCTTTTATCTTCAGCCGCAACCCCAGTCAAGGTCAATTGATTGTGCGATCTAGCAGTTATAAACTACCTTAACAAAGTTTTCAACTCTCGTGTCCGGTAAGTGTGACCCTAATAAAACTTTGTCGCTGGGTGGGGGCGGGTTTAAAAATACTTTGGTTATTAAGCAGACATACGGGTGAACCCGCCCCGACCTCAATATTGTAGTGCGATCGAGCTACCGCTTCACCAGATTGTGTTCCCATTTCCAAACACAGCTAGAAATCAAATTCGTGCAGATATGAGCGGTAATTGGCACTAACAAATTCCCAGTAGCTAAAACACTGTAACCCAACAGCAATCCCACAGCCGTTGCCCAAACAGCATAAGGCCACTGATCCATGCCTCCCAAGTGCAGAATACCGAAACAAAAACTCGATAAAACTAAACTGGTAACATTCAATCCCAAAGCAGACAGCATCACGCCTCGAAATAGCAATTCTTCGCTAAGTCCCGGCAGCAGTCCCAGCCAAATCAAATCCGGCCAAAACAAAGGTTTGAGCACTACTTCCAAGTAAACGTCTGCACTCCGGCGATAACCCGGCCAGAGGTGATAAACGATCGCACTACCGGCTGTAATTGCCAGCCCGATCGCACATCCTTTTAACAAGTCCATTCCTATCAATTTGACTGGCAAAAGCGATACCGATCCAAATAGCAACCACAATTTAGCTACCGCCAGCAACATAATTGCTGTCACGCCCATTGCTACTAAAACTTGGGTGCGCGTCAAGGGTTCAATTTCAGGATTTCCGGGAAGTTTTTCTGCCACTTAATCAATTTTAGATTTGAGGTTTGAGATTTTAGATTTGTTTTGTTGAGTCAGACAAACAACGCAGGGAGGAGATGTCTGCACCCAAGGAAGCTGGACTGATGCCGGCTCGCAAAGCGACCAAAACTCCGATCGCCTCTAAATATGAGTTTACCTGCAAAGCTTTGATTCCGAGTTTTTCTGGAGTCGCCTGCATCTGGGTTTTGTTGTCGCCCACAGCGATGATTTGTACGGACGATCGCCTACTCAAACTCAGAATAGCACTGCCGCCGCAGGCTGTGGCGGGTATTACCACCGCATCGACTCGATCGGCGGTAATTGATAATTGATTGTGCTGCTGGCTTTCTGGCGCTACGAATTGGGGAGCTTTGCTGAGGCCGGCAAGGACGCAAGGTAGGAAAGTATAGCCGATTTCCTCAGCAGCCGATCGCGGGGACAGGTGCAGATCGAGGGGAAGCGCAGACAGCGCGGGGGCGTGGGCGCAGGGGATTTTAAACGTCCTGACAATGAGGTGGCTGATCACAGCTTCCGCGCCGGCGAGGGGGTCAACTCCTTTGCCGCGGCGGTAGTTTTCGAGGGCGAGGCTGCCTTCATCGTCGGGAAATCTGGCTACAACTGCGATCGCCTCTACTCTTGCTTGTTCGATTAATTTTTCTGCAGCGTGCAATAAACTGTCGGGATTGCCGATCGTCCCCCAGGATGCCCCTGATTCAGAAATACGCAATTCTACTTGCAGGGGGCGATCGGTTAAAACACAATCAGTTATATTCAAGCCCAATGTAGCTCTCACTGCATCAGCCGCTTGCAAGTGGCGCAACTGCAAGTCGGGTTCAATGCCAGCATCGAGGATTAAGCCGATGCGATTTTGATGTACCGGTTGCAGTCCCCAGCATCCGGTAGCAAATTTGTCAAGGGCGTAACCTTCAACGTAGAGAGCGTTAGGTATCGGCCAATAAAGTTGAGCGCCGTTGAGGACGTTGGGGTGAGTGATCAGGGTGTCTGAAATTTGGGCGATCGCCCTAGCCACCGGCAGGGCATCTCCTGCAAACCCACCAATCGAGGCTCCAACGCCTGTGGGGACTATCAAAACCACTGTCAAAGGGCGGGGGTTCACGGTGTTGCGGGGGATGCTTCCACGAGCACGTAGCCTTCTACCACAGCCTTTTGCCGATCGACATCCACGTCTGTGACTGCCCACCGCAGGGGTTCGCCGTACTTTTGAAGTTCAATTTCAATCGCCGAGTGCAGTTGCTCGGCAGTCTCGTGGAGGTCAACTTCTGCGGAAATGAAATGGGTGGTCATAGGGCGATCCATAGTGGTTTTACCGCTAACGGTACTTAGGTCAATTTTAGCTTAGTCCTAGGATTTACCGAATTGGCGATCGTACACAATGTCTTCTTTTTCTGTTTCTATCTTCAAGTTTGATCGGGGATAAGCAACGCACAGCAACACATAACCTTCTGCCTGAAGATCGGGACTAACGCCCATACCATCAGCTTGATCGACCTTCCCTTCAATAATTTTACCAGCACAGGTAGTACAAACCCCCGCATTGCATGAACTCGGCAACTCAATGCCGGCGTCGTTAGCGGCGCGGAGAATTTGTTTATCTTCGGGTACTTCTACGGTATAGGTAGAGCCTTGGTGGATCAATTCAACAGTGTAAGTCTTAGACATATTTCAATTATTGGTTTTAATTCCCCAATTGGAATTTACGCTAGATTTGGAAACAAAGCAATCAGTATTTTACCGCTGTTTGTGCTTTTGTGCAAATTTACAACTGCTGTTTTTATTGATAATTTTTTTTATTAATTGGCTGGGCGAGCGATGGCGTCCCGCCCCGCAAGCTAGGGCATTTTGTCAATGACTTTTTCACAAATTATTACAATAGTCACGGCGGAACTCTGCGACAAAGCACTTATACCTAATTAATTTTTTGCCTTCAAGCCAACAACTCATCAACCGCAACACTAAAACCCGGCAGCACTAGCTGAGTGCTGACTGTAGAACCCAGGTTAAAAGTTAACTTTTGAGTTTGAGTCATTATCAATATCCAGCGACTTTCTGGAAAAACAATCCAAGCTTCCAGACAACCTGAATCTAAATATTCTTTTGCTTTTAGAAATATTTCTTCCGCAATATCAGTAGGAGAAACTATTTCAGCAATTAACGGCGGGCTTTGAGGCAAAGTAGGAACATCGCCATATTGAGCAACAAGTTCTGGAGTCAGATAAGCTACATCAGGACGGCGCACTCGCCTGTCAGTACGGCAAGGAACTTCTGTATACACTTCGCCGCCTTGTCCGCTAGATATCTTATAACTTCTCCAAGAATAATCTAGTCTAGATTGGATTCGACTGTGTTTTACTGTCATGCCATTTTTCTCCGAGAGTTGGCCGTCCACCCATTCCATATCGTCGGAGGGATTAGCCATGAAGTCTTCTAGAGAAACATTTTCTGATAAAACACCAGCCATTACCATAGCTATTTACCTCCTTATAACTCCTAATTAACTTCGGCGGAAAGGTGCCAATTACGGACCCTACATTTTATCTTTCTTTGTCAACTCCATTACTAATGCCCAATGCCCAATTACCAATTTACTCAATATTAATTTGATTGGGAGGTTTAGGTTGATCCGGCTTCTCATCCTTCAAAGTTTTACGCCCAGAACTAGCATAATCCTTGTACAAATCCACAAACATCTTTGTCAACTGCTGCAAAGAAAGTTGTTCCCCATTAATTTGAGCTTTCATATAAGCTTTAAGCACTTCAATGTAAGCCAAACCGAGGGCAAGCGTGAGAGTTGCTGCCGTTGCACCAGAGATAGCACCGCCGACAACTGTACCCGCACCAGGAATCATTTTAATCAAATTAGTAACAATACTTCTGCCAACAGCAGTAACCCCGCCAGCGCCGCTAATAGCAGACAACATCGCCGAAATAAACCCCTTATCAAAGGGCATTCCAAAAATCACAGTAATATTAGCAATCATTGCCGTTTGCATCGTCATCAAAATCGGCGCATCAGCAAACGGTACAGGAGTCGCACCGACAATTGCAGAACCTGCAACATAAGCACTTAGATATTTAAATGCCATATCGGATTTGAGCGCAATATTTGCAATTTGTTCTTTAACAAAAGCTTTTTTAGCTACTTCCGGCAGCAGTTGAAAAGTTGCATCTACCAACTTATCTAAACCGTGAGATTTTACTGTATAATCCTCATCGATTTCTTCAGGTTCAGCCATGACGGGGATGATTTGACTGACGGGCAAATTCATGTGTTCCAGTTGCTTGAAAAACTCGCTGGGCTTTTTGGATGTAGTTTGAGTCAAAACTAAAATCACTGGTACATCTTTGACTTCCATTTCTTTTAGCCAGCTTTCCTCCACAGATTCTATTCTATTGGCGCTGTGATTGATGCAGTACCAGATGACGTGAATGTGTTCTTTTGGGTGCAGGAGTCTTTGGTCTTCAATTAGTTTAGCAACGTTTAATTGAATAATTTTAATTTGTTCGGCGTTGAGTTCGAGTCCGGGAGTATCGTAGACTGTAATTGGGCAATTCGGTTTGGTATATTGGCGAATGCCTTGAGTTATGGGGCGGCCGACTCCGGTTTCTGCTAAGCGTTTGCGAAAAACTGAATTTATCAGGGTACTTTTGCCGACGCCAGTTTTGCCGATGACTAAAACATTGCACTGTCCCACTTGGTTTTCTGCGTCTTTGAAGGCGTAGTAACTTCTATTTAAAAGCTCGTCTAAGGAAAAGTCGTCTGACATGGCGGTTTGCTCCGATAAGGGTGGGATATTAAATCTGGATTAAACACCACCGAATAGAATTGCGATGCTTTACAAACGAAGTCCGCGAATGCGGGCTGGGGGAGTCTTAAGAATATTGTAGCAATTTGATTTAAGAACTGGTGCAACGGGTAGAGGAGAGTGGGTGCATCTCACTTTGGCACATACATCAAATTGAAAGTTGACCGTTGAGATAAGCACAGCGAAGAGCCAGGATAGA
>NZ_JAUBQN010000090.1:0-5282 GCF_036701295.1 Microcoleus harperi Pol14_C6 | reverse complement strand
TTTGGCTCAGGTTTTTGGCGCTGATAATTCTCTGACTTCTCTGGATTTTCTCACTCTTTCTCCTTAAGATAAAAGCGCATTTAATTCGCTAATCTTTTTCGAGATCATCCAACTCGGTTTGTTACATAAACCGGGTTCTCTGTTTTGCAACATTACCCAAATTAAGCTCGTGGATTATTTAGTTTTTCAACTTATCGAGAAGTCTAAAATTGGTTTTTAGTGAGTAATTAAGACCTTACCACAGCCAAAAAATGGAGTTTGTGACTAGAAAATTTACTACCTTTGTTTGAGGGAATAGAGATGATCTTATATTCTGCTGATTGACTATCATTAAATAATCTTTGATAATAAGTCACGTCCTACTAAGAGTCAGAAAAACTATATTATAACTAATCAATACAAAAACGAACAACTATCAACTATTTTTGGGCATAAAATATCGCATTATACAGCGTATTTGCGTACATGGTGTACGTTTTTTTTCCATGTGAGAATAATTTAGCGCTAACTCAGGTTTGGCTAAAAAAATGCCTGATTTCGCAGGTAAACACAGCGAACTGCTACTTTGGGAAGATGTCGATCAAAAAAAAATCGCAGTAAATAGAACTTGTTAACTATGCGAAACTGAGAAATTAGTAATTAACAATTTCTTATTAGCAATTAACAATAATATCTACCACTGAAGATGGACATTTTACAAGTCAAGGAGCTATGTAACTCATGAAAAATTTAGGGTGCAACTACTCTTCGCCAATTCACCAATCAAGTTGCGATCGCCGCGACACAGAGTGCATAAAAGCTTCTTTGATTGGGACGCCCTTAGTCGGTGATGTGGAGATCGATGTTTCCTGTTTAGCAAAAGAGAGTTGCGGCGTCAAGACTAAACATAAAAAACATTTAGTTTGCATCGACCCAAGGGTAGAGAATTATCAGCATCTTACGAGCGGAGTAAAACCAGGGACAGAGATAATTGTCCTCGATCGAACCCTGGACGGAGTAGAACAAATTACTGAGATTTTAGCTAAACGCAGCTCCCTTGCCAGCCTTCAAATAGTTGCTCACGGCAATGAAGCTTCGGTGCAACTGGGGTCAACTTTACTGAAGGATGAAAACTTGCAAAAGTACGATCGGCATTTGCAGCAGTGGCGCCATGCCTTCAACGAAAAAGCCGATATTTTATTATTAGCGTGCAGGGTTGGGGCTGGAAAACCAGGGATTGCTTTCGTGCGAAAACTGAGAAAACTCACAGGAGTAAATATAGCCGCTTCCAATAATTTAATTGGCAGTGCAAAATTAGGAGGAAACTGGCAATTAAATGTTAAAGCAGGACGAGTAAAAACAGCAATAGCCTTTGAAACAAAAACGCAGGAAAGTTACAGTGCTGTCCTCGTTACTTTAGTTGACGAAAGCTTTCAAGATGCAAGTCTAATAGGGCCTTGGATATCTGGGGTCAGCGGCCCGTCAGACGCTCCAGCTTTAACCGCAGGAACCGGAACGGAGAGTTTTCCGGGTTTGAACATCGACCCGGTCGGCAGCGGGGCTTTGAGATTAACTTCAAGAAGTTTTGACCAATCTACTTTTGCCATCTATAACAGTCCAGTACCAGCCAGCAGTGGCCTTAAAATTGTCTTCGATATATTTGCCTACAACGGCACTGCACGTCCTCCTTTACGCAATGATTTGACAGGAGACGGCATAAGTTTCTTTTTAATTGACGGTAGTGTGACGCCAACAAAAGCTGGAGGCTATGGAGGTTCTCTCGGCTACGCCCAAAATACAGACGAAAATCAGTTGGGTTTACTCGGAGGTTATTTAGGAATTGGATTGGATGAATTCGGAAATTTTTCAACTGAAAATGAAGGGCGTACAGGCGGAATTGGGGGGGGGCGTAGACCAGATGCGGTAACGCTTCGAGGTAGCCAAGCTACGCAATATCGGTTTTTAACTTCTAACTTTGTGCCGGGGGGAATAGATAATATTCCCAATCCCGTAAGTCCGCCGACCAACACCCTCACTACCACTCGCGAACCAGCCAGAAGAAGAGTTCAAGTTATTTTGGAACCTCCCACTTCTGAAACGCCCAACAGTCGTCAGCTTACTGTTAGCTTTGATCTCAACAATAATGGTTCGTTTACAGATCCGGGCGAGACTATTATCGACATTGGCGATTTAGAGGCAATAAACGGGCAAATCCCGCCAACATTCAAATTTGGTTTTGCTGGTTCAACGGGAGATGCAACAAATATTCACGACGTTCGCACTTTGTCGATCCAAACTATAGACGTGCCGCTTACTACAGCAGATGTTGCGACAACGAAAAAAGGCGCGGCCGCGGCAGCACCGGGCAGCAGCATTACTTACACAATTACGACAGTAAATAACGGGCCGAACCCTGCTGAAAACGTGCTGGTTGAAGACATACTGCCCCGAGGGGCAGTATTTGCCAGTGCCGACGCCAACGGCACTTTCAACCCGACAACGAGACTGGTCTCCTGGCGTATTCCGAATTTAGCTGTTGGGGCCAGCGAGACCCGCACCGTAACTGTTACGGCCCCAACTACACTAGGCCCTATTACAAACCGTGTATTCAGCAGCAGCAGTACGATCGATCCCGTACCCGCCAACAACAGCGGTAGCAGCCCGTCGGCGGGAGTCACCACCACTATTACGAACGATAGCGCTGATGTTGTTACACTCAAAACCGGCCCCGCTACCGCGGCGGCAGGATCGACTGTCACCTACACAATTACGGCGGCTAACAGTGGGCCGAGTCCGGCAACCAATGTGGCGATCGCCGACAGCATTGTTCCGGGTTTAACAGGAGTCAGCGTCTCCGACGGCGGAACTTACAATGAAACTACAGGTATTGTGACTTGGACGGCGATCCCATCCCTAGCCAGCGCAGCCAGTACCAACAGAACCGTCAGTTTCGCCGTTCCCGCTACCGGCGGCACCGTCGCCAACACTGCTAGCAGCACATCAAGTAGCGTAGACCCGAATCCCGACAACAACAACGGCAGCAGCCCCCAAGCGCGAGTCACCACCACTATCACCGATAGCGCTGATGTAGTTACGCTCAAAACCGGACCCGCTACTGCAGCAGCCGGCTCGACTGTCACCTACACAATTACGGCGGCTAACAGTGGGCCGAGTGCGGCAACCAATGTGGCGATCGCCGACAGCATTGTTCCAGGTTTAACAGGAGTCAGCGTCTCCGACGGCGGAACTTACAACGAAACTACAGGTATTGTGACTTGGACGGCGATCCCATCCCTAGCCAGCGCAGCCAGCACCAACAGAACCGTCAGTTTCACAGTTCCCGCCACCGGCGGCACCGTCGCCAACACTGCTAGCAGCACCTCAACGAGCCCAGACCCGAATCCTGACAACAACAACGGCAGCAGTCCCCAAGCGCGAGTTACCACCACTATCACCGATAGCGCTGATGTAGTTACGCTCAAAACCGGACCCGCTACGGCCACTCCTGGGTCAAATGTCACCTACACCATTCTCACCGAAAACAGAGGGCCCACTACCGCCACCAACATCACCGTTACAGATAGCATCGTTCCAGGTTTAACGGGCGTTACAGCGTCAAGCGGCGGTATTTACGACCCAGCCACAGGCATTGTCAGCTTTCCGCCCATTGCCAGCTTAGCTGACGGCGTGACCGTCAGCCGGACTGTCAGATTCCCAGTCCCGGCGACCGGCACTGTCAGCAACACGGCAAGAAGTACCTCAAACACGAATGACCCGAATCCCGGCAACAATAACGGCAGCGATCCCGGCGCAACTGTTACTACCAGCATCGCCTCACCCCCGACTCCAACTCCGACTCCCGCACCGACTCCGACTCCCGCCAACCAACCGCCGACAGCTAACAACGTCAACCTCGAAATCGCCCCCAGCAGCGCTGTGCCGATCGCAGGACTCGGAGGAAGCGACCCCGACGGCTCGATCGCATCCTTCACCATCAACACCGTCCCACTAGCAAGTGAAGGGCTGATATTTTTAGGCAATCCCGATACGGGCGGCACGATTGTCACCGCCGGTCAAATTCTGACCCCTGCTGACATTAACCAATTATTTTTCCAATCGACAGCTAACTTTACCACCGCCAATTTCACCTACAGCGCTACAGACAACCAGGGCGCTACCAGCCCCGCCAGCGCTACTGTATCGGCGCTGCAGCCAGTGCCAAACCTACCGCCGACAGCTAACAACGTCAACGTCGAGATCACCCCCAGCAGCACTGTGCCGATCGCAGGACTCGGAGGAAGCGACCCCGACGGCTCGATCGCATCCTTCACCATCAACACCGTCCCACCAGCAAGTGAAGGGCTGATATTTTTAGGCAATCCCGAGACGGGCGGTACGATTGTCACCGCCGGTCAAATTCTGACACCTGGTGACATTAACCAATTATTTTTCCAATCGACAGCCAACTTTACCACCGCCAATTTCACCTACAGCGCTACAGACAACCAGGGCGCTACCAGCCCCGCCAGCGCTACTGTATCGGCGCTGCAGCCATTGCCAAACCTACCGCCAGAAGCAGCCCCTGTCAACCTCGAAATCGCCCCCAGCAGCACTGTGCCGATCGCAGGACTCGGAGGAAGCGACCCCGACGGGTCGATCGCATCCTTCACCATTAACACCGTCCCACCAGCAAGTGAAGGGCTGATATTTTTAGGCAATCCCGAGACGGGTGGCACGATTGTCACCGCCGGTCAAATTCTGACCCCTGCTGACATTAACCAATTATTTTTCCAATCGACAGCCAACTTTACCACCGCCAATTTCACCTACAGCGCTACAGACAACCAGGGCGCTACCAGCCCCGCCAGCGCCACTTTAACTGCCCTTCCGGCGCCCGCACCAACACCAACACCCGTACCAGAACCAACACCCACACCCGTCCCAGAACCAACACCGACACCACCCATCCCAACACCGACACCCCCCGTCCCAACACCGACACCACCCGTCCCAACACCAACACCAACACCACCCATCCCAACACCGACACCACCCGTCCCAGAACCAACACCAACACCACCTGTCCCAACACCAACACCGCCCGTCCCAACACCAACACCACCCGTCCCAACACCAGGGCAGGAACCAACACCAACACCAACACCACCCATCCCAACACCCACACCAGCGCAGGAACCAACACCAACACCCACGCCAACACCAACGCCTATATTCGGCCCAGTGCCGGAACCGGATACCGGTTGCGGTTGCGACCCCTTGAAAGGGCCACCGAACTTCACATT
>NZ_JAUBQN010000089.1:0-5284 GCF_036701295.1 Microcoleus harperi Pol14_C6 | reverse complement strand
CAGTACCGCTGTTAAATGTCAATATACCAATCGGTTTAAACTTTCGAGAAAATCCCGGAAAAATCATTAACAATTCAGCAGCACCAGCCTTGGCTTTACCACAATTACCTCCGGGAATCCCGCCGATTTTCAATAACATTGGCTTAGCCGTTGGGCCCGGACAAACTATCGCCCTAGTGGGGGGAGATATTGAATTAAATCAGGGAAGTGTCACAGCATCTACCGGACAAATCTTGCTGGGTAGCGTCGCTAGTCCGGGGATGGTTGGATTGGGAGCAACGCCACTGGGATTAAGTTTAAACTATGACAAGATTTCCAACTTGGGCAATATTGAAATCACCAACGGCTCACTGATCAACACCAGTGGAATCGGTGGCGGCAAAGTTGATATTCGAGGTGGAAATGTCAACCTCAATAATGGGCGAATTTATTCACTGACTTTGGGAAATATCGACGGCAGGGGCATCGACATTAACGCTCAAAATTTACTAGCCCAAGGTGGAACGCAAATCTCCACGCTGACAGCCGGAAGTGGTGCGGGAGGCGCTGTCAATATCCGGGCTGCCGACTCAGTAGAAATGCTCGGAATTGGATTAGATAACTATAGAGTGTTTGGTGGTAAATATACGGTATCTGGCTCTTTCGACCCTTTTGACCCACAACTTGTGCTGATAACTGGCACTAATAGCATGGGAGCCGCCGGAAACATCACGATCTACACGGGACGATTGCTGATGGACAATGGAAGCGCATTGACTACCACCACGTTAGGTGCTGGCAACGCCGGAAATATTACCATCCGTGCCGGGGTTTTAGATATGGTCGCTTCTGCAATCCACAGCGGCCCACTTTTGGGGAGTACGGGTAGGGGAGGAAATATCACCTTTGAGGGAAAACGTTTAACCGTAAGCGATGGTGCTGCTGCGATCAGCCTCACCCGCGGTGAAGGAGGAGCGGGGAATATCAACATTAAAGCGAATGAATCAGTAGAAGTGCTGCGGACTCCCACTGGAAGTCCCGTAGCAAGTTTAATTGCCTCAACTGCCAGCGGTGTGAATGGGGAAGCTGGGGACATTAATATCGACACGAAGCGGTTGATTATCTCCCAAGGAGGCGGAATTAGTTTATCTAGCGGAACAGTTGTGGGCAACCAACTGTTAAATACAACTGGGGGGTCCGCAGGTAATTTGACAGTTAGGGCCACTGAGTCAGTAACAGTCGAGGGTATTTCTGGAGTTTTGGCGAACGGGAGCCGGAATCCCAGTTTCATCTGCGCTGATGTCAATACTGCTAATCGGGGAGGGAGTATCAACATTTCTACACCTGTACTGACTCTCCGGGGTGGGGGAGTTATTAGCACTGCATCTTTAGGCACAGGAGAAGCGGGAAGCATCACGATTGATGCGGGGCGTGTAGAAGTTATTGGGAATGGGGGTCAAGGTGAATTTAACAGTCAAATTCAGACTTCCGTTGGGATTGCCTCTGAGCTTATAGATCCTAATGCTACGGCTAACGGAGGTTCGTTGAATCTAAATGTCGGGGAATTGATTCTTCGCAATGAAGGAACACTCAATCTGCAAGCTTTGGGATCGGGACGGGCTGGTAACATTAACGTCAAAGCAGACTCAATTTTTCTTGACAACCAAAGCAGCATTGACGGTAGAACGGCATCCGGTCCCGGAGCAAATATTAACCTCGAAGCACGGGATGTCCAGTTGCGCCGAGGCAGCAGAATTACAACTGATGCCAGTATTTCTGAGGGTGGCAATATCAACATTAAAAGCGATATTCTGGTCGCCCTCCCGCAAGAAAACAGCGATATTACTGCTAATGCGCGATCGGCTCAAGGTGGTCGGGTTAATATTAATGTCCCCAATGTCTTCGGGTTTACCTCAGTAACTCGCGAACAGGTTCGAGATAGTTTGGGATTAACAGATGCTCAATTTGGTGCGTTGCAAGTAAGTCCTACTTCTTTAGTTCCTACCAGCGATATTGCGGCGATTTCCCAAAGTAGCGGCCCGGCTTTGCAAGGTACTGTAACTTTTAGCACTTCTGGGGTGAATCCTGCTCAAGGTTTAGTGGAACTGCCGCAAAATGTCGTCAATCCGGCTGCGTTAATTGCAGCAAATCCCTGCATCAGAAGGGCAGAGAGCGAGTTTACCGCTACTGGGAAAGGAGGAGTGCCACCGAGTCCTAATGATGTTCTCAGCAGCAACTCTAGCGAGTTTAATTGGGTGGAACCAGCGGTAGGTGGGAGTCCACAAGCAGAAAGTCCCCTAGCATCCATAGAAGTTCGGCCAACAGAAATTATTCCTGCTCAAGGTTGGGTAATGGACGATCGAGGACAAGTGACGCTATTAGCGTATAATTCACGTGGTGCATCTCTTCGCAGTCCGAAACCTCTGGGTGTTTGCGTACCTCAATAGGTACTCTTCAGGTTTTAGCTAATCCCTCGCTATTTTCCTCATACTAAATTAACAGGAATTAAAAGATGCCCCGCCAATCTTCCGCCCTATTTTTTGCATTCTTACTGCTGTTTCCTTTCCCTGCGATCGCCCAAATCATCCCCGATAATAGCTTGGGTGCAGAAAGTTCGCGGACAGTTCCCGACAGAATTAATAATTTACCCTCGGACAGAATAGAAGGCGGTGCAACTCGCGGCGTTAACCTCTTTCACAGCTTGCAGGAATTTAACATCCGTGAAGGGCGGGGAGCATATTTTGCCAATCCCAGCGGAATTGCGAATATTTTTACCCGCGTTACTGGTGGCAACCCTTCTAATATTTTAGGTGTGTTGGGAGTCCAAGGAAATGCCAACTTATTTTTACTTAATCCCAAAGGAATTGTCTTTGGCCCCAATGCTCGGTTAGATTTGCGAGGCTCATTTATCAGTTCAACTGGTAGCGGAATTCTCTTTGATAATGGCTTTGAATTTAGTGCAGCTAATTCTAATGCAGTGCCATTGCTAGCGATTAATATTCCTGTGGGTTTAAGGTTTAGAGACAATCCCGGCACAATTGTTAACTCTTCCCAAACAAAGGCTCCTACATCAGCCTTACCGCCACTACCCATAGAAATTCCTGCTTTTGAAAAACTAGGTTTAGCAGTAGACCCCGGTCAAACTTTAGCATTAATTGGCGGTGACATTCAACTGCAAGGAGGAAATCTAACTGCTTATACCGGACAAATTCTTCTAGGTAGCGTCAAGAGTCCAGGGTTAGTGCAATTTGAACCAACAGCTTTAGGTCTGAATTTAAACTATGGCAATATTCAGAACTTCGGCAATATAGAAATGAACGGTGCTTTTATAAATACCAGCGGATTAGGAGGTGGGAAAGTCGATATTCGAGGGGGAAATATTAATCTTAACGGTTCAGGAATTTATGGACTGACACTCGGAAATATAAATGGTAGAGGCATTGACATCAATTCCCAAAACTTGCGAGTAGAGGGGGGGTCGCAAATTTTCGCCTCCACACTGGGAGAGGGGAGAGGAAGCGATATCAACATCCGCGCTACTGACTCAGTAGAAATGATCGGGTTGGGAATTGAGGGCTATCAGCAGCTTACAGAAAATTTTCAGACATCTGGAACAGGCAACCCCTTTATTTCGCAAATTGTTCTGTTCACTAGCGCTATTGGCAGTGGAGCAGCCGGAGATATTAACATTGAAGCCGGACGGCTGTTGATGAGCAATGGGGTAGTGGCTGGTGCCCCCACCTTTGGTGCTGGGAATGGCGGAAATTTGAGTATCCGCGCCAACACCGTCGAACTCGTCAGTTCAACGCTCTATAACGGAACAACGAACGAAAGCACTGGTCAAGGCGGAAACATCTCTGTTGAAGCGCAACGGTTAATACTGGGCGATGGCGGTGCGTTTGCCAGCTTCAGCCTTAGTGATGGAGCATCGGGGAATATCGCGATTAAAGCGAGTGAATCGGTGGAATTATCGGGTAGTCTTCCTGCAGGTCTAGGGCAAACTCGGCTCGGCACGAATACTTTTGATGGTAATGGAAAAGGTGGGGATATTACGATCGACACTAAGCGGTTGAGTGTTTCTAATGGAGCCACAATTAGTTTAACGACGGGTGCAATTTTTGGCGCAGCCGTGTTTTCTACAACTGGGGGGACGGGAGGAAATTTGACTGTGAGAGCCTCCGAGTCTGTAGAAGTGAGTGGCGAGTCAAGATTTTTGGCGAATGCGGGCTATGTAGCAAGTTCTTTTGTTACTCAAACTGCAAGTTCTGGTAGAGGTGGAGATATCCGCCTCTCAACACCTAAACTAACTGTGCAGAATGGCGGCGTTATTTCTGCGGCTTCTTTGGGTGTAGCAGATGCAGGAGATATTACAATTAATGCCGATCGCTTAGAAGTGCAAGGTATTGGGAGTAACAGTGGGTTGAGGAGTGGAATTGAGGCCTCGGTTGGTAGGGCGTTTAATGCTGTAAATTCCACTGCTAGCGGAAATGCAGGCTCGTTGAATTTGAATGCTAATAAATTGATTCTTCGGGATAGTGCAGTGGTTAACGTTCAATCTTCAGGAACAGGTAGGGCTGGCAATATTAACGTTGTCGCTAACTCAGTTTCCCTGGATAATAAAAGCATAATTGATGGCACGACTGTCTCTGGTACAGGGGCAAATATTAACCTGCAAGCGCAAGACATTCAGTTGCGTCGGGGCAGTAGAATTACCACGGATGCAGGTATTTCTGAGGGCGGTAATATCAGAATTAATAGCGATATTTTGGTAGCTTTACCGCGAGAGAATAGTGATATTACAGCTAATGCTCGCACAGCTAGGGGCGGACAAGTTACGGTCAATGTACCAAATATCTTTGGCTTTACAAGCCTTAACCGCGAAAAAGCCAGGAGTAGTTTAGGATTGACTGATGCTCAATTTGCAGCGTTGCAAGTAAGTCCTACCTCTCTAATTCCTACCAGCGACATTGCGGCGATTTCCCAAAGTAGCGGCCCGGCTTTGCAAGGTACTGTAACATTTAGTGCTTCTGGGGTGAATCCCGCTCAAGGTTTAGTGGAACTGCCGCAAAATGTGGTCAATCCGGCTGCGTTAATTGCTGCAAATCCCTGCATCCGAGGGGCCGAGAGCGAGTTTACCGCTACTGGGAAAGGAGGAGTGCCACCAAGTCCTAATGATGCCCTCAGCAGCGCTGCAGCGCCGTTCCCTTGGGTAGAACCAGCGGTAGGTCAAAGTCAGCAAGTAGAAGGCGAAAGAGTATCCATAGAAATTCCGCCAACAGAAATTATTCCCGCTCAAGGTTGGGTA
>NZ_JAUBQN010000021.1:0-115849 GCF_036701295.1 Microcoleus harperi Pol14_C6 | reverse complement strand
GGATTTTAAAATCCCAAAAGCCTTTCGACCCCAATTATTTGACTGCTACCCCTTGACAGGTCAAGACAGTATCTACAGAATTAGGATGTATTCACAAAAGACGATCTAACTAATAATAAATAACTAATAACTAATGACTGACATAAAATTTCTGCAACCAGGAGATTTGCTCAAAGTAATTGCCCCTAGTGGCACTTTGCGAGAATCAACTAACTTTGAAAAGGGTGTAGAAATTTGGAAATCTCGCGGCTATCGACTTGAATTAACACCGGGTTTTGACGATCGCTGGGGCTATTTGGCCGGTTCCGACGAAAACCGGGTCCGACAGTTGGCAGATGCCCTCAATGACCCGGATTGTCGCGGTATTCTCTGTGTTCGTGGCGGTTTCGGCAGCACTCGACTTTTGGAAAAAGGAAATGTGGGAAAGGCGGAAAATTCCCAAGTTCCAACTCCCGATTGCCATTCACCGAAATGGTTAATCGGCTTTTCAGATATTACTGCTTTGCTGTGGAATCAGGCTAAATTGGGCGTTTGGGGCGTTCACGGGCCGATGCTGACAACTTTGGGTGCTGAACCGGATTGGTCTGTCGATCGACTTTTTGACTGCATAGAAGGTCGTCCCTTACAATCTTTGCAAGGTAAAGGATGGGGCAGCGGACAAGCCACCGGCCGGCTGTTTCCGGCGAATCTGACGGTGGCTTCTCATTTGCTCGGAACCCCGTATCAACCGGATTTGACCGGGGCTATTCTCGCATTTGAGGATGTTTCCGAGGCTCCTTACAGGGTCGATCGAATGTTGACTTTGTGGCGGATGGCGGGGGCTTTCGCTGGGGTGCGGGGCATTGCTTTGGGGCGCTTCAGTCGTTGCGAGATTGACCCGAGTATTCCCAGTTTTAGCATTGAAGAGGTTTTGCGCGATCGGCTGGGGGACTTGAATATTCCGATTGTCTCGGATTTGCCCTTCGGCCACGAGGGGGTTAACGCTGCTTTACCGATGGGAATTATGGCGAGTCTCGACGCTGAATCGGGATTGCTGATTTGTGGCTATAAATCGCAACTTTAGATTAGAGATCAACGTCTATAACTTTAACTTGAGATTTTGCACCAGCTAAATAGCGGGGTTGGGTGAGGTTGACACGGTTGGCAGAAATTACATTTAAAATGGATTGTGTATGCAAATGTCGGCGCCAAGAAAGCAAAAAGATTTTAAATTTTTCCAGAGGTTGATATGAAAGCACACAACTTGTTAAACAGTATTGCTGCCGCAGTCCTAGTTACGGGATTGGCACTTACGGGGATTTCCTCTAGTGCGGTTGGCGAACAGATAGGGAATAACGATCGCATAGATGGAGTAATTCGCCGCACTTCCCCGATTTACCGTTTCCGAAATATGTGGGTTCCGGGATCTCCGACGGAAGAATTGCGCGGGCAAGAATACACATTCAACGCTCGGGAAGGCGATAACATTGAAGTGTTTTTAGACACAGATAGAAGTCGCGGTTTTACTCCCGTCATGGTGCTGTTTTACGGGAACAACAAACAAGTCGCTTTTACGCAAGACCGTTCTTTTAATTATCAAATTCCCCGTAGTGGCGATTACAAACTGTTAGTGTTAGCAAAAGATGCTGCCAGGGGCGGTAACTACACGCTGGAAGTTTCGGGAATTGATGGGGGGGACAGACGAGCTCGCAATTCGCGGGACGATTGGTACACGAGGCGAGATGACCATCAATATGACAGAGCACAGCTTCTGCAAGATGATTTTGGCTTGCGGTCGGTTGATTGTCGCGAGAGACGTTCTATGGTGAGAGTCAGGTTTGACGATGGTAATCAAGATTCAACTTACTGCGCTGTCCCGAATAGAAGGTTTCCGGCGGGAGATTATTACTACAATTCACGGACTAGAGATTTAGACTCCGCGAGGCGGAATGATAGTAGATTCGATGCGGACCGAGATCAATGTCGGGTAGTGGTGGGCGGAGTTTGTGTGACGAGGTAAGTAGGTCAAAGTGTAGGGCGGAATCAGAAACCCGGTTTCTACGAAGAAACCGGGTTTCTGAGCCTATACACAGGACTTATACAGTCCTTTATATACGAGTCGATCTGCGGCCATCGCCTCACTTTCTTTGGCAATGACAAAATACACATTTGTACACACAACTATTTTGTCAAAAAGGACGATCGCACAGTGGTAAGCTACCAAAGGCATTGAAATATCTAAGGTAGAGAAAAGTTAAAATGTCGGCATTAAATGAAGTTCCCTTGTTGTTGCGGGCAGCCCGCGGCGAAACCCTAGACCGCCCGCCCGTGTGGATGATGCGCCAAGCCGGCCGCTACATGAAGGCTTATCGAGATTTGCGAGAAAAGTATCCCTCGTTTCGCGAACGTTCCGAAATTCCCGAAGTTGCGATCGAAGTTTCCCTTCAGCCGTGGCGCGCGTTTCAACCCGACGGCGTAATCCTGTTTTCCGATATTGTCACCCCCATGCCCGGTTTGGGGATCGACATGGACATCGCCGAAGGTAAAGGCCCAATTATCCACGCACCCATCCGCACTCAGCAGCAAATCGACGCGCTGCAACCGCTGAACCCGGAAGAAAGCTTGCCGTTTATCAAAACCATCCTCAAATCCCTGCGCGAGGAAGTCGGCAACAAATCCACCGTGCTCGGTTTTGTGGGCGCGCCGTGGACGCTGGCGGCCTATGCCGTTGAGGGCAAAGGTTCTAAGGATTATGCCATCATCAAAAACATGGCATTTTCCGATCCAACTTTACTGCATCAGTTGCTGTCGAAATTCGCCGATGCGATCGCAGTTTACGTGCGCTATCAAATCGACTGCGGCGCGCAAGTCGTGCAAATGTTCGACTCCTGGGCCGGCCAACTGTCCCCGCAGGACTACGATACCTTCGCTCTACCTTACCAGAAACAAGTATTCGAGCAAGTCAAAAAAACCCATCCCGACACACCGCTAATTCTGTTAGTCACCGGTAGCGCCGGCCTCCTCGAACGCATGACAACATCCGGCGCTGATATCATCAGCGTCGATTGGACTGTTGATATGGCCGACGCGCGCAAGCGTTTGGGCCCGAATATGAACGTTCAAGGAAATCTCGATCCGGGCGTGTTGTTTGGTTCTCAACCGTTTATTCGCGATCGAATTCTTGATACAATTCGCAAAGCGGGCCCGCGCGGACACATCCTCAATTTGGGACACGGTGTATTACCGGGAACTCCTGAAGATAACGTGCGTTTCTTCTTTGAAACGGCAAAACAAGCGGACAAATTGCTTGCAGTTGCTGCTTAATTTGATTTCGATAGTAGAATTTGATCAAATCCGGTTAATTGCACCTGATCTTTGTAGAAATACGGCACTGGGCATTGCCGTGTCAACTTAACGTTAAACGTAGTATCGGTCTGCTGTCTGACGATTAGGGCTCGATCCCCTGGCGCCCCCCTTAATAAGGGGGGGCAGGAATCTTCTCAAAGTAAGGGGGATTTAGGGGGATCGAGACTCAGTTAAAAGCGAGATTTATCAGGGGTTTCAGTCTTACGTTGACACCAATGGGCAATGCCGTCTCCCTACCGTCGAAAAAGATTATATAATCGGAGCGAATCCGGTTAATTGCATCTGATATTGGTAGGGATACCGCAATGCCGTCTCCCTACCGTCGAAAAAACGTCAAATCCTCCCTCTTCCCCTGCGGCAAAATGAACTCCAAAAAAATTTTTGTGACGGGTGCAAGTGGCTGTATCGGTCACTACATGGCCGAAACTTTGATTCAAGAGACAAACCACGAACTTTACCTCTTAGTTCGCAACCCGGAAAAATTAAAATTTGACTGGAAAGCCCGCCCCGGCATCCATATAATACAAGGCGATATGCGAGATATCGATCGACACGCCGAACTTCTGCAAACAATTAATGTCGCAATTTTAGCGGCCACTGCTTGGGGAGGAACTCAAGAAGTGTTTGACGTTAACGTAACCAAAACTCTCGGGCTAATTCAACTACTTTCGCCACAGACTTGCCAGCAAGTAATTTATTTTTCAACAGCCAGCATTCTCGGTAGAGACAACAATTTGCTCAAAGAAGCCGGGGAACTGGGGACAGATTATATTAGCTCAAAATACAACTGCATGGTGCATTTGTCAGCCTTGACAAATGTGCCTCCCATTACTGCACTTTACCCGACATTAGTATTGGGAGGAGACGCTGAAAAACCCGTCTCTCACTTGTCATCTGGCTTGCCACTTGTCGCAAAATGGATTGGTTTGATTCGCTGGTTTAAGGCAGATGGCAGTTTTCACTTCATCCACGGCGCAGATATTGCTAAAGTAGTTAATTATTTAGTTGAACATCCGCCGGCTTCCGAGGAACCGCGACATTTTGTGCTAGGAAATCCGGCGATTACAGCTAATGAAGTGGTAGAACAAGCTTGCAAGTATTTGAATAAAAACATATTTTTTCGGATAACTCTGTCACCTTGGCTAGCGGATTTCTTTATTTGGCTGTTCCGAATTCAGGTGGCTGCTTGGGATAGATTTTGCATCAGCTACCGCCATTTTACCTATCAAAATCTGGTGAATCCCGAAAGCATAGGAATCCCGAGTTACTGCGGTACAGTTGCCGATATGTTAAGAACTAGCGGGATTCCGGGCAAAGATTCCAATTAGAAGGAAAAGGGAACAGGGAAGAGGGAATGTGTATCTTACGAGATATATGTAGGGTGCGCCGACGCGCATCTTACGAATAAGGTAAGTTTTTCCAGTTCTTTTTTGCCTTAATCCCATGCTTTTTAAATGCGATTATCGTCAATTAAGGGTCAAATACGATAAGATATCAGCATTTGCAAACTTGAACAGGGAACTGCAAGCTAAAAATTGCGCTCATATTTGTTTATCTTAGGGGGTGTGACCCCTCGCCAGATATTTGATCGAGTGCAAGATCGTAATTTTAGCCTTAACATGAAGTCTTGAGAGTCGATCGAACTCTCAAACACGCCAGCCCGATCGCAAGTTGTTTACTGATGTGAGGTTTAACATATAATGCGAGTTCTTCTAGTTTACCCGCTGTTTCCGAAAACATTTTGGTCTTACGAGAAAATCCTAGAATTAGTCGATCGTAAAGTGCTGCTGCCACCGCTGGGTTTGGTAACGGTAGCAGCTATTTTACCCCAAGAATGGGAATTTAAGTTAGTCGATCGCAATATCAGACAAATTACAGAAGCAGAATGGGAATGGGCAGAACTCGTTATTCTGTCCGCAATGATTGTTCAAAAAGAAGATTTGCTAGACATCATTCGCGAAGCAAAACGGCGCGGTAAATCCGTAGCTTGCGGCGGCCCCTACCCCACTTCCGTACCCGAAGAACCTCAAGCAGCGGGCATAGATTACCTGATTCTCGACGAAGGCGAAATCACCTTGCCGATGTTCGTCGAAGCAATACAACGGGGCGAAAAAAGCGGAATTTATCGATCGGACGGCGTGAAACCCGATGTTACCACAACCCCAGTTCCCCGCTTCGATTTGCTGGAATTAGACGCCTACGACTCGATGTCAATTCAATTTTCCAGAGGCTGTCCTTTCCAGTGCGAATTCTGCGATATCATCGTCCTCTACGGCCGCAAACCCCGCACCAAAACCCCCCAACAATTGATAGCAGAATTAGACTGTCTCTACAACTTGGGCTGGCGGCGCGGCGTGTTCATGGTAGACGACAACTTTATCGGCAACAAACGCAGCGTCAAACTGTTGCTAAAAGACTTACAAGTCTGGCAAGAAGAACACAAATTTCCATTTACTTTCAACACAGAAGCCTCCATCGATTTAGCCCAAGACCAAGAATTGATGGATATGATGGTAGCGTGCAATTTCAATGCAGTATTTCTAGGGATTGAAACTCCTGATGAAGAAAGCCTGCAAATGACGAAAAAATTCCAAAATACCCGCAATTCTCTGATAGAATCGGTAGAGTTAATTGCCAAATCCGGTTTGCGAGTAATGGCCGGATTCATCATCGGATTTGACGGGGAAAAACCCGGTGCCGGTCAGCGGATTGTCCAGTTTGCCGAAGCAGCCGCCATTCCGAGCACAACCTTTGGAATGCTGCAAGCTTTGCCGCACACTGCATTGTCCCACAGACTAGCAAAAGAAGGGCGGTTGCGCGACAAATCTGGCAACCTTAATCAGACTACTTTGATGAACTTTATTCCGACGCGGCCTCTCGAAGATATTGCCCGCGAATATGTCGAGGCATTCTGCGAAGTGTACGATGCTGAGAAATATTTAGACCGGACTTATCGCCATTTCTTAATGTTGGGTGCACCTACAGCAAATATACCTGCAAGAATTCCCAGTTGGATCGATTTGCGAGCACTGCTAACTGTGGTGTGGCGACAGGGAGTCAAGCGCAAAACTCGCTGGAAGTTTTGGCATCATTTGTTCAGCATTCTCAAGCGCAATCCTGCGGTTTGGGATCATTATTTAACAGTGTGTGCTCACAACGAGCATTTCCTGGAATACCGCCAGATTGTGCGCGATGAAATCGAAGCTCAATTAGCCGAGTTTTTGGCTAATGAGTCTCAAACAGTATATCAAGAACCTGTTGCTGTTGAGGAAAAGCAAGTGCAAGCGGTTTAGGGTTGGAGAATTCAACCGCAGATGAACGCAGGTAAACGCAGATGAATGTAAGATTGTCTGCGTTTATTTTGTTTTTAATCTCGTTTCCAGGTTCTGGCTGGAAATGTCATATCCTGCGGCTCTACCGCCTCTTGAGAGCAGGCGAGAGAGCCTCCCGAGAGATTCCCAGTTTCTGACTCAAAAGGTGAAATACTACTATTGGCCGCTGCACTTATTTCGGCAGATAGAGGCGCGATCGCCCGCAAATATGAAAATCTAATTACAAGATAAAAAATATCAAAATAGCGATCGCCCTCAACCCGCCATGCTAGGAACAAATCAACTCAGAACAGCCGCTCTCTTAGGACTCCTAAGCGGCCTTCTCGTTTTAGGAAGTTATTATTTAATCGGCAACGAGCAAGGACTTTACATCGGTTTAGCGCTAGCGGCTTTCTCAAGTTTTAGCTCTTGGTACTATTCCGACACGGCCGCGTTAATGGCTTACCGCGCTCAGCCGCTCGCCCGCAGCGAAGCTCCCGAACTCTACGATATGGTAGCCTCGCTGAGTGAAAAAGCAGAAATTCCGGTGCCGAAAATATTTCTAGTTCCCACTCAATCTCCCAACGCATTCGCCACAGGAAGAGACCCGGAACACGCGACAATAGCAGTTACTGAAGGGATAATCAAGCTGCTTTCGCGCGAAGAATTAGAAGGGGTTTTAGCACACGAACTCACGCACATCCGCAACCGCGATACCCTTACTCAAGCAGTTGCAGGCACAATTGCTGGGGCGATTACATTTGTCGGGCGAATTCTGACTTTTGGAGCGCTGTACGGCCCGGTAACGCGGGATAGCAGACAAGGCGCGAATCCGTTTGGTTTGCTGTTTTTAATCATTTTAGCGCCACTATCAGCAACCGTAATTCAATTGGCGATTTCTCGGACGCGGGAATTTGCAGCAGACAGCGGTGCGGTGGAAATTACCAATAACCCGATCGGCTTAGCAAACGCGCTGCAAAAATTGGAGAAACTGGGTCATGAAATTCCCATGCACGGCAATCCTGCGATGTCGCCGCTGCTGATTGTGAATCCTTTTTCGACTAAAGGTTTGCAGTCACTTTTCCGCACTCACCCGCCGACAGAGGATCGCATTCAACGCCTTTTGGAAATGGCGCAGCAGCAGCAAGGTACTCCAGTTATGGCTTACATAAACGGAGTTTGATCGCTCGAAAATGCAGCAACAATATGGAGAAACCCGGTGTTTTGAAGCAACCGGGTTTCTGTGTGTTTGTAACGAGCGCTGTATGGAGCGACTAATTAGATAGGTAGGGGCGATCGCTATTTCTGTAAACATTGCACAGTTTGGTATTTACTGTCAGGGGTGATGCCTCCACTCAAAGGATTACCCCACGCTCAGCAATTCATCCAGCTTGTTCTTTAAGTCCGGTCATGCTAGTAGCGGTCTATAAACTTCACCCTCATAGGGCTTCCAAACATATCCAAGACTGAACGATTGAAAAACCGAAGATGCTCCCGTTGCTTGCCAAACAGCTTCAGCTAAAACCAATCCAGGAAAAGCCCAGCCAGGCTCTTCAATCAATTCGCTGTAGGTTCTAAACTCATCTACTTCCATACCAACTAAAGCATACCGAAACGGTGGAGCAAACCGCAAACGCAGATACAGAAATCTACCTATTTCCGTCATTAAATAAGCACTTTCTGGAGTGTCAATGCCAATCTCACTGATGCCACTTGGACAAACTCGACACCACCAATTTTCTTCTATATCCTGAAAAATTTCTGCCCGGCATTGGGAAACTCTACCGTTTGAGAGCACGCAGAAAGTTTTATTGAAATATTGAGCAAATTGCTGTGCTTCCGATTGCTTTGTGCCACATTCAGCCGATAAGCTAAACACCCATACCATTGCTGTTCTCCCGTTGAGTAAATTAAACTATCAAACTTTCTCCCATTCGTTCTGTGTCTGGGCCAGGGCTGCTTCATATTTCTCTAAAAGCATTGTAGCGCTTGGCAAAATACTGACATGAGTTGGACTATCTTGCACAGCTTCAATATCTCCGACGATCTTGCTGTCGTCAATCTGCCAAAGAGGATCTTTTCCTGTTCCGCCAAATTTTGGGGGTTTGCGGGATGGTGGTAAGCCTTCGATAGAGAGGGATACAGACATTCCTTTTGTGTTTCTAATGGCTACAGTGACAGACTCCTCTGAAGACTTGCGCTCTGTTTCTGGTAGTAAATAACCTTGTTCATCCAACCAGTCTTTGGGGACTTGCTCAACATCAATGTCAGTACCGTGTCTGACTCCCAGTAGCCTCGCGCTGCGTCCCATTTTGGGTTTACCGTTTTCTTCTGCCATGCCTCGATAATAGAGTCTTGCCATTAGCCTTTTATCAGCCCAACTCGATCGCCAGACCAATCATAATGTAATTGCTGCATTGGTTTCATGCGATTGCTCTTCGTTTTTGCAGCTAATTCGTGAGATGTCAGTGCTAATTTATTTTGATTTGAGTATCAGGGAGAGCGCCCTGTGATTGCTCTCCCTCAATACGATTACTTGCGATCGCACAAACGCAGATTTGTCCGTTTGCCGTTGTCTGTTTAAGTCGGCTCATCGTGGATTACGATCACAAAACGCAGATGATTTGGAATCATCTGCGTTCATCTGCGGTTTAATTAAACCCTATTAAACTGAAGCCACAACCTTATCTAAAGGCCGCACTTGACGGAGGTATTCGCGAAGTGCGTCACCTTCCACCACCTCAGTTTCCAACAGTTTCTGCGTAATTGTTTCCAACAACTCTCGATTTGCTTTGAGAATATCCACAGCTTGCTGATGTGCAGTTTCGACAATTTCCTTCACTTCTTGGTCGATCGCCTCAGCGGTCTGAGCACTGACAGCGCGGCGGGCATTTCCCATACCGTCATTGAGGAACATTGCTTGTTGACCTCGATCGTAAGCTAGAGGCCCCAAAACCTTACTCATCCCGTAAGTTGTCACCATCCGTTCAGCTAGATCGGTCGCCCTTTGCAAGTCATTTGAAGCGCCAGTAGTAATGCTACCAAACACGACTTCCTCAGCCGATCGCCCGCCCAACAAAGTCGCAATTTGACCCCGCAATTCCGATTCATCCAACAAGAAACGGTCTTCAGTCGGTACTTGCAACGTGTAACCCAGTGCAGCCATACCGCGCGGGACGATCGAGATTTTTGACACTTCGCCGCCGCCAGTCATCGCAGCACCCACCATCGCATGCCCGACTTCGTGGTAAGCCACAATCTTTTTCTCTTTTTCGTTGAGCACCCGGCTTTTCTTTTCCAAGCCAGCGACAACGCGCTCAAACGCCTCATAAAAGTCTTCCTGAGCTACAGTTAGGCGCTTGTTCCGAGCAGCTAGCAAGGCAGCTTCATTGACCAAATTTGCCAAATCTGCGCCCGAAAAACCGGGGGTGCGAGTGGCGACCGCCTTCAAGTCAATATCCGGGCCCAACTTCACTTTTTGAGAGTGAATGTTCAAAATTGCTTCGCGGCCGGATAAATCCGGGCGATCGACTAAAACTTGGCGATCGAAACGGCCAGGGCGCAACAAAGCAGCATCCAAACTTTCTGGGCGGTTAGTTGCAGCCAGCACAATTACCGTAGTATTGCCCGCCGCAAAACCATCCATTTCAGTTAACAGTTGATTGAGAGTTTGTTCGCGTTCGTCATTCCCACCGAAGCTAGCGTTACTGCTGCGGGATTTGCCGATGGCGTCCAATTCATCAATGAAAATAATACAAGGAGCCTGTTTCTTAGCCTGCTCAAATAAATCTCTAACTCTTGCAGAACCAACACCTACAAACAGTTCCACAAACTCCGAACCGGAGATGCTAAAAAACGGCACGCCAGCTTCACCAGCCACTGCTTTAGCTAACAGAGTTTTGCCAGTTCCCGGAGGCCCGACTAACAACACGCCTTTCGGAATTCGCGCGCCAATTGCCGTAAATCTGTCAGGAGTTTTCAGGAATTCAACAACTTCGACTAATTCAGTTTTAGCCTCTTCTACTCCAGCCACATCAGCAAAAGTAATTTTCGCCGATTCGCCTTCTACATAGACCTTAGCTTTGCTTTTGCCGAGCGAGAGCGCACCCTGTGGCCCGCCACCCTGCCTGTTCATGAAAAATTGAAAAATCGCCACAAAAATCAGCGGCGGAACTACCCAGCTTAAAACACTGCCGATCCAGCCATTTTTAGCAGGCGGAGTAGCCGCAAATTCAACGCCTTTTTCTTGCAAAAGTTTAGGCAGTTCCAGGTCAAAAATTGGCGTAGTTGACAGGACTTGACCGGGTTTGTCACCTTCGCCTTTGAGTTGGTAGCGAATTTCATTTTGGCCTACCGAAGCTCGGACTACATCTTGTTCTTGTACTTGATGGACGAACAAGCTGTAAGGCACTTGCGGAATTTGGGGACCGAACAAATTCGGTAAAAAGATATTCGCCAGCAAAAACAAACTTGAGAGCAATAACAAGACATTGCTAATTTGTCGAAAACGAGGTGTTTGGGGCTGGTCTTTAATAGCCATTGATAACTGTCATCCTTTGATTTAAAGCAGTTTTATTCATCTATTTTCTCATTAACTACGCAGACAATGTTAAGCGGATTTCCTCACTTTATCGGGTGGGTTAACCCGCTAGCACGGATTTGCTATTATTAACAATGCTTTTTTTACTAACCGCGAAGACGCTAAGCACACGAAGGAAGAGAAGAGGGGTATTGTATGTAGGGTGCGCCGAAGAACACCGACTATTTATGCAGCTTCTGGGTTTAATTGAATCATTTCCCAAGTAGTATAAGTGCCGATCGCACCCCAAATCGCGTAAGGCAAAAGTAACAAAGCGGCCGTTTGAGAAATCGGCAAAACAGCCAACGCCAGCACAACTCCCAAAATCTCGCCAGCCCCTCCCAAAATCGTCCCTACTTTGAGACTTTTGGCTCTGAGAGTAGCAGGAATATAAGCAACTGTTACAATTTCTAAAAGCAAGTACAAAGCCATCAACAGCCAAGTTTTAAGGCTCCCTGGCTCCTGTTCCCACACGAAAGTAGCGCTGCCTGCCCCGCAAGCAAAAATTACCGTCCAAATTAACGGGATAGCAGGCTCAAAAAACATCCAATCCGGTCTTTGAAGTTTGACAGCCCAGTTAATATCGCGGAGTTTAAAAAACAGAGTACCAAACGCGACTGAGAAAGTCACGCCGCCGATAATCATCCAAGATTCGATCATGGTTTTCAACTTTCAAATTGCTCGATCGCTCATTAAGTCGATCGTGCCAACTCCCAGCCGAACTTAGATCCGCCTTTAGTAATAACTTTTGTAAAGCCCTATGCAATTATTCCTAACCGCCAGACAAATTCTTAGCAAACTCTTCGCGTCCAGACACCAAATTAGCTGGAACGCCGTTAGGGTAATTTTGCGCGATTAAAGCTTGCAACTTTTGAACTCGGTTTTCGGGGTTTGGGTGAGAACTCAAAAACTCCGGCGGCGCTTCGCCCTTCCTAGCAGCACCGAGAATTTGCATTACCTCAACAATACCTCTCGGATCGTAACCCGCCTCCGTCATAAACCGAAAACCGAGCCGATCGCTCTCAAGTTCATCCGATCTACCGTACCGTAAACCGACCACTTGATTGACAGCTTGAGCAATTAATGCAGCCTGCTGGCCCCCACCGCGATCGTCGCTAGTAGCCACCCCAACCGCCGTTACCAAAGCCCTGCCCAACTGCTGTTTTGCCAAGTGTTCCGCAGCGTGGCGCGCCACAACGTGACCGCTCTCGTGCCCCAGTACAGCAGCCAACTGAGCCTCGGAATTCAGCCGCCGCAGCAGCCCCGCCGTAATGAAAACTTGTCCCCCCGGTAAAGCAAAAGCATTGACAGTTTCGGGGTCTCGCAGCAGGTGGAATTCAAACGGATAACCCGCTTGTTTCGCGGCCGAACCGTTGACAACTCGTTCTCCTACTCGATCGACATACTGCTGAATACTCTGGCTGGGATAAAGCCCCCCATACTTGGCGGCCATTTGATCTCGCGCCTGCAATCCCAAAACTACCTCTTGGCGGGGAGAAAGCTGCACCCGCTGTCTCTCTCCAGTTACCGGATTTTGTACGTCGTTTGTAAAATAGGTGATTGCTCCAAAAAATGCCATTAATAGCCCGATCGCAGCTCGAAATAAAAATTTATTCACAGGCTTTCTACCTAAAAAGTTTAGCGAGTAGACTACCAGGCTGACAGCTAACTCGACATCTGTCTGAAGTATTAATAATGGAATATTGTTATAGTTTTTTTGGATCATTGGCTAAGAAGGTTTTTTTTAAACGAACCGCCTAAGCGCTAGGACACGAAGGAAGAGAAGAAGTGAAGAAGGTTATAGTTATTAAATCGGTTAAATCTGTTGAAGCTATTACACAATCAGTTGCCGAACTTCCTTCGTAATATGTTCCAAGCTACTCGCCGCCGCCTCGCTATTTGGTACACAGCCGTTACTGCTGTATTGTTACTTGTATTCGCCACTGGTTTCTATTTCTACGTCCGCAATACTTTGATCGATCGCATTGATGACACTCTCAATCATGTTGTAGAAGTAATAGAGCGAACTCTCGTTATCGAACCGCTAACTTTTCCCAATACCACAGATAAAATTAAATTGCAAGTTAATATTCAAGCGAGTTTTCGAGATAGCACCGATGCAGTAGAAGACGACCACATTGATTTAGAATGGTTCAGTCCTACGGGTGAATTGCTGTGGTCTACATTATCGGAACCGCTGAATATTCCCATTCACGCTAACCGTACCGGCGAAACAGTTTGGATAATTAATAATAAGTTACAGTCCGATCAAAACTATTCCCTCAGACAAGTAACGCAGCGAGTACAAAGCGGCCGCCAAGTTCTGGGATATTTGCGAGTCAGCCATCCTTGGTTTGAAGTGACAAAACCCATCCGCCAATTAATTCTCGATTTGATTTTGGGCGCGAGTTTAACTCTAATTTGCGTTGCAGCTATTGGCTGGCTGCTGTCGGGATTGGCTATGAAACCTGTGCGGGAATCTTACGGGCGTCTCAAACAGTTTACTGCTGATGCTTCTCACGAACTCAGAAATCCGATCGCCACTATTCAAACTAACGTCCAAGTAGCTTTGGCGGAACCGGATATCGAACCGCAGCAGCATCAACAGCTACAAGTTATCGAACGTCTCACGCGCCGTTTGGGGCGCTTGGTTGACGATTTGCTGTTTTTAGCCAGACAAGATAGCGGTATCGTGCAGCAGCAGTGGATTGAGGTTCCTCTCGATGCTTTGCTGATGGAGGTAATTGAAGAACAACAGGCGATCGCCACTACCCAAAATCTCTCTCTTTCTTTGGAAATTGTCGATCTGCCCAACGCTGAGGACAACTTTACACTGTTGGGCGACTGGGATCAACTAGCCCGACTTTTTACCAATCTCGTCAGCAACGCGGTGCAGTACACCCCCTCTGGCGGTCAAATTCAAGTAGAATTGGAGGTGGCAGCTAAAAACAAAAGAAATTCGCCAATGTTACATCCAGCGCTGCAAATAAAAGTAACAGACACCGGCATCGGAATTTCCGCAGAAGCCCTGCCGCATTTATTCGATCGATTCTACCGCGCAGACCCCGCCCGCACCCACCGCAGCGCCGCTGGTTCCGGTTTAGGATTAGCCATCGCCAAAGCAATTGTCGAAAATCACCGCGGCCAAATCCGCATTGACAGCCAAGTCGAGCGAGGTACCGCCGTTACCGTCACCCTCCCCGCCCACAAATCAGAACAATTCCGTCTTTAAAACTTCCCCTCTTCCTCTCTTCCTCTCTTCCTCTGCGGTTTAAAAAAAATCTACCCCTCAAACCGTTATTCTTCCTACCTCGTGTCCAAACCCAGCTATTAAAATTCATTTCCGCCATAGATTAACATAAACGTTGTTGGAAAACCTCGATCGAACTTGTGAGGAGTTATTTATGTTTCGCCACAATCTACCGTTAAAAAAAATCAGCTTGCTAGCAGCCACCTGCGGAGGTTTACTCGTTAGTCTCGCAACACTTTCCCAAGCCGGCGGCCCACCGCCCCAACAAGGAAAACCCGTTTCCCAACCCGCAGAGACTCCCGCAGCCACTGAAGAGCCCGTCAGTGAACCAACTCCGGCTGCGAGTCCGGGCCTCAGCGGGATGCCATCTACACCCACAGATGCGCCTCCCCGCTTCCCAATGCCCAGTGCGCGAGTTACGCCTGCCGAAGGCGGGATAGTAATTAAACTGGTGAATACCACCAATGCTGTCATCAATTATCAAATCGTAGGCGTTACCCAGCCGCGCACTCTGGGCGAACAATCAGAAATTTTGCTTCAAGCCCTCCCAGTGCCAATCACCCTCACTTACCAGCGCCCAGACGGCGGATTGCTGCTGGTTCGCCCCCAAGTAACCGCGATGCCGGGAATGTTGCAAGTCAGTTTCGGCGCGACAACTGAGGTGGCCGCTGATACAAAATCGCTGGAAATTCAGGAAGATGGCAAGGTAATTTTGAATTAGGTTAATTGGTTGACGGTTGACGGTTGATGGTTGACTGTTACCATTCGTGTCAACTTAAGACTAAAATCCATAATAAATATCGTTTATAGTTGAGTTTCGCTCCCCCCTAACCCCCCTTAATAAGGGAGAGACAAGAGTATTCTTACGTCCCCTCTAACTCCCATTAATAAAGGGGGAAGAGCATTCAAAGTCCCCCTTCTTAAGGGGGATGCGAGGGGGATCGAAACTTCGATACAAACGAGATATACACAGGGTTTTAGTATTATGTTGACACCGCTGGGCTGTTACTAATTCCCTATTTCCCATTCCAAATTCCCAGTCAACCGTCAATCGCCGAGTAACAACGGAGGTAACTTAGTAAAAGGTAAATCCTCGTTGATTGCATCAATTTCTTCCTGTTCTCTTTCGTTGATTTGACCGATATAAGACTTGAGAATTTGGGCCAGACGGTTGTTATAAAATCGGTGCAAACTATAATTGGGCGTAGCTGGAAAGCCGCGCCGTTTTTTGTGCCGTCCGCCGGCACCGGGATCGAAGCTTTGGATGCCCCGATCGATCGCCCATTCGATCGGCGTATAGTAACAAGCATCGAAGTGCAAACAGTCTATTTCTTGCAAACTGCCCCAATAACGCCCGTACAGTCGATCGCCCTTATACAAACAAAAAGACATACCCACCGGCTGTCTCTCATCTTCCTTGTCGTAGGCGGCTACAAATAAAACTCGATCGCGATAATTGTGGTGCAACTGTTCAAAAAATCGCTTAGTCAGATACTTGCTTCCCCACCAACCAAATTTGTCGCAAGTATTCTCATAAAAAGCATACATTTGAGCAAACATAGCTTGGGGAATTTCATCGCCAGTCAGCGTTTTTACCAACAAACCAGCTTGGTCAACTGCTTTGCGTTCGCGTTTGATATTGCGGCGCTGGTTGGCATTAAATGCGCCTAAATAATTGTCAAAATTTTGATAGCCTTGATTTTGCCAAATATAGCTGTGGTGCAGCCAACTGCTGAAACCGTGGCGTTCCATTCTTTCGCGCCATTCTGGATCGACATAAAGGAAATTGCAACCGGAGATATTGTGGCGATCGCAAAAATGGTCGATCGCGCTTACCATTACTCCGGTTAACTCGTCTTCATCTTCCCCCTCGGCAATCAAAAACCGATAGCCTTCAGCCGGAGTAAACGGCGTCATGCCCATCAATTTGGGATAATATTGAACACCCAAACGTTGAGCTAAATCTGCCCACTGATTATCGAATACAAATTCCCCGTAACTGTGACTTTTGACATAAAGTGGCGCGCAAGCAATCAACTGTTTGTCTCGCCACACAGTCAAGTGATGCGGTAGCCAACCGGTTTTACCTGTCGCACTGCCGGAGACTTCGAGATTGTTCAGCCAATCCCATTCCAGAAAAGGAGTTTTTAGTGGCATCGCCAAGGCATCCCACGACGCTTGCGGGATTTCGCCTATTTTGCTAATCCAGGCTACAGAATATTCAGGTTTTGGCTGTTTCAGCATAGGGAGATTTGAGCGTAGAGCGATCGAACTTCATTTAAGTTAATACAATTATTCGATCGCTGGGAAAGCTGAATGGCAACTGGTGTCAACTGAACCTTGAAACCTGACAAATGTCGCTTTTGTCCGAAACCCGATCCCCCTAAATCCCCCTTAAGAAGGGGGACTTTGAGCGCCTCCGGTTCCCCCCTTGTTAAGGGGGGCTAGGGGGGATCGGAGGGCTTAATCGTCAAACCCTAGTCTCGGAGTACGTTTGAGCTTCAGTTAGTTCGATCGACCCGATAATGCAAAAATACCTCTTGTCCCACCTGTTTAAGCGCCAAAAGCTCCAATTTCGGCGCTACATCCGCCAAAAAACCCTCTCCCTCAACAGCCGTCGGTGCATCAGCGCCGCCCAAAATTAACGGACACACCGTCAGCCAAAGTTCGTCTACCAAGCCTGCAGCCAGCACAGACGCTACCAGTTTTCCCCCGCCCAGAATCGCCAAGCGTTTGATACCGAAGCTTGCTAGCTGTGGAAACGCATCAATCCAATCAATCTCTCCACCTGCGGTTTTCGCATAGATAATTCGATCGAACTTACTGTTTGTCATCGGGTAGGGAGATGGCAATGCCGTGTGCCTACTGTCTTGCCCCGTCAGCAGCCACCGAGGTACCGGTTGCTGGAAAAATCGCAAGTTGGGGTCAAATTGGGGCGATCGCGAACACACAATTTGCACCGGTTGTGGGGGCTTCCGTTGCTGTTCCCTCTGTTTGACCAATTCCGGCGAAATCACTCTCATCGTCGTCCCATAAGCCTGTAAAGTGCCGTTGCCGAACAAAACGGCGTCACTTGCTGCTACTTGCTGTTCGAGGTGGGCTTTGTCGTTGGCAGAACCGAATCTCGCGGGCGATCGTACTGCATCTGCTATTTTACCGTCAGCACTGATCGCGAGTATTACTGTTGCGTGAAGTCCAGTCATTACTTATCAGAATTTCGCAGAACATTTAACTGTAGCAATTCACAACTATTTGTAAAGTTTGTTTTCAACTCGCTCGGACTGGTTTTATTTGACGGATAATGTGGGTTTATTTATTTTGCAACCCCAGCGATCGCCCTACCAAAGTATTTACTTTTCTTTACAAACAGCAGACAAAAAACGGCGTGGGAGGTAAAAAATTCGTTGCAGACTTTAAATGCGCCGCGCGATCGACTAGAGTAAAAAAAATGGCTTGATCCGTTTATTCATCGCAAAGGAAAAAAAGCTCATGGTTCAACGCGGTTCAACAGTCCGGATTCTCCGCAAAGAATCCTACTGGTATCAAGAAGTGGGCACCGTTGCTACGGTAGACCAAAGCGGCATTAAATACCCAGTTATCGTTCGCTTTAACACCGTAAATTATGCAGGCGTCAACACCAACAACTACGCCGAAAGCGAATTAGTGGAAGTGGCAGCACCCAAAGCAAAAGCGAAAACAGCGACTGCTGTAGCCTCCGGCGGCAAACAAACCACGCTCGACGAGAAAACTCGGAAAACCGGCAGCGGAGGAGCCCCCTCGCAGCCGAAAACTTCGACGGACAGCAAACCCGGCGCCGAAGTGCCCGGTACCGTCGAAGGTTCGCCTCAAGGTCAAGGAACAGAACAGCGCTAATTGTGCCAGAACTGCCAGAAGTTGAAACTATTTGCCGGGGTTTGAATCAAGCAACCCTCGATCGAGAAATGTTGGGCGGGGAGGTGTTGTTAAACAGCACGATCGCCCGCTCAATATCTGCGACCGATTTTTTGACAAAACTCAAAGGAAAGTCGATCGCCCGCTGGTACAGACGCGGCAAATACCTCCTGGCAGAACTATCTCAATTCCCAGAAGGAGAAAGAGAGAAACGGAAAGGGGGAGAATTTAGGGATCGAACTCCAAGCTCTTCCCCTCTTCCTTCTTCCTTCCTCCTTCCTTCAAAAGCCGGCTGGTTGGGCGTTCACCTGCGGATGACCGGACAACTGCTGTGGGTGAACAGATCCGAACCCCTGCAAAAACACGCGCGAGTGCGGCTATTCTTTGAAGGAAACCAAGAATTGCGGTTTGTAGACCAGCGCACCTTCGGGCAAATGTGGTACGTGCCTGAAGAAACCGAGGTTTCCAGCACAGTTATCGGTCTGAAACTCTTAGGCCCCGAACCGTTTTCAGACGAGTTTACAACAGAATATTTGGCCCGCAAGCTGCACCGGCGGGCGCGACCCATAAAAACAGCTTTGCTAGACCAGTCACTGATAGCTGGTTTGGGCAATATTTACGCAGACGAAACTTTGTTTTTGTCGGGAGTGATGCCCACAACTCTGTGCGCGGATTTGACGGCAGAGCAAATTGGGCGCATCCATACAGCTATTATTCAAGTTTTACAGAAGGCGATCGCATCCGGCGGCACCACTTTTAGCAATTTTCTCAACGTCCAAGGTGTCAACGGCAACTACGGCGGCGTCGCTTGGGTGTACAATCGCGCCGGTCAACCCTGTCGCACTTGCTCCACAACCATCGAACGTATAAAATTAGCAGGGCGATCGACTCATTTTTGCCCCATTTGTCAGACATAGGAAGCAGTCAATGGATTTTAGGCTTTAGATTTTAGATTTTAGATTTACCCCACGAATCGCACCCCTTTATTCCTTAGTCCGCGTAGGCGGACTTCGTTTGTTTAGTAGCGATTTCAATCCCAGAGTGACTTTCAAGCCAAATCTAGATTAAAATTTGTATAGTTTTTTAAACTAAACAAAGCAAGTTATGGCAATCAAGAAAGGCAGTATAGTTCGCGCTGTACGCGAAAAATTGGAAAACAGTGTAGAAGCCAAAGCCAGCGACCAGCGCTTTTCCTCGTATATATTTGAAACAAAGGGCGAAGTGATGGATGTTCGAGGCGACTATGCCTTCGTCAAATTTGGCAAAGTTCCCACTCCCAATATTTGGCTGCGGGTAGATCAACTCGAAGATTTTAAGTAAGTCACCAAAACTAAACATCACGGCTCTTAATGTAGCGAAGGGTGCACACCGCGCACCTTTCCCCAATTAAGCTGATTGCTAAAATCTAAAATCTAAAATCTAAAATCCAATGAATTCTCCATCAAACCGCGTATCAATTATTGGTGCAGGCAAAGTGGGCAGTACCTTAGCCCAGCGAATTGCTGAGAAAAATCTGGCAGATGTAGTATTGCTAGATATTGTGGAGGGTTGGCCGCAGGGCGTTGCTTTAGATTTGATGGAAGCCAGGGGAGTGGAACGCCACGATCGCCAAATTGTCGGTACAAATGATTATACAGATACAGCCAACTCAAATATCATAGTAATTGCCGCCGGAATTCCGCGCAAACCCGGTATCAATCGGGAAGATTTAATTAAAATTAATGCTCGAATTGTCACGGAAGCATCAAAACAGGCGATCGAGCATTCTCCCGAAGCAATCTTAATCGTAATCACAAATCCCCTAGATATCATGACTTATTTAGCATGGGAAGCTGTGGATTTGCCCAAACACCGAGTCATGGGTATGGGGGGAGTTCTCGACTCCGCCCGCTTTCAAACTTTTATTGCCATGGAATTGGGCGTTTCAAATGCTGAAATTAATGCAACTGTCATCGGTTCTCATGGCGATTTGATGGTTCCTTTGCCACGCTATTCTACTGTCAACGGTATTCCCATTAATCAACTTATGGATGCTGGGGCGATCGATCGAATCGTACAGCGAACTCGCCACGGTGGCGCAGAAATTGTCGGATTGATGAAGATTAGTAGTGCTTATTTTGCACCCGCATCTTCTGCCTGTTTGATGGTAGAATCAATCTTACTCAATCAGTCACGACTGTTGCCTTGCTCCGTTTATTTGCACGGCGAATACGGCGTGCAAGATATATGTTTGGGAGTTCCGTGTCGTTTGGGAGATCAGGGAGTCGAACAGGTAGTGGAACTCGAACTCAGCGATAGGGAAAGAGCAGCCTTTATCGAGTCGGGCAAAGTGGTTGCCCAAAATATTGAGGAAGCGAAGGCAATATTGAAAACTGCTTCTTAAGCTTGTAGCAGTTCGGCGATCGCAGCAGCCCGCTCGCCACTTCAATATAATAATTTATATTGAGTATGACAGGGCGATCGGTCTCTCGAAAGTGCGCTTCTCGGATTTTAACTGCGCTTTGGTAAATATCATGGATATGCTTGTGAGGCTGTATTTCACAAGCAGAGAAATGGCAGAAAGGAACCGATCGATAAACATAAAATTTACTCTCAAAAATTTGGTAAGAACGCAAAAATTGGCAAAAGCATTTGAACTTGGTCTGCGCGACAATACCATCAGAGTTTCTCTAGAAATTAAAGCAAAAACCTGCCATCTTTTCTTTACGACTAAACCAACAGCAGAAGCAGTCGGTTTTCGTTTATCTCTCCCTCGCGAGCCGATTGCCCAACTACACGGTGGCACTTTAAGCTAAAAAGTGAAATATGAGTTTATACGAAATTTATCATTACTTTGCCCCCACTTTAATCGTCGCGATCGCCCTTTCTATTGATCCAGCTTGAAATACCTTTACTTTACCCAAAAATGTGATACCCTAAATATTTGTATTATTTAAAATTTTTACACTTGTCAAAAATCACAAAAATCCGGCAAACAGTCTCCGCGCGTGCGAAGCTATCGAACGCGCGTTCGGGGCCGTTGCGGTAGGAAATCGTCTTTGAGTTGAGCCAATTTAACCATAGCCTGCAACTACCTTAACTGTTTGACCGAAAACTAACCTCTGATTCGGTGAATTTTAATCATTAAAAAATTTTCTATTCATTACATAAAAAAATGAGAATGCAAGGGAAAATATCTCAAACCTCTGGTTACCCTAAAGGCTGTAAAAAATCTAATTTAGTAGAGATAAATCAAGCATTACTTAAAGCTATAGAAAAGGGGACGATCTAAGTTTAAACAAATTTTAATAGAGGCGAACCCAACAGGATATTCGCTCGCCAAAACAAAGAAATCCTTGCTAGAGTTTTCGGTAATAATAAAAAGGTGACAATTGCAACCGAAGGCGAGCCAAAAAATGTCAAAATTAGTCAGAGATGCTCCTGCCGATCGCGCAATGGAACCGGGTTTGTTCGTTCCACTTTCGGAGCTTCCCTGACTTAATTACGTTAAAAAAACCGAGTTTATGTGTAAATTTGCTTAGCATTATTCTCAATAATTGACAACTTATGACGTAGCAATTTCTGCCTTTTTTCAGTAAATGTACGGAACCTACTATGCTCGATTGATTTCCCAATCTAGAAAAAATACGGAAATGCAGCCTGAGTAGCTGCTAAGTGGTAGCAGAAGGAGGAAAATATGTCCTTTGCCTTTTTGAGTTACCAGACTCAAGTTGCAGAGCGCTATTGAGATGCCATCAACCTCGATACCAAACGGCAAAATAACTAAAGAAAAAGCATTATGTTTCATGAATACCTGTATCACGAAGTAACCAACCTGCGCGAGAAACTAGCTCACCTAGAAAGACAAACGCAGTCTCAAACCTGGTTCAAAAAGCTGCAAGCGCTGATGGGAGTTATTAGCAAAATTCGTGAATCCCTAGACTTAGAAACAATATTCAAAATCACAGCCACCGAAGTTCGGCAACTCCTAAATGCCGATCGAGTCATCATCTACCGCTTTCTTCCCGAATCCGAATGGAACGAGGGCGAAGTAGTCTCCGAAGACGTACTTCCCCTATACAGCCCATCTTTGGGAGCAAGAGTCCGCGACTACTGCTTCGGCGAACAATTTGCAGCCAACTACGCCCAAGGTTACGTTCAAGCTGTCACGGACATCTACAAAGCCCGGTTAAACCCGTGCCACGTCAAAATCCTCAAGCGGTTTCAAATCCGAGCCAACTTAGTCGTACCGCTGCTGCAAGGGCAACACCTGTGGGGATTGCTGTGCATTCACTCCTGCGGTCAACCCCGCCAGTGGCAAGAAGACGAAATCGAATTTGCAAGACAAGTAGGAGACCATTTAGCACTTGCCATCTACCAAGCCGAACTGCACTTGCAAACCCAGAGGCAAATAGCAGAAATCGAATCCGCGCAGCAGAAACTCCGCGACAGCGAGCAAAAATATCACCAAATTCTCGATTCGATCGGCGATATGGTATTAGTCAAAGGCCCCAAATCCAAAATTGTTTGGGCAAATCAAGCATTCCGCGACTATTACGGCATGACTGAAGAGAAACTTCAAGGCATCGTAGACGCACCTTTCGCCGATCCCGACAATACTCTCCAGTACATCAAAGATGACGCCTTCGTTTTTGAAACTGGACAGACTTTGCACATTTCCGAAGAACCGGTGACGCGCTACGACGGAGAAGTGCGACTGTTCAGCACCGTCAAAACACCCATCCGCAATCAAGACGGCCAAGTTGCAATGACTGTCGGCGTCTCCCGCGACATGACGGAACGCAAACAAGCAGAAGAAGCCGTCAAAGCCAGCGAAACCAAATACCGCAGCCTGGTAGAAACATCCCAAGACATGATTTGGTCGGTAGATGCTTCAGGATGTTACACCTTCGTCAACCCAGCAGTTAAGTATATCTACGGTTACGAACCAGAAGAAATGATCGGTCGGCCGTTCTCAGACTTTGTGACACCAGAACAAAGCCTGAAAGATTTAGAAGTTTTCGCCCGCCTGATGGTCGGAGAATCAATTTTCCAGTACGAAACCACCCAAATCGCCAAAGACGGCAGCATGAAACATTTAATGTTTAACGCCATTGCCCTCTACGACGAAACCGGAAACTTCCTCGGCACCACCGGTACAGCAACCGACATTACCGATCGCAAGCGAGCAGAAGCAGCCTTACAACACGCCAACGCAGAACTAGAGCGCAGAGTAGAAGCACGCACGGCAGAACTGCGCCAGACTTTTGCCGCCCTCACGGCCAGCGAAGCCAGGTTCCGGACCATCGCCGGCACCATCCCCGGAGCTCTGTTCCAGTTTTGCAACCGGGACGGAGTTTGGCAAGTTGACTACGTTAGCGATCGCATCTTCGATCTCACGGGCGTTACAGCAGCAGAAATGACGCGAGACTTAAATACATTCATTTCTCGCATCCACCCCGAAGACTCGGAAAGCCACCTCGCTTCCGTCAACGAAGCCGTAGAAAACCTTTGTCCCTGGCACTACGAAGGGCGGTTAGTCAAGCCCGACGGTGAGATTCGCTGGTGGCAGGGCGACTCTATGCCCACCCGCAGCGAGAACGGCGAAATAATATTTTGCGGCGTTTTGCTCGACATTACCGATCGCAAAGTTGCCGAAACCGCCATCCGCAACAGCCAGCGACAGCTCAAAGAAGCCCAGAGACTCGCCCATGTCGGCAATTGGGAACTTGACGCAGCCACCGAAACCCTCACTTGGTCGGAAGAACTTTTCCGCATCTTCGGGCTCGAACCGGCCCCCATCGCGCCCAACATAGCCGAACAGGTAGCTCTGATTCATCCAGAAGATTTGCAACTGTGGCAAACTCAAGTGCAGCAGGGACTCGCAACAGGCATCCCTTTTGAGTTTGACTTTCGCCTTTACCGTCCCGACGGCACGCTGCGACACGTGAACGCTCTGGGCAAAGCCGAAACCGATTTGAACGGCAAGGTGGTAAAACTATTCGGCACGGCGATCGATATTACCGATCGCAAAGCGGCCGAAGCAGCACTGCGGCAAGCAGCAGTCGAGCTAGAAGACAGAGTGAGCGATCGCACGGCCGAACTTTCCCAAGCAGTCACGCAATTAGAACAAGAAATTGGCGATCGCAAACAGGCAGAAGCAGCGCTACAAGTTTCCGAGCAAAACTTGAGAACCATATTTAACAATGTCTACGATGCTATCTTGATTCACGATTTAGAAGGAAATATTCTCGATTTCAATAATCGAATGTTAGAAATGTACGGAGTTACTCCAGAACAAGCAACAAAATTATCAATTAAAAAGGACTATTCAAGTGGCGACAATCCCATTGAACAAATGGGAGAACTTTGGGAAAGAGTATTAGCCGGCGAAACAGGTCGCGTGGAATGGAAAGCGAGGCGTCCCAAGGACGGTTCAACTTTTGATGCAGAAATTGCCCTATCCAGAATTCATCTCAACGGTAATCTCAGCATCATTGCCAACGTCCGAGATATTAGCGATCGCAAACAGGCAGAAGCAGAACTCCTACACGCCCAGCAGTTTATGGAGTCCGTACTCAAAACCATACCCGTAGGAGTGGTTGCCAAGGATGCCCAAGAACTGCGATTTGTACTGTGGAACCCAGCAGCCGAAGAGTTGCTCGGTTTCAGTGCACCAGAAGTGATTGGCAAAAATGATTACGACTTTTTCCCAACAGAACAAGCTGATTTTTTCACCGCCAAAGACCGGGAAGTGCTCAACAACGGGCAAATTGTAGAAATCGCCGAAGAAGAGGTTGAAACGAGGCAGGGAGAAACGCGGATATTTCATACCAAGAAAACAGCAATACTCGATGCTGATGGCAAACCGCAATATCTATTAGCTGTCACCGAAGACATTACCGATCGCAAGCGGGGAGAAATTGCCTTGAGGCGATCGGAAGCCCGACTCAGACAGCAGGCCGAGCGAGAAAAATTGCTCAACAACCTCACGACTCAAATCCGCAATTCCCTCGATTTCGACAGCATTATTGCTGTCGCCGTCCAAGAAATCCGGGCTTTCATGCAGATCGATCGTTGCAACTTTAGCTGGTATCGCTGCGACGGGGAGGAACCTTTCTGGGAAATTATTAAAGAATCTCGCCTCCCCCAACTTCCGGATTTAACAGGTCGCTATCAAGCTTCTGACTTCGGTGCTTTAGGAAAAACTGTCTTGCGTCTAGAAACGCTGCAAGTTGATGATGTCGGATCAATCGCAGACCCTGTTTGGAGAAAGGCTCTTAGTTCTATGAGCTACCAATCTATATTGGCAATTCCGATGCAGGCACTTTCGGGAGTTGTGGGTGTTGTTACCTGCTCCCACTCTACTTCTATGCGGCATTGGAGCGACAGCGAAGTAGAATTATTGCAAGCCGTTACAGTTCAATTGGCGATCGCTCTCAACCAAGCCGATCTTTACGCCCAAACTCGCAATAAAGCTCTCGAATTAGAGCAAACATTGCAGAAATTAACCAGCACTCAATCGCAGTTAATTCAAAATGAAAAAATGTCATCTCTCGGTCAACTCGTGGCAGGAGTCGCCCACGAAATCAACAACCCAGTTAACTTTATTTACGGCAATCTCACCCACGCGAACGACTATACTCAAGACTTGCTTCACCTAATCGAACTTTACCAAAATCACTATCCCGCTCCCGTCCCGGAAATTCAAGAGAAAGTAGACAATATTGAACTCGAATTTTTGATGGAAGACTTGCCAAAGTTGCTTTCTTCAATGAAAGTCGGTGCAGACAGAATTCAGCAAATTGTTGCTTCTCTCCGCACATTTTCCCGCATGGACGAAGCGGAAAAGAAAGCAGTCAACATCCACGACGGCATAGATAGCACCCTGATGATTTTGCAGCACCGGCTCAAAGCTAAACACAATCATCCAGAAATTCAAGTGATTAAAGAATACGCTCAACTTCCCTTAGTAGAATGTTATGCCGGACAGTTAAATCAAGTGTTTATGAACATCTTGAGCAATGCTTTGGATGCTTTGGAAGAACGGGATCAGCGCCGTTCTGCTGAGGAGATGCGGCAACAGCCGAGCCACATCCGCATCCGCACTGAAATATCGCCAGCGGGCAAGGTAATCATTCGGATTTCTGACAACGGGCCGGGCATACCGGAGACAGTCGGCACTCGGCTTTTTGACCCGTTTTTTACCACTAAACCTGTGGGTAAAGGCACTGGGATGGGCTTGTCGATTAGCTATCAAATTGTTACAGACAGACACAACGGGTCGCTCAAATGCACTTCTTTTCCGGGACAGGGTACAGAATTGACGATCGAGATTCCCCTCAAAGCTAATTGTTAATGGGGAATTGGTAAGTTGTAATTGGCAATTGGCAATTGCAAAAGCGTTACTGTGCGTCAGTTTGGTAATTTTAAACCATCTCAAATCCGGTAGCATCGTCTTGATAAAATCCAGTCAATAGTCAACAATCACCGACGGGGCAACCGGAATTAATCTAATTCATCTGCGTTAATCTGTGTTTATCTGCTATCATCTGCGGTTTTAAAAAGATAATTGATATGGCCGCAGATGACAATGGGTTAACGCGGATTCACGCAGATTAATAATTCCGATGCTAACAGATTTCATATCATCACCAAAAATCTAATTTTGATGCACCATTTATTCCTTGGTGCATCAGTTTTGAGATTGTGAGTTTGTAGCAAAAATGTCTTCACGGGGTGACGCACTATTTACCAATCTGTACCTCACTCAGTCCGTAATTGCTTTATTACCCAGATTTATCAGGATTTCTGTCACGGCAGAACTGTCCAAAGGTTTAGAAAACCAATATCCCTGAGCTAATTCGCAGTCGAGTTCTCGAAGCTGTGCTAACTGTTCGCCTGTCTCTACACCTTCAGCGATCGCATTCAATCCCAAATTGTGAGCCAAAGTTACGATCGCCCGCACAATCTGCAAAGGCTGACCCCCGTCGTCACCATTTTCGACAGCCCCCAAGCGGCTTACAAAAGATCGATCGATCTTCAGTGTATCCAGGGGAAAACGGTGCAAGTAACTCAAAGACGAATAGCCAGTACCGAAATCGTCGATCGACAATCGAATATTCCTACCTTTTAATTGGGCTAGCACAATATTGGCTTTCTTCACATTTTCCACGATCGCGCTTTCAGTAATCTCCAATTTTAAACAGCTCGGATCGCAGCCTGTTTCTGCTAAAATTTCATCGATTTCGTCGATTAAATTCGGCATACCTAACTGTTTAGGAGAGAGATTGACGCTCATTGTTAATTGCGAAGGATCAATAATGGGTAATTTAAAATTCGGAATTGGTACCTGGGAGGTGGTACTGAACGTAGCCGAAGTATTGGTAATTGGGAATTGAGAATTGGTAATAGATGAGTGGAAATCGGTAATCGGGAATTGGTAACTGGGAATTGATAATTTTTTACCGATTCTTTCTTCCCTGTGACCAATACTGGCACTACGCTCACTAAAAGTTTCGTGTTCCTCATTCCCTGTATCTGTTACATCAGTTAAATCCCCTACATTGCCCGTTCCCTTCTTCCCTGTTGTTACCCGGAGCGAAGTCGAAGCGCCTTCTTCCTTCTGGTTAGCCTGAGCGACTTGCCCTGAGTGATGCCGAAGGGAGTGGAAGGGTCTTGTTCCGACTTCCATTCGACTTCTTCCCTGTTCCTCGGTTAACATTTCTTGCCAAATCCGCAATTGCTGACAAGCTTCCCGCAACACCCAGACTCCCAGAGGCACGATCAAACCTGTTTCTTCAGCTACAGGGATAAAAGTAGACGGCGGAACTAAACCCCGAACTGGGTGGTGCCAGCGCACCAAGGCCTCAAAACCTTCGAGCGCACCGCTGGCGATCGAAACAATTGGTTGGTAGTGCACAATAAAGTGCGAACATTGATTCTTGCTCTCTCCTAATTCCTCCTTGCCCAAAATAGCCAACCGCAGGTCAGTTTCTAACTGCAACAGCGACATAGTTTGGTCGTGCATAGCCAAATTAAACACTTCGTGGCGGGCCTTACCCAAAGCTTTAGCGCGGTACATAGCGATGTCAGCATCGCGCAGGAATTCTTCTGGGTGAGTGTACGAATTTGATGCGCCACTGGCGGTGGCTTCGCCTCGACTGAAAACAATGCCAATGCTAGCGGTGGTAAATACTTCGTGCCCTTCGAGATGAAACGGCTTCGTCAGTTCTTTTTGTATCTTTTTAGCTGCGAGGGTGGCGTCGCTGAGGCTCTGAATGTGGTCTAGCAGGATGGTGAATTCGTCTCCTCCCAGCCGGGCGACGGTATCAGAAACCCGGACGCAGGTTTGCAGTCGCTCCGCAAGGGCGATTAGCAATTTGTCGCCTAAAACGTGTCCTAAAGAATCATTAACTACTTTGAAGCGGTCTAAATCTAGGAAAAGTAAACCAAATTTGTAATCGGGGGACTGATTGGCTCGGCGGATGGCTTGTCCTAGCCTGTCGATGAACAAAACCCGGTTGGGCAAACCCGTCAGCGCATCGTGAAAAGCGCCGTGCAGTAGTTGCCGTTCTACTCGTTTGCGCTCGGTGACATCTCGGATAATAATCTGGCCGGCCGTCGAGCCTTGATAAGTAGCGGGGATGCCCGCCATTTCAACGTCTATTATTTGTCCGTCGAGCCGCATCAGTTTTTGTTCGGCAAGCTCAATCGGCTGATTTTCTGTCTCGACTAGCCGAATGCGCTCTGTGGCTATTTCCACATAGTTTGGATGAACGAAATGCAATACTGGAAAGCCGATAAGCGCTTCGGGAGAGCTCGCACCGAGGAGTTTCGCCCCGGCAGCATTGATGTAGGCGATTTTCCCTTGACTGTGAACGGCGATCGCTTCGGGAGATAGTTCTACTAAACGGCGATAGCGTTCTTCACTTTCTTTGAGAGATACTATCAACTCGCATCGCTCTTTTTCAGCCCGCTGGCGTTCGACTTCCATCTTGTGAACCGCCAGAATTTTGCCAATACTTTGAGCCATCAATTCTATAATTTCTATTTCCTCGTACTTGAACTTTCTTTTTTTGATCTCTCGCGAACTAAAACTCAAGGTTCCGTAAGTTTTATTGTTAACAAAGATCGGCGTTCCGATGTAAGATTCCGCCTGGCAGTTCTGATAAGCAGGATGTTCGCGCATCTCAATATCTGCTCCTATATGAGAATACGCAACTGTTTTGTTAAGTTTAATGACTGCCGCGCAATAAGTATCGCTGAGGTTCAATTCTAAACCTCGCACAAAGTATTCTAACTCTGTTTTAGCTGCTCGGACAATAAAAGTCTCGTTGTCAACTTCCGCCATGATGCCCATAGAAAGTCCAAACATCAAACAGCCTGCTGCTAGATAATCGTCAACCAGTTCTTCAAAGTTTTGATAATGATAAGTTGTAATCCGGTGTAAGTGTTTGAGATTAGCGCTAAAAGCTGCTAAAGCTTGAGAATTTAAAAATAATTCTTCTTCCGATCTCTGGCGGTCGGTAATGTCTGTTTGCACTCCAATAAAGTGGGTTAAGTGTCGCCGCGAGTTGTAAACCGGAGCGATCGACAGTTCGTGCCAAAAAGGCGTGCCGTCTTTCCGAAAGTTGCGTAATATAACTTGAGATTCTCTACCTTCTTCAATCGCAATTCGCAATTCTTTGGCAGCGGGGCTGTCAGTGTCTGTCCCCTGCAAAAATCGGCAATTCTTCCCGATTAACTCGTCTCTGCTATAACCAGTAATCCGCTCAAAACTGGGATTTACATAAATAATTGGATTATCTGCTACGGTTGCGTCGGTGATTGCAATGCCGTTGCTGCAACTTTCGATCGCCCGTTCCATCATTTGTAAGCGCTCTTGCGATATAATGCGCTCGATCGCCGCAGCTAATACGTTAGCGATCGCTTCTACAAAATAAACGTCATCTTGACTGAAAACCCGCCCTTGGCTGGTATGAACCCCCAAAATGCCCCAAGCCGGCGAGGAGGAACTGTTCGCGGGTTCTGCTTGTCCCCAGTTCCTCCCCAGTCCCCGATTGCCGGGAATGATCACAGTAACGCCGCTGACAGCCCGGTGATTGTGCAGCAGTGGCAACTCGCTAAAGCGCGTTTCCACCCGCAAATCTTCGACGATTGTCGGTTCGCCCACTAGCAATGTGTAACCTGCTTGCGATCGAGCAGAAGCGGCAACAGTAGCGCTGCCGACGAGGCCCGGCTGCCAGCCAACCCCCGCTCGCAGCAGAAAAGCATGACCAGAGGGCAACAGTTCTAACAACTGGCAATAATCAACGTCCAGGGTTTGAGCAATTAAAACCGCAGCTTTGTCCATCAGTGCGGACAAATCTGTTTCTGCCAGGGCCTGCTGCCCCAAGTAAGCGACGGCCGCTTGCTGGCGGGCCCGCGAGTGGATTGAGGTGAGCAATTCCTGCTCCTTGGCGGCGACTCGTTTCCGATCCGTAATGTCGGTGAACACCGACAGAACAGCTTTCCCCGACACCAATGTCAGATACCGCATCGATACACTGGCCCAAAACAGCGTGCCGTCAGCTTTTTTAAGCCGGACTTCTGTCTCGCGGACGTGTCCGTTGCGGGCGAGCCGCAACAGCAATTCCTGGCGATCTGCAGGTTTGTGGTAAAGCATTTCGGCTTTTTGACGGTCGATCGACTTGAATCCTGTGAACCCGAAGGCCTGACGGCATAAATCATTGCTATAAAGAATTGTGCCGTCCGCCAGACTGCTGACGATCAGGGGCAGTGGCATCGAGTTGGCGATCGTCAGCAGTAATTCTTTGGTTCCTTGCAGCTCTTTGTACAAGTCTGGCTTGGACGCCCAGCCGTGACAGTCTTCAGACTTTTCAGGGATAAAACTTTCCATTGTTTAATCGATCCATTAGCAGGACAACTTTTTTAAACTTGTGGTCAATCAATACTGCGGACGGTTTTTAATTAGCATTCGTAGAATAAAAGTTTCAAGGCGATTCGCCGATCGAGCTACCAACGGACAATCAAGGGTTTCAAACTACGAACTAAAAACAGTCCAGATTATTGGTAAATGACGATTTCAGATGCAGAGGACGATCTACAGTAGCCCACAACACATTAATCTTAACCAGAACTATGCAACTGAACGCCCCTAAACTGCTCGGCTGAAGTTTGATACGCAGCACTCTCGTTAAAGACCACATCTGTCTTTGGTATGACAATCTACTGTTTTTAAAGTTGCGTTAAGTTTTGATAAGAGCGAGGTACTTTACCCAATGTGCAGCGGAAGCTCCTAATCTAAAAAGTAAAGTCACCTACAAACAACCACCGAATACTATCCGAGGAGAGAGGAGAAATGCTTGAATCTTACCGCCGTACCGCTGCCGAACGGGCCGCTTTGGGAATTCCACCGCTGCCGCTGGACGCCCAGCAAACGTCGGAACTGTGTGAACTGCTGAAAAATCCGCCGGCTGGAGAAGAAGAAACCTTAATAGAATTATTGCGCGATCGCGTCCCCCCCGGAGTAGACAGCGCCGCCTACGTCAAAGCTGGTTTTCTAACTGGCATTGCTAAAGGTGAAATCCACAGCCCCCTAATTGCTCCCAAATGGGCAGTTTACCTGCTGGGGACAATGATGGGCGGTTACAACGTCCAATCTTTAATCGATTTGCTCAATCCTACTGCTGAAACCGCCATTCCCGCCACTGCAGCCCGGGCACTGAGCAAAACGTTGTTAGTATTCGACGCTTTCCACGACGTTATAGCTTTGTCTGATACCAATCCCTACGCCAAGCAGGTAGTCGATTCTTGGGCGGATGCCGAGTGGTTTACGGGTCGTCCTGTGTTGCCAGAAGCGATTACCGTTACAGTGTTCAAAGTTCCTGGAGAAACCAATACAGACGACTTATCACCTGCACCTCATGCTACCACGCGGCCCGACATTCCCCTACACGCTTTGGCGATGCTGGAAAGTAAGATGCCTGGGGGTTTGCAAACCATTGCACAATTGAAGCAAAAAGGTCATCCGGTAGCCTATGTTGGTGATGTTGTCGGTACCGGTTCGTCGCGGAAATCAGCGATTAATTCCGTACTCTGGCACATTGGCAATGATATTCCGTTTGTGCCGAACAAACGCAGTGGCGGTTATATTTTAGGAAGTGCGATCGCCCCGATTTTCTTCAATACCGCTGAAGATTCCGGCGCATTGCCGATCGAATGTGATGTCTCCCAAATGGAAACAGGAATGGTAATTACCATCCATCCGTACAAAGGTGAAATCACCAACGAAGCCGGAGAAATAATCTCCACCTTCACCCTCAAACCCGATACCATTCTAGACGAAGTTCGTGCCGGTGGTCGAATTCCGCTATTAATTGGACGAACTTTAACCGACAAAACCCGCGCAGCTTTAGGACTAGAACCTAGCACTATTTTTACCCGTCCCACAATCCCAGTAGATACGGGCAAAGGCTTCACTTTAGCCCAAAAAATGGTAGGCAAAGCTTGCGGTTTGTCCGGCGTTCGTCCCGGTACATCTTGCGAACCAGTCATGACAACAGTTGGCTCGCAAGATACTACCGGGCCTATGACTCGGGACGAATTAAAAGAACTTGCTTGTTTGGGATTTAGCGCCGATTTGGTAATTCAAAGTTTCTGCCACACCGCCGCTTATCCCAAACCAGTTGATGTCAAAACTCACCATGAATTACCCGATTTCATGTCACAGCGGGGCGGCATAGCTTTGCGGCCTGGAGACGGCATTATTCACTCCTGGCTGAATCGAACTTTATTGCCGGATACAGTGGGAACTGGCGGAGATTCTCACACTCGTTTTCCTTTGGGAATTTCCTTTCCTGCTGGTTCGGGACTGGTGGCATTTGCTGCTGCCTTGGGCGTCATGCCTTTGGATATGCCGGAATCGGTATTAGTGCGGTTTAAAGGTGAATTGCGGCCGGGAGTAACGCTCAGGGATGTTGTGAATGCAATTCCCTATGTGGCGATTCAAAAAGGTTTGCTGACAGTCTCAAAACAGAATAAGAAGAATGTCTTTTCTGGGCGGATTATGGAGATTGAAGGTTTGCCCGATTTGAAGGTCGAGCAGGCTTTTGAATTGACCGATGCTTCTGCCGAGCGTTCTTGCGCTGGATGCACGATTAAATTGAGCGTAGAGACTGTTTCCGAGTACATTCGCTCCAATGTCGCGCTGCTGAAAAACATGGTGGCGCGGGGCTATCAAGATGCGCGGACGATGATGCGCCGGGTGGCGAAGATGGAGGAATGGCTTGCAAATCCGGTGCTGATGGAGGCGGATGCTGATGCGGAATACGTTGAAATCATCGAAATCGATCTGAACGAGATTACAGAACCCATTGTGGCTGCTCCCAATGACCCGGATAATGTTAAGTTGTTGAGTGAGGTTGCGGGCGATCGCGTTGACGAAGTATTTATCGGTTCTTGTATGACAAATATCGGTCACTACCGCGCCACTGCGAAGGTATTGGAAGGTGCAGGGGAAGTGAAAACTCGCCTGTGGATTTGTCCGCCAACTCGGATGGACGAACAGCAACTCAAAGAAGAAGGTTATTACAGCATTTTTGGAGCTGCTGGAGCGCGTACAGAAATGCCCGGTTGCAGTCTTTGTATGGGCAATCAAGCGCGGGTTAAAGATGCGACAACGGTGTTTTCAACTTCTACTCGTAACTTTAATAACCGCATGGGCAAAGATGCACAAGTTTATCTCGGTTCGGCGGAATTGGCGGCCGTTTGTTCGCTGTTAGGTCGCATTCCCACAGTCCAAGAATACAATGACATTGTGTCGAAGAGAATCGATCCTTTTGCGGGTGATTTGTATCGGTATTTGAATTTCGATCAAATTGCTGGTTTTGAGGATGAAGGGCGAGTGATTGCTTTGGAAGATATGCCTCGAATTGAGGATATTTTGGGGATTCCCGATGGTGTGTTGAGCAAGTAAAAAGTGAGGCGGGCTATGGCCCGCCCTTTGTTTATAATAGGAGTAGGGGTTCACGCCTGCATATCTAATTCACGTCCAGGATATTGATCGACCCGCCCCCCTCCCCTTTTCGTAAATCAATCGAACTTCATATAAATCTGAGAAAGGAGAAAAGTGATTATGCCTGAGCAAGCTTTAATCAGCGAAAGCCAAGCGACAGCAACTTCAGCGCCAGAAACTCGCATAGGCGAAGAAATTGTAAATTTTTTGCGGGAGATTCAGCAAACTCCGAGAGAATATTAGCCAAACTTACTTCAGAGGATTCGGCTATTTCGCGAAACAGTAACAATGAAGCCAACAACCCCCGATACTTCGATAAAAGCTACAGACGAAATTAAGACAATCGATCGCGTACAGCAGCACGAAGCTCTGAGCAAGTTGTTACAGTCTTGGATAGACAATGGAGATGAACAGGAACAAACAGAAACCGCTGAAGTTCTCCGCAAGGCACTAGAAGAAAACCCGGTGCATATATAGTCCAGGAGCAGAATAGTTTTGTTAAATTCTGGGCTTTTAGGAATTGTTACAAATCCCAAAGCCGCCTCTCCTTTATCTCAAGAGGGTAAAGTCTGGCTGCAATCTTTCCGCTAAAAGGTTACATTGTCATGCTTCCTGAAATTGCTGACTATGAGGTGAGGCGCGAATTAATTCGTGCAGGTAAAACGGCAGGTATTAGACGACTTGATGAACTTAAATCGCAAATCCCATACCGTCCTTTGACTACAGAAGTAATGCTTTTAGCGGCTCAGTTGTGGGCTGATTCGAGAAAGAGAGGAAGACCAACAGCCGAACCTAATGCCCTTGACTGGGATGTGATTTTGGCGGCGCAAGCAATATTGGAGGCCAGTGAAGGCAATGAGGTGGTAATTGCTACAACAAATGTGGGGCACTTGTCGCAATTTATTGCTGCTCGCGAGTGGCAACTAATTCAGTAATCTTTAAATCGATCGCACTTACCCTATCCCTGCTATACTTTGAACTACAGATATTTTTACAGACACCGTTAGCGAGATAAACAGCATGGTGGAAATAGTGGACACAATCGAAAAAATTGACGATCGCACGCAAACCCGCTACTGGGGTAAAGTTACAGTCATAGACGCGGGCGATCGTTATAAGATCAATCGCATTGAAGTCAAGCCGGGGCATCACATCAGCACCCAAATGCACTATCACCGCAGCGAACACTGGGTTGTCGTCTCCGGTACCGCTAAAGTTATCTGCGACGACAAAGAGACGATTCTCATGCAGAAACAGTCAACCTACGTTCCCATGAATACTGCTCACCGCGTAGAAAATCCAGGCGTTATTCCCCTGGTGATGATTGAAATCCAAAATGGTGAATACCTCGGCGATGATGACATTATCCGCTTCGCCCAAGATAGTCACGAGGAAGATTGATCCTAGATCCAAATATGAAGCACTCGCAGACGCCAAGGAAAAGCTTCGCACACCGAACAATGACCGGAAGCATCCAGGATACAAGCCCCCAAATTTATCCGTGGGGTCAATGCTTCAATTCTTTAATCTAAAATCTAAAATCGATTGACCTACGCAGCGACCGGGAACAAGATAAATCCTACAATTAAAACTGTAGGGGCAATTTCAGAATTGCCCCTACCTTATTATATTAAGTTTGTTAAGCACCAGAATTTGATATAGCAAGTGGCGATCGTCCTACGGCAAAGAAGCGTTTTGCAAATCTACATTTGCCATATTGGCATTCTTTAAATTAGCACCTGTCAAGTCGGAACCGTTCAAATTTGCACCGTTCAAATTTGCATTGGTCAAATTTGCATCCCGCAAGTTGACTCCCTGTACGTCTATTCCCGACAAATTGCCACCTCTGAGGCTGACATTCGCTAAATTCGCTATAGACTGGCGAGCATTTCTCAGGTTTGCACCCGCCAAATTGGCGCTTTCTAAATTAGCGCCGATTAAATTAGCGCTGGTGAGATTCGTATTTTTTAAACTAGCAATCACTAAACCCGCCAAACTCAAATTAGCGCGGCTCAAATCAGCACCCTCCAAATTAGCCCCGTGCATTTTAGCCCCAATTAAACTCGCACCTTGCAATTTAGCTTGTTTTAGATTTGCTTCATTCAGTTTGGCTTCGTCCAAATTTGCACCGTTCAAATTTGCACCTCTGAGATTCGCACCGCTCAAATCTGCCCCGCTCAGATTCATACCAGCAAGTTGCGCTCCTGTCAAGTCGCATTGGTTACATTTTTTAGTTTCTAATAATTGCTTGACGTGGGATACATTTTCTGCCTTTACTCCCGAGGCTAAGCCCATCGCAATTACCAGCCCTGTTGTTGTTAAAATCCCAAGTTTCATATACCCACCCTCAGCAATATCTCTCTTTTAATAATATTCCACATTATTAAATAGGTTAGGGTGATCAGTCTCTTTGATAAACTGTGACAATCATCACCCTATTGTGTACAAAATATGCAATAATTACTGACGTTTCAACTGCGGTAAATTCTTGTAAAGAATTATTGCTTTTTCAGGAACCAAAAAGGAAAAGATTGCGTCGGTTCAAGACGGACGCCGGTGATGCTGTTCTGAGCAAAAGTATAGTCCTTATCCTGCCAAAGAGGGATAAAAGGTACATCTTGACCCAGTATGTCTTGAATTTCGGCAAACAGGGCTTTGCGGGTTTCAGGATTTGCTTCTTTTCGTTGCTTGTCGATTAGTTGATTTACCCGATCGCTATAATAAAACGAACCCTGACCTTGACTTTGACCCTTGGAGCAGCCCTCAGCCTCGGAACCTGTCGCACAATCTAAAAACGGGTGGATATAATTGTCAGCGTCAAAAAAGTCGGCGGACCAATCCACTAAAACCGCAGGATAAATTCCCTTCTCTATGTTTTGAAACAAAGTGGGAGATTCCACGCTGTTAATTTCTACCTTCATTATCCCGTCCATTTTGAGTTTAGCTTGCGCCTCCATCATGCTCACCACTAAAGCTCGTTTTGTAGAAGATGAAGCATACCAAATTGGCAGAACGAAAGGATTGGTAGCCGAGTATCCCGCTTTCGTTAAAAGTTCCTTAGCCTTTGTCGTGTTGGCATCACCGTAGAGTTCCTTAAAAACTGGTTTTTGAACGTCGAAGTTTGTGGGAATCAGACTGTAAAGCGGTTGTGCTTGTCCCCGCAGTACGCGCTCGTTAATCACCGGGCGATCCATCACTGCTGCGATAGCCTGTCTGACTTCTAACTTGTCCAGCGGTTTAGACTTGGTATTCAGCGTTATGTAATTAACCGTACTGCTTTCCCCCGCGATTTCCTGCCATTTCCCTTTTTTTGATCCCTCGTCCAAGCTTTGAACTTGGTCTGCATCCAGAGACAAATAAGCCACATCAACGGCACCAGTCTGAAAAGTATTGAACAAATTTGACGAACTAGAAAGCAGCAAAATGTCAATTCCTTGATTAACCGGCTTTTCCCCCCAATACTTTTCAAACACGTCAAACTTGAGAGAATCGCTGCCGTACTTCGCCAGCTTGTAACGTCCAGTTCCCACAAACGTATCGGGTTTAAATTTACCCTGTCCAATCTCGTATGCTTTCGGAGAAACAGCACACATACCGGAAAATGTCAACAGGGAAGGAAAAGCAGAAAAAGGCTTTTTGAGTTGAAAAGTTAATTCGTATTCGCCCGTGGCTTTTACCGATTCTACTGCATCGCCCAACAACATAGCCGGACTGCCACCATTCTTGATAAACCGCTGCAAGGAAAATTCCATTGCAGCGGCGTTAAACGGTGTGTCATCGTGAAAAATAACGCCTTGACGCAAGGGGATTGTATATGTCAATCCGTCTTGGCTAACTTTTGGCATCGCTGTCGCTAAGTGGGGAATTAACTTTGTAGTTCCAGACTCGTAGGTGTAGAGAGTGTCGCCCAAATTTCGCAGCAATTGTCCTGATAATGTTTCGTAACCGTCTGCAGGGTCGATCGTCCGCAATTTCAAGGTTGTGCCAATAGTAATGCGGTTATTAGCATTTTCGCCGCTCGCATTCACCGAGCGACGCGATCCCTGTCCGCAACTTGCAGTTAACAAGCAGCACAGAAAGAACAGAGCTATCGCTTTAATCACTGAAGGTTTTATATGTATTCTAGGCTGCTGCTTGTTAATTCCCATCGTCTTTTTTTGACACTCCAAATTATTGATTATATTATCAGGACTTACGCACTGTTAGACTAGAAACCGGATTTATTGGTAGATTTTCCTGTAATACAAATATCGCTGCCTAACCACAGCAACTTGAAAGCTTGGTGATGTTCGATCACTTTGAGCTCGATCGCATCAATCCTTAGAGCTTGCTGGGCGATGACTGTTCTTGCTAACAAGTGCGACGATAGTCTTAATTAATTTATCCGGTTCGATCGGCTTTGCCAGATGTCGGTGAAATCCAGCTTGCAAAGCTTGCTTTTGATTAAACTCCCCCGCATAGGCAGTCAGGGCGATCGCGGGAATCAGCCCACCCCGTTCTGGCGGCAGGGATCGCACTTGGCCCAACAGCATATAGCCATCCATCCCCGGCATTCCAATGTCGCTCAACAAGACATCTGGCTGGAAATTAGTCAACGCTGTGAGGGCTTCTTGAGGGACAGCAACAGTCCGAACCTCTGCACCTGCATCTTCTAGCAAAAAGGAAATCAACTCTCGCATATCCGGCTCATCATCTACCACAAGTATCCGCATCCCGGATAACGGTTCATCCGCAGTCGAGCGTTCCGAAAGTCCTGCAAGACAGTTTTCTTGTCTTAACTTCCCTGATAGGGGCAGTCTGACGGTAAAGGTAGCTCCTAACCCTTCACCGAGGCTATCTGCCCCAACGGTGCCACCGTGCAGTTCGACTAGATGGCGCACGATCGCCAGCCCCAATCCCAAGCCCCCAAACTTGCGGGTTGTAGCGCCATCTTTTTGCCGGAAATAGTCAAACACGTAGGGTAAAAACTCCGGTGCGATGCCAATCCCTGTATCCGCCACCGTAATTTGAGCGTGATTGCCAACACGAGTCAAATTCACCTCAACGCGCCCCCCGGCTGAGGTGAATTTGACCGCATTGGAAACAAGATTCCAGATTACTTGCTGCAAACGGCCCGAATCCCCCAAAATTTGTCCAATCTGAGGATCTAACGCAGTCCGAATATCAATGGATTTGGCAACAGCAGCCAAATTGACAGTTTCGATCGCCGATTCCACAGTTAAAGCTAAATCGACTGGACGAATATTAAGACTGAGCTTGCCTTGGAGAATTTTCGAGACATCAAGCAAATCTTCAATCAATTCAGTTTGCAGCTTGGCATTGCGTTCGATCGTCGCTAACGCCTGTGCAGTTTTGACCGCATCTAACTTGCCAGTTTGCAACAGCTTTGTCCACCCCAGGATCGGATTGAGGGGCGATCGCAATTCATGGGACAGTACCGCTAAAAACTCATCCTTGATCCGATTTGCCTGTCTTAGGTGTTCCGCTTGCTGCTGGAGTGAATCGTTCAGGTTGGCCCGTTCCAGAGCGCTCGCGATTTGGTCACAGGTAGATCGCAGCATATCGATTTCTGCAGGCGTAAAGTGCGTCCGAGTTCGACTGGCAAAGGAGAGCGTTCCTAATAACTGCCCTTGAGCGATTAACGGTTGACCCGCGTAAGCCGTCATGCCCAGTTCAGAGACGGCTTTAGCATTCGGATGAGTGGAGAGTTCGGCTTGATTCAAGACAAGTTGCTGCTGCGTTTGGGCAACAAGTCCACAGAGATATTCCCCTACTTCGATCCAGGCGATCGCCTGCGCCCTTTCTTCAGAGATGCCATCATAGTTTCTCAAATGCAGCATCGGGTGGTTGTCTTTTTCTTCCACCATGAAGTTGTAGTAAGAGTGCAGATCGAGTTGCACGGAAAGTTTGCGGAATAGCGTGTCCATCAAAGCCAGAGGCTGTTCTGTCTGCATCAGATCGCGGGTAGTTTCATACAGCAATTGCAGTCGCTCACTTGCTTGCCGTTGTGCGGTCTTGTCCTGCATGATTTTGACAAATCCCTGCAGACAATCCGCTTCGTTAAGCAGGGGCATCATCAATCCACTGGCCCAAAAGCGATTCCCATCTTTGCGGACGTGCCAGCGTTCGTCTTCTGCCCGTCCTTGTAGTAGAGCCGTTTGCCTCTCGTACTCGGCTTGTCCTTGTTCGTTATCTTCGGGCGTGAAGATCATCCGACTCGAGCAACCAATTGCTTCTGTCTCGGTATAGCCCAACAACCTTTCTGCCCCTGAGTTCCAACTGGCAATGATGCCGTTAAGGTCGAGGGTGAAGATGGCATAATCTTTGGCGCTTTCAATGATCAGACGGAGGCGGGATTCACTCTCGCGCAGGGCTTCCTCAGCTTGTTTGTGGTCTTCAATATCAACACAGGAGCCGATGTAGCCCAAGAACTCACCTTCCAATCCGTAGCGAGGAATAGCTTCATCCATAATCCAACGGTATATGCCATCACAGCGTTTCAAGCGATAGTCCATCTTGAACGGTTGACGGGCATCAAAGGCAGTCACATAGGTGTCTAAACAGCGCTCAAAGTCGTCGGGGTGGACTCCTTCTGCCCAGCCATTGCCCCTTTCTTGCTCGATCGTCCGTCCCGTAAAGTTTAGCCACGGGAGGTTGAAGTAATTACAGAGTTTATCGGTGTCCGACATCCAAATCAGCACAGGGGCGGCATCTGCCATCAGCCGGAACCGTGCCTCACTTTCCCGTAGTGTGGCTTCGGCTTGTTTGCGATCGGTGATATCGTTGACCAGTGCTACAAACCCTTCAACTTTTCCCTGGCTATTGAAGCGGGGAACATAGGTCGCATTGACATAACGAATTACACCATCTTTGTAGGGAATTTGGGTTTCAAAGGTCACTTCCTCTCCTGCCAAGACTTGCTCAACATAAGGACGAACCGCTTCATACGCCGTTTCGCCTAAAACCTCTGGGAGATGCTTGCCGTAAATTTGCGTTGCCTGATGTCCAAACCATTCTTCATATGCTCGATTGTGGAAGCGGTAGCGTTGGTCAGAGTCTACAAAGGAAATCAAGGCAGGCACGGCATTGGTGACTAAACGAAGTTCTGCTTCTCGTTGTTGCAATACCTCCTCGGCCAGTTTTTGATCGGTGACATTTCGGAAATAAATGGTAATCCCGTTTGCGGCAGGGTAGGTGCGAACGTCATACCACCGATCGTGATCGGGATAAAACGCGGTAACAGACAAAGCCACGCGCTCGTTTGCCACACGCCGATGAACCCGCTCAAACTCGCTGCCATCGAGTCCTGGGAATTCTTCCCAAAAATTCTTCCCCATCAGATCGCCCGAAGTGCGGTCTAGCAGAATTTCCGCTGACCGATTCACGTAAGTAAAACACCAATTCTCATCCAGGGAAAAGAATCCATCCTCAATGCTTTCTAGAATGTTCCGACTCTGTTCTTCGCTTTGACGCAACGCTTCTTCGGCTTGTTTGCGATCGCTGATGTCGATGAATACGCCCCGCGTCGAAATTATGAAGCCCTCAGCGTTGTAGGCGCAATCGCCCTTTGCCAAAATCAAACGAACAGTGCCATCTGCCCACAGCGTCCGATACTCTATTTCAGTATGCGCTTGATTCGCTTTTAGCTCATTGAGGACGGTGTGAACGAATGGGCGATCGTCCGGATGCACGGCTTCTAAAAACACCTGCACCGACATTGCCTTATCCACGGCTAAACCAAACATCGCTTTGGCTATGTCCGTAAAACTCAGCGTGTCTGTTTCCATATCCCAATACCACAAACCCAAATTGCCGCCTTCGGAAGCCAGTCGGAACTGTTCTTCGCTGTCGCGCAACGCCTGGAACGATCGATCGCGCTCGAAGGCGATGCTGGCCACTTGGGTGCCGAACTCGGCGAGTTTATATTCCCAATCCGTCGGCCTCCGCGCCTCGCTAAAGCAAAGCATCAGCGACCCCAGGGCTAGATTGTCCTGCCTGAACACGGGCTGAGAATGACACGCTAGAATGCCATGAGCCACGCATAAATTTCGCCATGCTTGCGACCAGCGATCGTCCTTAGCAATGTCGGCGCAGGTCACGGGCTGGCCGCTATACACTGCTTCGCCACAGGTTCCAATGCACAAATCGTTAATTGGAGCATCTTGGAGCCCTTCACCAAAAGACGCTGGAAAGTCTGGAGTAATGGATCTGTTAAACGTCAGCCGCTGAGCATCCGCTAGCAGGAAGCCCGCGCGGGTACCCGGATTCAGCCTGGATACTGAGTCACACACGGCTGCCAGACAGTCGTCTAGTGGCTGTCCGAATGCGATCGACTCCAGCAGTCGTTTCTGCTCGATTAGCAGGAGTTCGGCCTGTTTGCGATCGGTAATGTCAGCAAGCAAAACGGTAAGTCCACGGGGCGAAGGGTAAATTCGGTAGTCATACCAACCGTTCCAAGGTGAGTAGAGATAATCAAACTGGAGCGGCTTTTGTTCGTGCATTGCCCGATGAAACTGCACATAAGCATTGGTGTCAACGGTAGCGGGAAATAGCTCCCAAACGTTCTGACCCAGAAGCGCTGACCGCGACATTCCAACCATTTCACAGTAGCGATCGTTGGCATAGGTGTAGCGCCAATCGCGATCGAGGATATAAAACCCATCGTTGATGCTAGAAAGTACCGTTTCTAGTTGTTCTTTTGCCTCAGTCGCCGCAGCTTCTGCTGCTTCGTCGCGCACCTGTTGTTCTACTTCCATTGCCTGCTGTAAATTTTGCAAGGCTGCTTTCGCGTTTTTTATAGCAGTGCGCCACGATTGATTGAGTGAAGCGATCAATCCTGCCGCGAGCAAAAACATACCGATCCGAAGAATTGTCTCTACATTAACTATCTGTAAGGAATAGAACGGCTCAATAAAAAAATAGTTAATTGCCAGCGTGGATAAAATTGTTGCCAGTAACCCAGCCCCGAAACTGCCATACCAGGTACTCACTATCACCGCGATGAAAAACAGGGGTGTCGTGGTTGGGTAGATCCACGGTAAAAGCGATCGGGTTAGCGCCAGTGCTAGAGCCACGGAGAGGGTCGCCACACCATAGGGAAGTAGTCTAACTCTGAAAATGCTGTTGATTCCCTCTAAACTCACCCTTTGTACTCCTTATCAGAAAAATATCTTGCTCGCCGCGCGTGACTGCATTCGCGAAGCGTTGCATCTGGCAAATTACCTAACTCATCCAGCAATATCTAACTTTGCTTGAGCGCCAAGCGAGAAGGCGTAGGGTGTCCATTTTCCCAACGATGAATCGGGGAAAGGTCATCCCTAATTCATCCGCCAACTTTTTTTGAGACAGGTTCAGCGCTGGCCACCGTTCTCGTACCAAATTACCCATCGCTGGTTTTTGACCCCTAAGCCGTTCTATTTTGAGAACCCCCAGAAGTAACAGGTATAAAGCTGTTTATATTTTACACCTTTGGCAGATTCCAGAGGTCAGTCGTCACTCTCAAGATATATAGCCATCCTTGCAGGAGTCGTAATTTTTTTATCCCACCCCAACCCTCTCCGAACCCGTTCTGAGAAAGTAAGAAATTCACAAGTGATGCGAGGATGGCTATATGGAGTCAATCTAAAATCTCAAATAGACTAACTTGCTTTAAATTCCTTTGAGGAGCGATCGCCAATCCCGACAGCGTTTCAGGTAAATGCGAGCTACATGATCGCTGGGATTTGTTCGCAAACACTCTTCAAATAATTTTCCCGCTTCTCGGAATTCCTTGCGATCGCACAGTAACATAGCTTCATTATATACAGACAAATTTGCTAGCTTTGCCGACAAAATTTCCGGCGGATCTGCATCAAATACCTCATAGACTACGACATATTGAGATTTTCCTTTTACCTGTACTTTATCCACAATTCTAATAGCATAATCTGTTGGATTTCGCAACCGTTCCAACGTCTGCTGAGAAATTAACAGAGGTACGCCGTAATCTTTGGTCAATCCTTCAATGCGAGATGCTAAATTAACAGCATCACTAATCACAGTGCTGTCCATTCGGCTTTTACCCCCAACTGTCCCCAGCATCAAAGAACCCGAATTGATGCCAATTCCAATTTTAACCGGGACGTAGCCGACACCTTGACGGTATTCGTTGTAATTTCTGAGGATATTTAGCATTGCAATACCCGCTTTTACTGCATCATCGGCAAAGTCACTAAACAAAGCCATAATTGCATCGCCGATGTATTTGTCAATAAACCCGTTATTCCTAGTAATGGCAGGCTCCATCCGCGAAAGATAAGCATTGATAAATTTAAAATTTTCTTGGGGAGTCATAGTTTCTGAAAGCGTCGTGAAATCCCGAATATCCGAAAATAGCACCGACATTTCCTGCTGTACTTGGTCGCCTAAATGGACATCTATAATACTTTCATATCCCAACAAATTTAGAAATTGGTGAGGCACAAATCTACCGTAGGCATCAGTTAACTCTGATTCGGCATCCAGGGATTTTTCTAAATTTTGGTTGAGGTCAAATAGTTTCTTAATAAATAAATGGCGATCGGCTTCAGCTTCTTTGCGTTCCGTGACATCTTGAAAAACTGCGATCGCAAAAGCAACTTTGCCACCCTCGTCAAAAATTGGCGTTCCCCAAATCTCAAGGGGAACTTTCTTGTGGGGTTGATGAATTTCTAGATCCTCAGCCGTCGCGTTTTCGCCCCTCAAAGCTCGGACGATCGGCAAATTCTCAAAAGGGTAAATAGTGTCAGTTCCCGCAATATAAATTTGATAACTTTCTGACAAACCCTCAACTGCGTTTAATGGCAAAACTCCTTGACCGAGTAACTGCTGTCCTGCGTGATTTACGTAGTAAGGTTTGCCTTGAGAATCCAGCACGAGCACACCTATGGGAATCGCTTCGAGAAATTGAGCCAGCTTGATTTCGCCTTCGCGCACCGCCTCGAATGCACGAGATCGCAACTCAGTTTCAACGGTATCGGAATGTTGAGCAGTAGTTTCCAGCAAGATTTCCAGATCCGCTTTTTCTTCCTTCAAGTCTTCCACTTGCTGGCGCAATCTTTCTATCTCTAAAAGTAGCTGTTCTCTAGATGGTTGTTCTTCCAGCATAACTCGAGAATTTGCGCCTCGACTAACAAAAAATTTCTCAACAGCTCGCACCCTAAACGTCATCGTTTTTCTATATAAAATCCAATTGCAAACCAGGCATCAGACGTTGGAAATTCCTCAAAGATTTACCGTGCCAACCTATGCTTTGAGAGCCTTGTACCGCCATTTGCACCCTGGCTGTTTTGCGTACCTGGATAATAAACTTAGATAGCATATTGATGCCAGAACTGTTCAAAAATTCTAACTGCTGCAAATTGAGGGTAATTTTCGTCGGTTCCACGTCGGCAACCTTCGTCAGCAACTGCGCTATCGGTGCGTACTCTGCAGGCCCGCTCAGCCTTAGAGATCCAATAATACTCACGGTTGCCGTTGCTGGATCGTAACAGATTTGGTAATCTTCTGTATTAATTTCCATAGTCACAAAAAAAAGTCCCTTAGATATTATCGATCGCCAGCGTTGGTTATACTGTTAATTGCACCATAGTTGTCACTGCAATTACTTCCGGGTCTTTTTGCATGGTCTGGAATTTCCAGCCAAGTTTGGCGCTATAATCGGTGAGCATCGTCAACAAACCCAATCCAGAATTTGTGCAGCTTTCGTCAGCAGCATTTTTTTCCAGCCGCTGAATGTAAAGTTCGTTGGGTTCCGAGGTCAGCAACTGTTGAATGTAAGCCTGAAACTTGTCCACAGCTTGCGGAGAGATGCTGTTAGCAACTGAGAAAATCACTCCGTCGGTCTCTAATTGCAGTTTAATGTAGATCGGGTACTCCGAAGTTTCATTATTAAATTTCATGGCATTTTCCAATAACTCATTTGCAATGTAGCTAACAGCGCTTTTTATTTCAGCTTGTTTTTCAATTGTCGAGGGTTCATTTTGTTTGCCCGGAAAAAAAGTCGTCAGGTAGTCAGCCAAAAAATCCGCCGACAAACCATTGTTCCGCCACCGCTGCTTGAGAGGAACCGAACTCGGAGAAAATCCAATTATTAAGTATTCTTGGCTAGCGGGCTGCTCGATGAAATTACCTAAAATCTGAATCATATCGATTTGAGAGCTAAAGTTTGAGATGAGGGACATCACTAAATATATTTTAAACTTTAGAAAGGATATCCAAGTAGTTATTTTTGTTTGAGTACCAACAACGTGATATCGTCAAAAACTTTTTGTTTACCGATGTGCGATCGCACGTCCTTAATTACAGCGTGCCTAATTTCGGTAGCCGAACGCTGCCAATAACTTTCTATTACCTCTATTAACCTATCTAAACCATAAAGCAGTTGATCCGTACTTTGAGCTTCCGTAATCCCGTCAGTGTACAGCACAACCACATCTCCTGAATGCAAGTGCACAATTTTCTCAGCAAAAAATTCAGCAATATCTGCATCAAGCCCGATCGGGAAACCCAAATCGATTGTATCAAAGCGCTCGACAGAACCGTTACACCGCACGACAATCATTTCTTCGTGCCGGGCAGTCAACTTCAGCATTCCTTGCTCATAGTCTAGCAAAGCAAGGCTGGGGTGTTTATCGGATTTCCTTCACTTCACATTATCGTAAGTTACACTGTTAATAGAACTTAAAAATCTCACCGATCGGGTTCATTGTAGGCGAGCAAAGTTCGGACAGCCGTTTGAACCATAATCATTAAAACGCCACTCTCCAATCCGTTTCCGGTCACATCCCCATGCCGATTTTTACTCTACCTTTGTGCTGGAGTACGTCGTAATAGTCGCCGCCTACTTCCTCAGCAGATTCCATAAATCCCGCAATATCTAAGCCGATAACTTCCTTGAGTTCTCGGTCTTTCGGTAGCAGCATCTGCTGAATTTTGCGAGGAACGTCTAGTTCAGCGCTCATTGACATATATTCAGCTTTTAGGCAATCGTTAAGAACAGTAATTTTTTGATTTGCCGCAACTAAGGCATCGGCAATTTTGTTAAATGCACCCACAACTTGCCCCTGTTCATCTCTGTTATCCAAAATAATTTTCGGGTCGAAATTGTCAGTTGCCATTTTTTTAAAAGTTTCGTAAAGAACAAATACAGTTTGCATAACTGCCCTGTAAAAAGACACAAATAGATAAATAAAAAGATCTAATATTGTTAACACTAAAACTAAAATCAATTATTTTTTATTAACAGAACCAGCAAGCCAATACTGAAAAAAGTCTAATAAATTTACAGTTTTATCTCGATTTTAAAACTTGCCTTTAAAGCCAAATTGCTTCCAGTGATGGATGCGTAATATTTTAGTGATCCAGTTTGATATATTGTTTGATATAATTGCTTATTTAGCTGCTTAACCAGAGAGTTAAATTTTATTAAATCCTGTGTTAATGCCGAGCGCAGATTCCCCTAATTATCGTTGCTAAATGTACCTTTTATATTAAGTACCAAATCATCATTTATTTCTCTCAATCGTCTGGAAAAAGTAATCAATTGCGCTCTTTCTTCTGGTAGGGCATCGGAATTCAGGCTAATTTTTTGAGAAACAAGCCTAATTTATGACAAATATTTTTCCATTTGTGGAAGCTGAGGAAAAGTAGTAGTTATTAAATAATATGTATCCAAATCTTGGTCTCAAATCAGATTAGAACTATCGCCTACGCGAGCTTTCAGTCTATCAATATCTGTAGCTAAACGTTGATAGACAAAAGCGTAATCTTCTCAACTCAAATGGCGAGGACGTTTAAACTTTTACCAACTTTGATAAACTTTATAAAAAATTTCACTGGACATTAATATGTTTCCGACCTGGCTATCTGTATTTGCTATGGAGTGAAAGTTGTTGTATACTTTTGCTTCTAAATTTTTGAGGGATTTTGAAGTACTTAAATTAGGATTTAAACTCTGATAATTTAACTGTTGAAGTTTCGGTATGTATTCCCTTTAATGGGGCAGTGGTCGCAGGTATTCATTCCCGTAGATTTCTTTTTTAGTAAAATCAACCCTGCTGTTAATTTCGGAAATCAACAGGTACATGACCAAGGTTAACGGTATTGCAAAGAGAAAACCGACCAGGAGATTTTTTTGAGAATAACTCAGCCGATTCATTAAATGGATTGCCAGGGATTTCCTGTTCATAATGGATAGATGTCAACAAAATTGTACTCAGAAAGTAGCCTTTGCTACTAAATTAGTTGCGAGGACGGTCGCTCTAGAAAACCACAATGCTAATACAATTAATCAGCGATAGCTGGTTTTATTTCTAATGCGTTTTCGTCCTGTTGCAACAAATATGGCGACATCCCTGTGATATCATTGGCTCAGCTCGCCTCCCACAGTCTAAAACACGTTTAGCAGGTGTGGAACGAAGAATAGTAATTTGTACTGAGATTGGGGGGTAGGATTAGAGGCTTTTAAGAATATTTACTTAAGCATAAATTTTTCTTAATACCCTGAGACAAAAAGTAAAAATTAAGTAATAACTGGGTAGTGCAAGTTTCCTGAAGCACATCAGCCGGCAGCGAGTAGGAAATACTTGTGCCATACCAGCAACTAGCAGTCAAGTCGGTTCTGCACAAAGGAACCAATAGCACCAGCAAGAGTGTCTAAATAAGTATCTGCAGTTGAGTGTTCAGGAGCGATCGCCAATTGTGTAAAGTGAGGCAGAGGGCGTATGATGAAAAGAATCTCCATAAATAAATTTCAAAAGAATAAAAACCGAGACCAAAAGCAGCCTAATCCTGTAATCTTGGCTTTGGTGCTGACAGGGATTCTAGTATGGGAAATGTATCCGGCGCTAAGACATACCGCAGAAGCTAAGGCGGGCGCTCTCAAATCTTCCCTTGCCCAGTTGGAAAAGCAACCGCAGCAAACCGCGCAGCAATTTTCCTCAGCAGCGGTGCCCAAAAAAATTAGCTATTCGGTATTGGCACTTAATACTCTGATTTCCGAACCGGGCAATTTGACCGAGGCTACGCGCCAAAATCCCCCGAACAAATTGCCCGCAACCGTGGCAGCAGCCATTCGCCAAGAGTTGTCGGACTCCACTGGCATTGCTGCTGACAAGTTGAAAGTAACTGAATCCAGCGGACAAAGTTGGCCGAATACTTGTTTAGGACTCGCGAAAGCAGATGAAATTTGCGGTCAAATGATTGTCGAAGGTTGGCGGGTTGTGGTCTCTGATGGTAGGCAAACTTGGGTTTACCGTACTAACGCTAGGGGAAATATCTTGCGTTTGGAAAAGAAGTTAGCTCGGTAAATTTGAGCCGGTCAAATCAAAAATAAACTTCATTTTGGAACAGGCAAGATGCCTGTTCCACAAAGAGTGAATTTTCTTGTGGGTGGGGAGAACAAACAGGCAAGATGCCTGTTCCACAAAGAGTGAGTTTTGTTGTGGGTGGTTTCTTGTGGGGTGGGGTTCTAGCCCGCCCCTTACTTTAATTTGGGAGCTGGTTTCTTTCGATGATCCCGCCGCCCAACAGCACGTCTCCGTCATACCAAACGGCCGCTTGTCCGGGGGTAATGCTCAACTGCGGTTCGTCAAAAATCAACTTAACTCTTGTACCGCCGGTTTTTTCCTCTGCTGGGAATGGTTCCACAGGAATAATTGTAGCGGGGACGGGGTGCGATCGATATCGAATCTGTACCTGAGCCCGAATCGGAGCCGTCGGTGCAGCTACAGAAACCCAATTCACTTTCTGGACTGTACATTCAGATTCTACTGCCAACTGTCGATCGCCCACAATTACCCGATTGCCAACAGCATCAAGTTCAATCACATACAGCGGTTCCGGTGCAGCAATTCCGAGTCCCTTCCGCTGACCGATTGTGTAGTGGTGAACGCCGTCGTGCTGTCCGAGCACCCGCCCTGACTTGTCCACAATGTCACCCTTTTGCGGCGCAATGTACTTATCCAGAAAAGCCCGCATCGAACCGTTACTTTCCACCAAGCATAAATCCTGACTTTCCGGCTTATCAGCAGTTTTCAAGCCAAATTCCGCCGCAATTCTGCGAGTTTCTGTCTTGGTAATTTCCCCCAAAGGAAATTCCGTACCCGCCAACAAATCCTGTGTTAGATCGTACAAGAAATAAGACTGATCTTTCCCAGGGTCGATCGCCCGCAGCAACTGATAGCGACCCGTAGCAGCATCGTAACTAATCCGAGCGTAGTGCCCTGTAGCGATTTTTTCAATTCCGAGTTCTTCGCGAGCATACTTAAGCATTGGACCGAACTTCACAGTTTTATTGCACTGCGAACAAGGCAAAGGCGTAACTCCTGCACTGTAACCCTCCACCAAATAATCGACAATACTTGCCTGAAAGACCTCGCGGCTGTCAACAATGTGGTGGGGAACGCCCAAATCTTCGCAAATTTTAGCGGCATCGACCATTCCCTCAGAGCAGCACTGACCTTTGCCCTTCATCAACCACAGCGTTAAACCCACCACTTCATATCCCTGATGGTGTAAAATTGCGGCTGCTGCGGAACTATCGACCCCGCCGGAGAGGCCTACAACAATCTTGTTCATGGTTGGGGAGAAATTGCTATTTTACTGTTACTTTGTTCGATCGAGCTAATTTATTGTAGCACTAAAATACTACAAACTGCGACTGCTGCTGTTAGCTGAAAGCTTACCACCACTGTAATCGAAATGACTATTCAAAAATTTGTTGTTACCGCCGACCAAATGCGGCAAATAGAAACGAGAATCTTTGCTGCTGGAATGCCAGTCGCAGCTTTAATGGAAAAAGTCGCGGGACTGATTGCTAGACGCATTCAGGAGCTTTTGAAGGTGGAAGGAAGTGGGGCAACTAGCAGTGGACGGGATTTAACGGATAGAAGGAAAAGGGAAGAAGGGAAAAATCTTGTTAATTCTCAATTGCCAATTATCGGCCTATTGGTTGGGCCCGGACACAACGGCGGCGATGCTTTGGTTGTTGCCCGCGAATTGCACTTTCAAGGGTTCCAAGTAGTTATTTACTGCCCGTTTTCTAAACTCAAAGAACTCACCAAAAATCATGCTGATTATGCGCGTTGTTTGAATATTCGATTTGTTGACAAAATTGAACTGCTGAAAAACTGCGATTTGCTCGTAGATGGTTTATTTGGATTTGGATTAGAACGAGAAATCAATAACGCCACTGCGGCAGCTATTAACGAAATAAATAATTTAAATATACCCATTTTAAGTATAGACATTCCATCGGGAATTCATACAGATACCGGAGAAGTTTTGGGAACTGCTATTCGGGCAAAACATACATTATGTTTGGGTTTGTGGAAAATGGCATTTCTGCAAGACAGAGCATTAGAATATATCGGCAGTTCCGAATTAATTGATTTTGATATTCCCGCAGCAGATATTGCAGCAGTCTTGGGGGAAACGCCGGCAATACAACGCATTACAACAGCCTCGGCAACTCAGCATTTGCCGTTACCCCGATCGCCAATTTCGCACAAATACACCAACGGTCACTTACTAATTATTGCAGGTTCCCGCCGCTACAGCGGCGCCGCAATTTTGGCAGCATTGGGAGCAAGAGCAAGCGGCATCGGAATGCTATCAATTGCGGTTCCTGAGTCAATTAAATCGATGTTAAGCAGTCAGTTGCCAGAGGCATTAGTTATAGGATGTCCCGAAACCCAAAGCGGTGCAATTAGCGAGTTGCCAGTAGCAATTGATTTGAGTTCTTATGATGCGATCGCCGTAGGGCCAGGTCTGACATTGGAAGCGGCAATAGCTGTAGAATCTGTACTGGAGAGCGATCGACCTCTGGTTTTAGATGCTGACGGTTTAAATATCCTCGCTCAACTCGGCACAGTCCCGATTTTGTCGGAACGCTCAGCACTGACAATTATCACGCCTCACCCGGGCGAATTCAAGCGTTTATTTCCCGAATTAGCCGACGAAACAGGCGACGATCGAATTGCCGCAAGTCAAGCCGCGGCTCAGCTTTGTGGTTCAACGGTATTGCTCAAAGGAGCCAGAGTTTGCATAAGTTGGAAGGAGGAAGGCGATTCCCTAGGGGATAGCTACGCTTCACGTACCATCACCTACCTCAATCCCGAAAGCACCCCAGCCCTCGCCAGAGGCGGCAGCGGCGACGTTCTTACAGGCTTGTTAGGGGGACTATTAGCAACTGCGATCGCCCGCAAATCCCCCCCCCAATCAGTTGCAGCAACAGCAGCTTGGTGGCACGCTCAAGCCGGAATCATGGCTGCCAAAGAACGGACGGAATTAGGAGTAGATGCCTTTACTTTGACACAGTATTTAATTCCCACATTGCGAGAATTTGCTGAGTAAACAATCAACAGTAGTTGTTAGGGTGCGTATCCCGCATCTTTGTATTGGGTAGGCGTCCACCGCGCACCTTACCCCTTGGTTTGTAGTGACAACGAAAGTCCTCATAAAAATATTACAACTTGCATTCCTTATGACAAACCAACGGGTAACTCAAACGAGTGACACTCACAGGAGTGACACTCCAAAAAGTGACTGTGCATCCACAAATCCCGCCAGTTATACCTGAAATATCAAAGACTAAAACTTAAATCTTGAGAGGAACCACATTATGTACACCGAAGAAAGAAGCTTGAACAATGAAACTATGGCTCTCGTCGCCGATACTACTGCTCAATCAACTCTGGCATTTGCTGAAACCACGGGAGTAAACAAACCCACTTTACAAATGGGTTCAACAGGTCAAGCTGTCAAGGAACTACAACAACTTCTATATCATTGGGCATATTATTTCGGCCCGATAGACGGTATCTTCGGTGTGCAAGTTCAAAACGCGGTCAAAGGCTATCAACACCGCGTCTTTTTAAAAGAAGATGGGATTGTCGGCCCTCTCACTTGGGAAGCACTATACTCTGGTGCACCTGTGAATATGCCGATCGTCATGAAGGGCAGTTCCGGTAATGCTGTTAAAATTGTTCAGAATGTCTTGAAAATCAATGGATACTATTTCGGCTTTATTGACGGATTATTCGGGACGATGACAGATGTAGCAGTGCGACAATTGCAAATTAGCATGGCTTTACCGCAAGATGGAATTGTCGGCTACAGAACTTGGCACGCCCTCAGCAAGTTACCGCACTAATGACGGGTTGGATTCACTTTATTACTTAGTCCGCTTGGAGTGGACTTTTTTTGTATAGTAGCGATGTCAATCGCCGAGTCCGATTTTTGCCGAATACCCTAATTATCCTTGATAGGAATGCTGTGTACCGGAAGGGCGATCGCAAATTCTGTTCCCCTTCCCGGCCGCGAACAACATTCTAAGGTTCCCCCGTGTTTTTTTGTGACTATATCGTGGCAAATTGGCAGTCCAAATCCGGTTCCTTTGCCTACTGCTTTCGTTGTAAAAAATGGCGTAAACAACTTTTCTTTGATGTTTTCTGACATTCCAATTCCATTGTCAGCTATCTGAATCTTTACGATAGGATTGATAAATTTTTCGATCGAGTTGGCAACAGAGGTCGAAATTGTAATCGTATTGGGGTTGCTCTCAATCTCTTTGTAGGTTTTACCAACATTAGATTCTTCCAGAGCATCGATCGCGTTGGCTAGCAAATTCATAAATACCTGATTTAGTTGCCCCGGATAGCATTCGATTTGAGGCAATTCCTCGTAATTTTTGATGATTTTAATGGCAGGGCGATCGCCCGACGCTTTCAACCGGTGTGCTAAAATCATTAATGTGGTATCAATTCCTTCGTGAAGATTTGCTGGTTTTTTCTCAATCCCGTCGGTACGCGAATAATTTCGCAAAGATTGCATGATGTCGCCGATACGATCTGTTCCCAATCTCATAGAGTCAATCATCTTCGGCAAATCTTCTACTAAATATTCTAATTCAATCGCTTCTATTTCATCTAAAACTTGTTGCCCTGGCTCGGGAAAGTTGTCTTGATAAACTTGAACTAAATTTATCAAATCGCTAACATATTCTTTGGCATGATGCAAATTGCCAGAAATAAAGCTGACGGGATTGTTCACTTCGTGGGCCACTCCAGCCACGAGTTGTCCGAGTTGCGAGATTTTTTCTGTTTGAATTAATTGTGCTTGAGCTTGTTGCAATTGAACGAGTGTTGCTTCTAAATCTTCAGCTTTTTGTTTCAATTGAGCTTCCGATGTTTGCAGTGCTATTTCGGCGCGCTTGCGATCGCTAATATCTCGATTAATCACCAGGGCGTGGGGTTTACCGCCGTACTCAAAAAAGTTTGCTTTTACATCAATATCGCACAGCGTACCGTCTTTTCTCTGTATGATAGATTGACACGTAAATTGTTCGCCTCTGCTGACAGTTTGTTGGAATTTGGCGAATAAAGACTCTGGGAGAATATAATGGGGCGGATTTAACTGCACGAAATCTTGCTCAGCATAGCCAAATATTTGACATAGTGCGGGGTTAGCTGCAATGACTTTACCAGTCTCCAAATCTATCACCGAAAGTCCGTCTGCTACTGTCTCAAATATGCTGCGGTACTCGTGTTCTTTTTGGACGAGTTCGACTTGGAACTGTTGTAGGCTTTCGAGAGATTCAGCCAACTGGCGGGATTTGTGCTGTTCCCTGGCGTAGATGCGGGCGTTTTCAATGGCGATCGCCGCTTGTGTCGTTAACAGTTGCAACAGTTCCAGCCGATCGCGCGTAAATGCTCCACTCGCCAGATTATTCTCTAAATATACAATGCCAATCAACTTACTTTGATACAAAATCGGCGCGCATAAAATCGACTTTGGTTGGCAATTCTGAATGTAAGTATCCGATTGATACCTTATTTCTTGACTTGCATCGCTCACCACCAACGGTTGCTGAATTATCCCAACGTACTTGACTATAGAAATAGGAACATCCGAGCTGTTTTCAACAAAGATTGACTCCTGAAATGTTGCTGAGTCATGCAGGTTAGTATCCGAAACTTCAACAAACAGTTGCCCGTCTCTTTCTAAAAGAATACAACCTTTTTGCGCGCCAGCATTTTCTAAGATAATGTGCAGCAGTTTTTTCAACAATTTTTCTAAGACTATTTCACTATTAATTGCCCCAGATGCTTTGATTACCGTTGCTAAATCTAAGATATTAGCATGACTAGATGTACTCGCGGATACAGTTGCAGAAATTCGCGAATCTACAGCTTCAGGAAATAAATTGCCATAGTATTGTTCGAGTTGACGGACTTTCGCTGTAGCGCCCCACTGGAGATAGCAAACTCTGGCATCGTTGAGGTAACTTTTGGCGAAAATAAGCCGATTTTGAGATAAATAAAATTGGGCAGCTAATTCGTTAAGGAGTGCAGCATCTTGAATGAAGCCGTTTTCTATTGCGAGGGCGATCGCACTATCGTAGCATTCTGCCGCCTCATACTTTTGTCCCGACAACCGCGCCACTTGGGCACGGATGGCTAAATACTTGTGCTGGTAATTTGCAGGGCAGTTTTTCGCAAATTCTCCAAGCTCTTCCAAGCTAATGCTAAGCTGTTCGAGGTAGAGTTGGCGATCGCCCTCGCTGGCATTTGTACAAGCAGCAGCCAGGGCTATAGCCCGGTGGAAGCAAAAAACCGGACTCAGAAAAACGCCCGCAGCACCTGCCAAAAATTTAACACCAATATTGGCATATTCTAATGCTCGATCGACCTCACCAAACCAATTCGCCACGGTTAGTCTGTAGAGATAAACCATAAAAGAAGTCATCAAATCTGCCGAGGCTTCAGCAAATTCTAATAGCGACTGTTCGTCGATGAAAGTTGGGGGATTTTCTACACTCTCGGCAGCACAAGTAAGCCGAGCAATTGCCGATTTATTTAGCATAAAAAATGCTAGCATATTGCGGTCAATTTTTTGCAAAACAGGTAAAAATTCCTCAACAACTGCGGTGGTTTTTTGCAGCGAGTCATTGCCGAAAAAGCTGAACCAAAGACAATTAATCGCAGCATATCCCGACCACTGATAAGCACCTGTCTCTAAACCGCTATTAAAAGCTTTGAGGACAAAAACCTTGGACTCATCAATATGTTTGATGTAGTGCAAACAAGCCCCCCACAGCAAGAAAATATAAGCACTTAACTCTTTAGCATCCCAGCGTTCGTAGAGAGTTAAACCCAGTTCTCCTGCTGCCAAACCAGCCTCAATTTCGCCATATTTAACAATCAAAGTAAAGGCATACACAATGTAACCAAAGGCGGAAATCCGGCAATTTCCGTGTTCGATTGTCGCCTGCACCAACTCGATCGCGCACAAAAATTGAGCGTTGGGACTGGTAAAGTAAGCAATGGGGTAAAGTTCTTTCAAAATCCGGTGGGCGGCGAGTTGCAGCGGATCGGTGAGTGTTGGTAAATCGGCTAAATTGGCGATCGAACCCCCAATCATCTCCTTCGTCTTTGCCAACTCCCGCAGCAAATACCCATCATCCGGGCAAGCTTCAAACTCAATTCCCAACAATTGCAGCGTTTCGATACCTAACTGATAAGCTGCAGGCAAATCATTTTTCATTCGCAGACAAGTCATTTTCAACTCATTAATCCGACACCGTTCTAACAATGTCTGAGTTGGAGGCAAAATAAAGTCTAGAATTGTCAAAGCTTCGTCATTTTTCCCATTCAAATATTCAGCTTCGCCCAATTCAAAATACAGCGCCCAAGTTAACGAATAATTATCTTCCCAGCTTTGTGCCGGCAAACATTTGCAGCCCGACTGGAAAAAACTCAGCGCCGTTTCAAACGCAGAAGCAGCTTTCGCAGTTTTGCCAGCCTGCCAATTTAACTCAGCTAATTCATACTTTTCGCTCAACTCGCAAATCAACCCGCCAGCAAAATTCAAATGATTGACAATATCAAAAATTCGTTCTTGCCGTTGGGCTGCGCTACTTCTGTGCAACAACAAACGCCCGATCGCCAAATGAACAGGTTCTTTCTGTGCGTCAGGAATCATAGCATAAGCAGCTTGTTGAACGCGATCGTGCATAAATTTGTAGCACACATCTCCAGCCGCTATCCCCAACTTTTCCAACTCTTCCGGCTCAAATACTTGCGGAATCCGATAGCTATTACCTACAGGTAAAATCAAGCCCACCTGCAACGCTTCCCACAAATCCTGCGCTGTTTCAGTCCAAGATTGTCCGCTAGCCACCGACAGTACATCCAAACTAAACTGATTGTCTGTACAAGCCGCTAATTGCAAAATTCGCTGGGTTGCCGTTGACAAAGTTTTAATTTTATTCACCATCAAATCGACAACGTTTTCTGAAATAGCCTGGCGTTGAATATGTTTAATATCCCACTGCCACTCAGCAGCCTGCGGGTTAAATCTCAACCAGCCTTTTTGATGCAAATACCTCAGCATTTGCTTGAAAAAAAATGGATTGCCGTCAGTTTTTTGCACTAGCAAATTCGCCAGCGGACTCGCTGTTTCAGCAGCACATCTCAAAGTTTCAGCAATTAGTTGAATGGCGCTGCCAATTGCTAGCGGTTCTAAAGTAATAGCTGTTATCGGAATGCCTGCAGCTCGAATTGCTTCATTCGCTACCATCAATGGATGCGTCGGGCTGACTTCGTTATCCCGATAAGCAACAATTACTAGCAAGTAAGGAATTTTTGCGAGGCCATTTTGTTGATATAAATTGACTGTTGCAGCATCTATCCACTGGCAGTCGTCGAGAAACATTACTAAGGGATGTTCGGCAGTGGCAATTGCTTGAAGTAACTGCTGCATCACTCGGTTGAAGCGGTTTTGAGATTCGATCGCCCCGAGTTGTGGTACGTCTGGTTGCGGGCCTAAAATTAACTTTAACTCGGGGATGGCTTCGATCGCAATTCGAGCATTCGCATCCAAAACTTGCAGCAGTTTTTCTCGCCACAATTTAATCTGTGCTTGGCTTTCAGTCAAAATCTGCTGCACCAAATTCCGCAGGGCTTGATTGAAACAAGCATAGGGAACATTGCGCTTGAATTGGTCAAATTTGCCCGAAACCAAGTATCCGCGCTGCCTGGTTAAATTACGCAGAATTTCGTGAACTAATGCTGATTTGCCAATTCCGGAATAGCCACCTACCAAGACAATTTCACCGCTGCCTTGGCTGGCGCGATCGAAGGCTTGCAATAATTGTGCTATTTGCTTTTCTCGCCCGTAAAGTTTTTGCGGAATTAACAACTGACTCATGGCATCTAGTTGTCCGGGAATAAAATTAGAAATTTTACCAGAATCCTCGATTTGATTCTGGCAGCGTTCTAAATCTGCTAACAATCCGGTTGCTGTTTGATACCTGTCTTCGGCATTTTTTGCCATCAGTTTTTCCGCAATTTGGGTCAAAACTGGGGGAATTTGCGGATTTAATTGTTGAAGGGGAATTGGTTGTTTGGCAATGTGACAGTGGACTAATTCCAGCGGCTCGTTGCTGGTAAATGGCAATTTTCCTGTCAGCAATTCGTAAAAGGTGACACCTAGAGAGTAGAAGTCGCTGCGGTAGTCTACGCCGCGATTCATCCGCCCGGTTTGTTCCGGCGACATATAGGCGAGGGTTCCTTCTAGGCGATCGGGATTTGTTAAGTTTGGCGTTTCTTTGTTTAGCCGCGAAGCAATGCTAAAATCTGCAATTTTTACTTGCATTGTTGCGGAGTTTATAATAATATTAGCTGGCTTGATGTCTTTATGAATAATGTGATTTTGATGCAGGAATTCTAAAGCTTTTGCTAATTGGACGGCGATGTTTAAAAATTGGGCGATCGGCAATTGGTAACGCGCGGTTGCTGTGGAAGCAGCAGTTGTGCGATCGCCAGCGCTTTCCCCGCCGCCTGCCGGTTGGGTTTCCAGCATGGGAAAAATGCTGCTGGTAGGATTCCCGGCTTTGGCTATCCACTGTTTGAGGGAGATGCCTCCAAAATCTTGTAAGACTAATACTAAGCAATTCGGGTGAATTTCTAGGCGATCGACTTTGACGGTATACTGGCAATCGAGATTGACGGCGATCTGATATTCGTGTTTTAAGCGAGTTATCTGTTCTAGGGTAGGATATTCTGTATTTAAAACTTTGAGGATGGCAGGCTCTAGGTTGGCGATCGATAGCGCCCGATAAATAACGGTGTTAGTTCCTTGATGGATGAGTTCTTGCAAGTCATACCCAGAAATTTTTAAAGCTGGGAGCATAAAGTTGGATTCCCGTCAGTAAATTGGTTTCTAACTCTATAGTGCACCATGCAGAGTAGAAGCGAACTGATAGAAATCACCGACACAAAAAATAGTAGTTGGCCAATTACTACCGTAGCTCATACCATTTTAGATTTTAGATTTTAGTGAGCCCTAGGGTGCGTCGCCATCGACCATCTTCAAGAAAGAGCGACAATCCCGCAGCGACGCACCTGTTCTTTTCAATGACCCAATAAACAACCCTCCGTTTCACTCCGCCCAACATTTTTGTTGTAGCAAGCTTTTTTATAAATGGTATCAGGTGCGTCGCTCCGAGATTGTCGATCGAATGCAGGGGATTTTTCAAGGCGACGCACCCTACGACTTAGGTAAACAATAAGACTTACACATGGGGGGCTGATTCCCGGTTTATACGAAATATCAGAGGTTTAGTAACGAGAAATACAGGAAGAAACCGGGAATCAGCCGATCGCAAGTCCTAAATTAACCTTTGATGAACTTTGCTAATTTGTTAGCCATCTTCTCTACAATTCCCTCCGAAGTACCTGCCACCGATGCTTCTGCTTCAATACGCTTGACCGCAGCCTCTGGAAGATTCAGCAACTGCACTAATTTTTGATAAGCTGCGGCTTCTTCTGCGTTAATTTTTGGTTCGTCGGGAGTGCGAGAACTAGAGGAAATCACTTCATAGCCGAGTTGCAAGACTAATTCCCTTTCATCTTGAGTTTCTAGTTGTCCGATCAACTCGTCAAGGGGAATATTTTGCATGATGTAATCCCGCAATTCTTGTTGCATTTGTTGTCCGTCGGTATCTGGGGCAAACAAGCCGCAAAAGCGATCGAGCATTAAATTAACTTCTTCTGTGGCGAGTTCGCCGTCAGCCCAGGCCATAGAAGCAACAATTCTCAGCAGATTCATCTGGCGGGGCGTAATTGATGGAGGAGGTGGGGTTTGCATAATCAAAGTTGGTAATTGGGAATTCAGAATTGGTAATTGCAAATTGGGAATTGGGAATTGAGCCTGATTCCTTCTTGTCTTTTCTTTCCCCTTCCCCTTCATTTATGTCACAATTTCGATAGAGGAACTCCCAACCATCCAGTAAAGTTTTGTTTCTGAATAGCAGTGGGCTGTTCCACGGGCACGATCGAGTAGCGGCCAGGGCGGGGCGGCGCGAGAGTAACACGACGAGTCCGCAGTTCGTCTTGGTGAAAAACTGTCACCTCTATTGTGTCCCCCGGCTGATAATCTTTAAGCCTCTCGCCCGCTTGTTCTGAATTTACCCGAAAACCTTCGATCGCCAGCAACTCGTCCCCAGCGTCAATTCCCGCCAATTGTGCCGGAGATCCTATTTCGACAAATTTAACCATTTCCCGCCCGTTTTCGGCTCCCAACGTCCAACCGATACGAGGGGTTCGGTCAGTTTCATCTACCCAAATTTGCAGCCCGAAAGGTTCGAGATATTTGTTGTAAGGCAACTCTTCTGTGCCGTCTATATAGCGCGCGAAAAAGTCGCTCAAATCGATGCCGGCAACGGACTCGATCGCACTTTGCAACTCTTCGGGAGTAAAACCTATTTCTGCGGGCAGCGAAGGAGAATTTAACTCTCCGTTTGATGTCAAATGCGCCGACTTGCCGTCTGTTTCCGACTTCAGGTCACAATCGCCATTTTCCGTCGAATTAGCATTGCCAAACTGCTGCCACATCAAACGCATCACATCGTCGAGCGATCGCTCGTTTCCGTGTCTAGCTCGAATCAACAAATCGAGCAAAAACGAAACAACTTCCCCTTTCAAATAATAGGAAATCTGCGAATTATCACTGTTAGAATCCCGGCGATAAAGTTTAATCCAAGCATCCCAGCTCGACTCGCTCACAGGCTGCACGCTGCGCCCCGGAGTCGTCTGCAAGCGAGTAATTTCCTTAGCCATACCTTGGAAAAAACCTTTGACGTTGTAGAGACCAGCTCGAAAAGGAATCACCAAATCGTAATAACTGGTAGTGCCTTCAGAAAACCATAAAGAAGGAGTGTAATTCTCTTTTTCGTAGTCAAATACTTCCAGAGCTTTCGGTCGAATGCGCTTGACATTCCACAGGTGAAAAAACTCGTGAGCTACTAACTGAATAAAGCGTTCATACTTTTCCTTGGCCCGAAAACCAAAACGCGGATAGTTGAGAGTGCAACTCTCCTTGTGTTCCAAACCGCCAAAACCAGAGCCGGACAAATGCAGGAAAAACACATAGCGTTCGTAAGGCAAGCCGCCGAACATTTTTGCCTCGACTTCGATCACTTTTTGGATGTCTCGAATCGTGCGATCTGGTTCTAAATTGCCTTTCCCCCAAACAACTAGCTGGTGGGTTTTTCCCATCACTTCAAACTCGTACACTTCATGATCGCCAATCTCAAAAGGACTGTCTACGAGAGTGTCAAAATCTGCAGCAGCGAAAGTAAGATTTTGGCCGGGAACAGGTGGCAAAGTAGTAACGGTGCGCCATTGGGGCTTCGGTGGCACAACAGTCACGGTGTAGCAGTTGCTCTCAAAACCGGGCAAGAAAAAACACAACGCCGCTGGATTAAAATAACCGTGAGTCGAGTCTAAATGATTGGTTCGCACTGTCAGTTCGTTGGCAAAAATGCGGTAGCGAACCGTGACATCTGACACCGAATCGGTCTCGATTTGCCAGTGATTTTTGCTTTTCTTGCGCCAAGGTAAAGCTCGATCGCCCGCTTGGGAGCTAAAATCTTGCAGGTGGCGGGCGTACTCTCGAACCAAGTAAGAACCGGGAGTCCAGACAGGCATTTTTAAATCCAGAACCCGCTCCGACCAACCTTGCACGCGCAAAGTCACTTCAAACAGGTGGGATTCAGGATTGGGCATCGCCACCGAATATTGAATTGTCGGTGCTGTTAGTTGCCCCTGACTGTTGCCTGCAGCCGACGAGGAATCCAAACAAGTAACATCAGTCATTGACTTGCCAAATTAATCAAGTGCTTGAGGTTGATCAAATGGATAGTTTGGTGGTCTGGATCGATGTTGATCCAACCTTTACTATCGAGTTTTTCCATAATTTTGCTGGTTTCATCTAGGGTGATATCTGTCACATCAGCTAAGTCTTCATAAGGAATATTGAAGATATCTTTGCCCTCAGCAGTTTTCTGACCGTAGTTTTCTGCCAGCTCGACTAAAGTATTTGCTAGTTTAACCGCTGGCTGGCGGTTTCGGAGTTGATAGCGGAGATTGGTTTGGCGGAGTCGCCGCACCATCAATTGCAGCATCCGGTGGTGCAATTGCGGGTCTTTAAACAGGGTTTGGATAAATCGCTGAGCTGTGACGCTCAGAAGTCGCACGGGCGATAGAGCAAGTACGTCATTCGACCGGGGAGATTCGTCCAGAATGGCCATTTCGCCGAAGAAGGCACCCCGTCCTAAAATAGCCATTGATACAGCTCGATCGTTTGACAAGCGCCGGACTTTTACCCAGCCAGACACGACAAAGTAAATCGCGTTGCCCCAAGAATCCTCCATCACCACAGCTCGGCCCGGGGGATACTCATGCTTGACGGCATTTGATAGTAGCCCTCCCAAGGTTTCTGGGTTAGCACCCTTAAATAGAGGGAATAGCTCACTGAAAGCTTCTGTCTTCATGCAAACTCGCGGAGGTGGGAAATATGATTAGGCGACACCCAACAGCTAGGGAACGATCGATGTTTGGGAACACAAACAATCTGTTGCTCCTTTAATTGATGATAAGGGTGCAGAGGCCCGGTTCACGTAAAATCGGCAGATTCTTTAATCTTAAACGGGTTTACAAGCCCGCCACTGCCTGTTGAACTTTACCCAACAGAGGTTCTATGTATTCCGGCCAGCCGATCGCGATTGACTGCGTGTGGGCCAGAGTCTCCGGCTCGATCGCATCTTTAGTCCACCTCAGCGGTTGACCTTGCAAGTCGCAACAAACCAATCCGGCTGCTTTTGCTAAAGCCAGAGGACCGGCGGTATCCCACACTTTAACTCTGCCGTTGAGATACAGGTACAAACCGGCTCTACCGAAGATAACTTCCATCACTTTTAAGCCAAAGCTGCCCAGCGAGTAAAATTCGGCTCCGGGGATGGTTTGGGCGATCGCCCGGGCGTAGTTTTTCTGGTCTTTGTCTCCGAGAATAATTTTACAATTTTCCGCTGTCGGAGCCGGCGGTTTGCACAGCGCGATCGGCTGCGGCGCTTGGGTTCCCACACTTTGGAACAATCCCCACTCTTTGCCGCCAAAATACATTTGGTCAAAAGCCGGGGCGTAGAGCCAGCCGGCTACCGGTTCCCCTTCCAGCAGCAGCCCCACCATCGAAGCGTAGTGCAGTTTTCCCCGAATAAATTCTTCAGTTCCGTCGAGGGGATCGATGCACCAGAGGCGCTGGTAATTGGCGCAGTAAGCTGCTCTGGAGGCGCTGTTTTCCTCGGTAATCCTGCCGTCTTCAGGAAACAAAGCGCTAAATGCTGCCGATAGTTGTCGGTCTAGGTATTGATCGATACTCGTCACGTAGTCGTTGGGCCCTTTCTCGGAAACTTCAAAAGGTTCGGCGGCTAGCTTGTAAGCTTCTTGACCGCACTCGCGTAGGGTGTAGCGAATTTTTTGGTCTTGCTCTGGAGAAATATACATGAGGTTAAACATAAATTCTTTAGCTAACTTCAGCATAAAAGCTTAAGTCCTTGGAATCGATCGGCGCGTGTCACTGTTTTTGATTCGTACAGGATTTGCGCCCGGTTGTCCATAAACCCGGTTTCCTAAGCATGAGGGCCGTTCCTATACAAGCCCCACACAGGATTGGTGGAACTAAAAAAAAAATAGACAGGAGGAATAACCCCCCTGATTTATCTGTAGAGTCAAATCTAAAATCTAAAATTGATCGATAGAACCAGCACGTTCAATAGCAGAGAATAGAATCCAGCAGTTACGCACCCTACTCAATCAACTGGGTTTTCAAAACATAATCGAAAGCCTAAAACAAGTATTTTCGTCCATCCAACCCGGTTGATGCACCCATGATTATCTTACTCAAGACTCAAAACTCAAAACTATTAAGACTCCCGTCCACTCGCCCACTTATCCCGCCATTTCACAGTCCCTTCGGAAACTAAAACCCAGCGGCGACAAACCAGATTTTCTCGCAGCGGCGACAGTCCTTCCCGTAGCAGCGCATACTTATAAGAAATCAACTTCCCCGCACTTTCATTAAAAGGAATTTCCCCAAACCAAGTATTAGTATTGATATACTCCAAGGGAAAACCCTTACTAATATCCCAATTCCCCAATTCAGGACAATCTCCAATCACCACAATTCTTTCACCAGGCTGAGTTCTAACGCTGTTAAGCTGGGCCCGCACAATAGTTTTTGCCTTAACTCGCTCTCCGACGCGGCTAAAAATCATTACTTCCCGCGCGCCCAATTCTAAGTTGTACAGCATTCCATCTTTAACTTCAAACTTACGGCGCGATAAAACCTCCGTATGCTCTCCATCAGGCAGCTCAGTATCAACCTCTTTAATTGTCACAGAATTGCCACGATTCATCGCTACAAACACCACAGAATCGCGATAGCGGCGCACGTAACAATAAACATCAGGAGTTAGATATTTTTGCCACTGACTCCCCATCGAAATAGCTGGATTCAGCCGCCGCAATCCCGACAGCAACCGCACATCCCGGTAAATTGGCGAATCAGTATCCCACTTTTCCATCATCGGGCGGTTGTATGGGTCATTGCCCCCATCTGTATCATCATGCAAATACTGTTCGGTGCCGTAATAAATGCAGGGAATGCCGCGAGTCGTCATAATTAAACATATCGCCAACTGCAGCATTTCTGGATCGGGATTCAACGACTGAAACCTCGGCATATCGTGGTTGTCAATAAAAGTAATCAACTCCGTCGCCCCGTAGTAGCGGTGATCTAAATTCAGGACATCTTGGACTAACTTAAATCCTGCGTCGGCACCCTTTCCTAATACTTCTCGAATTGCCACGCACAGACCAAAATCTAAAATAGTCATCCCCGACTCGTTGACAAATTCCACAGAACGATCATTTCGAGGATCGCTGTAAATCCATTCGCCAAAAATGAAAACATCAGGTCTGTGTGTTAAAATGTCAGCAGTAAATTCCTGCCAAAACCAAATAGGCATATGCTTTACTGTATCAACCCGCAAAGCATCAACACCTCTGTCCAGCCATTGTTTAATTGCTGACTTAATGTAATTCCGGTAGGCAATATTATTTTCGTTGAAAGTTGCTAAACCCGACAGTTCGCAGTTTTGGACTTGCCATTCATCTTCCCAGTTGGTGACTTCGCCATAGTGGTGATACCAGTCATCTTCATCGTCATTAAAATCAGCTATTTTTACGCCGTCGTCGTAGAGTTCCCCTTTTTTACCGCTAAAATCTGGGTTGCTGTGATTGCAGACAATATCGAGTACGAGTTTCATGTTTCGCTGGTGCAACTCGTGTACTAATTTGTCAAATACCGTATCTTTACTTTCTTGTGTTTGGTTAATAGAAGGATTGTCGCCTTTGGCAATAAAGCGGGGATTTAGTCGCTTGAAGTCTTTAGTCCAGTAGCCGTGAATTGCAGCTTGTTCGACAAATAATGCTTCAACTTGCTCGAACAGTGGAGTCAGCCAAACTGCGCTAACTCCCATATCTTTTAAGTAATCGAGTTTGTCGATAACTCCCTGCAAGTCGCCGCCCCAATATTTGCCCCAATCTTTCCCTTCTGGATCGTAAAGTTCTGGGTTTGGCCCTTCGTTATTTGCGGGGTCGCCGTCGTAAAAGCGATCGACTACAATGAAATAAATTGTTTCTTGTCGAAATTCAATGTCTCTGGTGTAGAGGAATTCTAAATCGAGTTCGCTTTCTGGCTTAACTTCTTCTACCAGAGACTCAATTTTTTCTTCTGGTTCGCTAACTTCGTATTGAGAGGAAGTTTGATTGGGACTGACTGGTGTCATGAGATGTATTTTTTTATATTGTAAGATTGGTCAGTTTTTGGGAGCTCAAGTCGGAAATAGCTTTCCCCTCGGACTGAGTTTTACAGCATCATACGGAATTTACTCGTTTAAAGAAATCTTCCTTCAGAGAGAGAGCAGACTCATCCTTAAGGATTAGGTGAATGAGAGTTAATATCTAGCGTAATTCTCCCTCAAAGAGGCAGAGCCTCAAAAACCTGCCGTACCAGGCTAAGCCTGGTAATGAGAAAAGGTGTACTAATTGTGCGATCGTCCTTTTTTCCTTCCTTTCATTCCTCCCGCAAACTTTGGATATCTTCAACCCTCAAACCAATTGTTTGAGTAATGGTTGGATTGTTAATTAGATTGAGAAGTGACCTAGGAATTTCCAGAGCATTTTCTCCCATTCCTTGCTGCATTACTTGCTACAATTCCTGTTGTAATCCTTGTGCAAGTCGTTTATCCTTATATCTTGCACCATTTTCGCTCGCACAGGCTTTCGGGCCGGTTCGACAAAGAGTTGATTTTTTTGTGGGAGGGCAGGAGAGCCCGCTCTGAAAGGATTCTTGAGAATCGTGCAACATCTCAGCTACCCTGACTATGCAGCAGTATTTAACTAGAGCGATCTACTTATCCCAAAAAAGAACGATCGCCCGACATTCACCTCAACCCTAGCTAACTACAGCCACCGCAGACTCTGGAACCTGAGAATGCTCCACCCGAAAAACATTCGCGCTCAAATTAGCAACAATTTGTTTCCCCTGCTGCGTTAGTTCCAAATAGCCGATCGCATCCTTCACATATCGATAAACCACATTCCAATAAAACTTCGGATAACCATTTCGCAACTCTCCCGGATTTTGATAGCCCAAAACCAGATTTTGCCCAGTCTCCTCAAACTCATAAAACAGCGCCGCAATCTTTTGCAAATATCGCGGATCACTCAACTGACCAATTAAATCAGCAGCGCGCACTAAACCTGGATAATTGACAGTATCTAGATAATCTTCATCGGCAGGAACTGGGAAACGAGTCAGCTCAATATTACGCTTAACCACCTCAGCATCAATCAGTTTGTGACCGCCAAAACGCTCATCAATAAACATTTTTCCGCGATCGACATGATAAGGCGTCAAACTCGCATCCGTCGCCCCTGGAGGTAGCTTCACTTGCGAATCCTCTATCCCCGTTGCATACAGTCTCAAATCAGTTCGATCTTGCCGACAAACCCCCTTCACATAACCGATATCGTGACACAGCAAAGCAATGTGGAAATGCAACCAATGTTCACATAAAACACCACCCTCCCGGATGTGCTTGCCGCGCAGAATCTCCTGTCCCACCAAGGTCACTAAAATAGTGTGTTCCACATTGTGGTAAAGAGCATCGCTATTAGCAATATTTTCCAAAGCCATACTCGCTGCCCAAGCAATAATTTCACTATAGTCAGATTTCAACCCGCCGTAGGTGTACCGGTAGCCTTCAATCAGTCGATTTACAAAAGCATTAATCAGCAGTTCAGTTGCATTAAACATATTCACTTCTCTGAGTCCACGTAGATAATTAAATTATTTTTATAGTTATTGTTTTTGGTGCTACCGTTTAATGTTATTTTTTGCTTAAGCGCGACGATAGAGACCTACTCCTATCGAGACGCATCCATTGATATTATCAACAATTATGGCTTAAATTATGGCTCTCGCAACTACCAGAGCGACACACCCCATCAATAATTGAGATAAATGGACGATCGAGGTATGACACCCCTCAATCAGCAGTACGGTGTTCCATCTTCCGTGCATAGGTAAGTCGATTTTAAATTTTAGATTTACTCGACAGATACATCTGGGGGCGAGAAGTAGGATCTAAAATTTTGGGTTGCTCACCACTGTTGTCGGAAACTTGTCTGTGTTTTCGCTGCTCCTGCCCAAAAACGAGAGCGATGGAAAACGCAACCCCATTAATTCCTCGTACACAGGATTAAGCTTGCACATAGGCGGTATGTAGAAAAGATGGTGTCCCAATAACTGAATATATCTCTCTCCAGAACACCGTGCGAGTATAAGTTGGCACACCATTAAGTTACTGGCGGCTCTCCCCCAGCAGTGCTATCAAGTCACTGTCGCACTGCTTGCAAGAGGCGATCGCTAAAAGTTAAGTCTAGGCACTGATTTGCAGGGAAAATACTTAGAGTCAAGTTCATAATTGATCTCAGTAATCATTACTAACAAAAACTTAGGCATCACCATACTTAATCCTCAACGAAACCCACTGTTGCTCCGATGACCTGAATAAGTTTTATGGGTGACACTCCCAGTCGCAAAATGTGATGCGAAGAGCTAGCATTTGTGATTCAAAACTAGCTAAAGTGTGAGACAGATCACGCCCTTTGTTCCCTACAGAATCTATACTTGGATAGATGGCAAGAAAATAAGACAGAATAACTTGCAGCCCTCCCTCGCAGCTCCCCTCTCCGATCATCTGCGATCTACGACTCTGTATACTTACTAATATAAGGTTTCAGGCAATGATTAAACAAAAACATAAATATGCCGACCTTGCTCAACCCCCCCACACAGATACCGTGCTCCAAAAACTCCCTGTAGAAGTTAAAGATTGGGCCCAAAGCTTGCCTTGGAACCAACGGCGCTATGTCTTGTCTCTCTGCTACATATTGTGTGCATCTACTCCCGACTTGCAAGCCGAATTTCTAGATAATTATACAGCCGACGGTTTAGTCTCAAAAATGTTTGAAGATGTAGATACTCTACACCGAGTCAAAGAGTATTTAATCAGATTTAGGGTCAAAAAACAATTAAACGAATCAGATTTAAGAAGCTACATCAAACAATTTTATATCCACTCAGCTCAACAATCGCGCCGAGAAACTGACCAATATTTAGAATCTGCACTCCGCTTCGTCTTGAGTACAGAAGAACGCAATAATGTTTTTAACTATATTTTGGGCTTTGAATTTATTAAAATTGTGTTTCAAATGAGCTGGTTGCAACACGAAAGATTAGCGAGACTGCAAAAAAATCAGTCCCAGTTTATTGAAACCTATATCAAGCCGATTCAACACGCACACAGAATTAATGGCATAATTATACCGAAAGATGAGAGAATATTTTTTGCCAGACGCACCTATTACGTTCAACTACCTAACATTTCCTACAGAAGACTCATTGAGTTAGTCATGGCAACTTTTACTACAGAAATGGTGAGTAATTGCGGATTTTCTATTAGCCGCCACTCTCAAGCTCTGCGTTTTGACTGCGATTACATTTATGATCCAGAACCAGAAGAAGAAAGATTTCCTACTGACTTGCAATTTATTCATTAAGTTGACCCAATAAGGTGTACCCTACGTTGCTTTTTTCTCTTTACTTTTAGTTGCGATTTGGGAACAGGAGAGTTTTTGAATCATGGGACTTTTAGTCGCCGGGTTATAACATAATTTTTCAGCCGGGTTTGATATAAAATAGGATGGCTGTATCAATTAACCTTCCGCTTGCATTTCTTCAATTTCAAACCAGCTAACTATCACTCCCGCTAGCGGAATCGCCAGAAATATACCTAAAAGTCCTGCTGACCTTGCTCCGACTAACAGTGCAAAAAATATCACTACCGGATTGAGGTTGAGAGAATTCTGCATGAGTCTCGGATGAATAAAGTTGTCTTGAATTTGCTGCAAAACAATGCAAGCTGCCAATACTTTTAAAGATAGCCACACATTTTGAGACAATACAATAAAACAAACTAAGCTAATCCCCAGCGTCGCTCCGATCCCCGGAACTAAATCAAACAATCCGATAATAAAGGCTAAAATTAAAGGAAATTTCACATCTAACAGCAGAAAAATTAAAAAGCTGGCAGTTGTCAAAAATAACATTAACAGAATTTGTGCCTGAAAAAATCCTAAAAAGTTTCGCTCTATTGTTATAGTTAAACGCCTGTGCAGGTGTCGAGGTATAAATTTGAGAACCAACAGCCACAGCCTCTCTCCATCAAGTAACATGAAAGAAGCCACTACCATAATTAATATTAAATTCAATAAGTTGGTTAAAAATACTTGTAAAAAAGCAATACTAGAAACAACTCCAGCCAAAGCTTGATTTCGGAGTTGTTCCTCAATAACTCGCAGGTTAACTTGCAGGTTTCTCGCCCGCAGGAAGGCTTCAATGCGCTCGGACAGAGGTGCCAGAGCATTCACAAATTCCGTCATGCTGTCAATTAATTGCTGTCCTTGAGATAAAAGAGTGACCCCTAGGGTAACGGTGAGACCGCCAAAAACTAAAAGGGTGAGCAAGACAACGAAGGCGACAGCTAAACCTCGCGGTAAAAATCGCTGGAGAGTTCGCACCGGATAGTTGAGCAAAAAAGCCACGAGTGCAGCAATGGTGAAAACTGCGACTGCTGTTTCAAAGTAAGCTAAAAGTTGCAGTCCAGCCCAACCTGAAGCAAATAAAAGCAAAAACCGGACTAAGGCTAAATTGCTTAGCATATTCCAAAAATTGGGAGGAGTTCTTTCTTGCTCTTTCACAGTGATTTTTAGGGGTTAATATTATAGCTCAAAAATATTGCATAGCCCTCTTTTAGAATCGCACCCAAGACATATCTGTGGCTATCCCCCTCAAGGCAGAAAACAGATGTCGAACTGAGGCAGGAGTGGGTTCTATTCACCATAAGTTCGATCGTAACCAATGCCGAATGAAACACGCCCGCGATCGAACAAACTGCCTTTTTGAGTCTAAAACGACCTCGGAAACTCTTTGCGATGGCAGTATTTGTTGCGGCAGCCCAATCGCAACTAACACACAAACCCTCAAACTAGCGGACGCCGAAAAACCATGTTTCAGTCCCAGTAGCGAAAAATTTTAACTCTGCCTCCTGGAAGATAGTATGAACAGGTCAATTTTTGGGATACTAGAAACTAGCACTCAACTTAGCTGAGGAACAAACGTGCTGCTATCAAAAGGCTTTGAAGTAGAAATGTATACCGGCACTCCCGAAGGTGAGGTTGTCGGTCTCTCCGATCGCATAGTCGCCGATCTAGAGGGATTTGTCCGCGAGCCTGATAGCCGCAATGTGGAGTACACGACCGCCCCGCTGTGCAGCTACGATCGCCTTTTGTGTGCCTTAGTCAAGCCACGAGTCCGGCTGCGCGAGTATTTAAAACAATTGGGCGACTATACCTTGCTGCCGGGAAGTACCTTGTCTCTCGGAGGGAGCGATCGATTTTACAGATCCGATCCCAACAACCCCTACCACACCTACATCGAGCAAACCTACGGCACCAAAGTCGTCACCGCCAGCATTCACATCAACATCGGCATCTCCCAACCAGAAATGCTGATGCGCGCCATCCGCCTAGCCCGCGTCGAAGCCCCGCTATACCTTGCCTTGAGCGCCTCTTCCCCCTTCCTCGATGGCGAAGTCACGGGCTATCATTCCACTCGGTGGGGTTTATTTCCCAAAACTCCCGCCATCGTCCCTCTGTTTGAAAGTCACAAGCATTACATTCAGTGGACTGAAGAACAGCTAGAACTCGGTACTATGCAAAACGTCCGTCATCTGTGGTCGGCAGTGCGACCTAATGGCGATCGCCGCCCCTACTGTCTCAACCGCCTCGAACTGAGAATTTGCGACCTTGAGGTCAATCCTCTAGCCCTGCTGGCTATCACTGCCTTACTAGAAGCTCGCATTTGGCAGATGATGGAAGACCCCAGCTTAGACCCCTTAGAACTCAGCACCTTGCCGGTGGCCACCCGTAACGAAGACTTAGTTGCCCTCACAGACGCCAACGAAATTGCTGCATCCCGGCAAAGTTTGGATGCCGAACTCACCCATTGGCAAGACGGCAGAACTATTCTGGCACGAGATTGGATTGAGGAAATTTACCGAGAAGTGTGGCCTATAGCCAAAAAACGCGGCTTTAGCTGCTTTCTCTCACCGCTCAAAAAGATTCTCCGGGAAGGCAACACCGCCCAGCAGTGGTTGAAGCTGCACGAGGACGGTTCGGATACGCGCAGTATTATTCTGCAAGGGATGAATGGCATGGCTTACCAAGAATCGGAGCTCGAAGACAACTTGTGCGCCCAGTTAGTTGCCTGAAGTACCCGCCGTTATTATAACGGGGGCTTTCACTAGCCCCCCGGCTATGCGTACTCAGCCAAATAATACAAATAGCCGGAACATCCCGCGACAAAGTTGCAGATCGCCCTCGAAGAACAAATCAGAATATTTAATCAATGGATCTCGACAAAGGTTATAAATAAAAGCTATAAGGTATATCTACCTTTGGGTAGTTTTATAAATTTTTCACTTGCTGTATTTACGGCTTTTAATTAGCTTCATGCCCCAACTTGTCTTGATTCACCCGCAAATCCCCCCGAATACTGGCAATATCGCCCGCACTTGCGCTGCCACAGGCACGGAACTGCATTTAGTGGGCCCGCTGGGGTTTGAAATTAGCGATCGCTACCTGAAACGGGCCGGGTTAGATTACTGGCCCTACGTCAACCTCCACTGCCACGAAGACTTAGCGGCTTTTCTGGCCTATCGACAGCAGCGCGGGGGACGATCGATCGGATTCAGCACTGGCGGGCGATGCAATTACGCGCAATTCCAATTTCAGCCCAGCGACTGGCTGATGTTTGGCTCGGAAACTGTAGGCATTCCCCAATTCGTCTTGGATGCCTGCGACGCCACAGTTTTTATTCCTATGAGCCAGCCAGGAGTCAGGAGTTTGAACCTCTCCGTCAGCGCCGCTGTGGGTTTATTTGAGGCTAAACGACAGTTGGGCGAGCTGGGATAAATCATTATCAACACATAAACATATAGATATTTAATAGCTGTCGCAGGCTGCCAAATCTTCTTTTAAATATAAGAAATTTGTATCTAAGGGGTGAAAATCTAGATAGCAGACATTAATATATTTTATTCATTCAAAAACAGATTGTTATCAGCAACACCAAATTACTCCCAAGATGATTCAGCAACAAAAACCGAGGATTTTAGCGATTTAGGGCGTGAGCGAGTACCAGCTTGGGTCTGAACACTATATCTAGTAAATATACGGTTGTAGGTTGTCCGGAAATTAGCCTAAAGTCTGATAATAGGTGAGAGTTCAGAGCCTTACCGGAACGAAGATTTTATGTATTCGTTCCAGCTATTGCGGTGTAAGGCTTGTGGGGTTAATTGCAGCAGGTTTGACCGAGAATTTTAAAATTTCTGACGGTTTGAGCTTGTCTAAATTAAAAAAGCAAGGTAATCTGGCCTAAGCATGATAGCTGTCAACAATCAGAATATTTCTGGTTGTTGATTTAAACTCAGCGTCATGCGATCCCCTTGAGTGTTTCCAAGGACAGTTAGCGCTTCTCAGTAGGAGGTCGTTTTTTTGAAACGAACATATCCCCAAATTAAGCCTGTTCAGGCTAGTGAAATCGACAGAGACGGTTCTGCGGAACCATCCAAACAGACAACGCTCAGCACAGGCAGAGTTCGCTCTCTCGCCACGATCGGGCTGGCAATATCGGTAGGTGCTTCTGGCATTCTGCTACCGAGAAATGGAGACAGCGCTCGCGCGTCTGAACTCGCACCGACATCAGAATCCACCGCTGAAGTACAGCCAATCTCGGCCAACGGGCCCGCTACCTCCGCACAAGTTGACGGTTCCAGGGCTGAACAGCCCGGATCACCTTCTGACCCGGTGGCGGTTAAGGTGCAGCAGGGGCAAAGCCTTTGGGAGCTTTCTCGGGATTATGAAGTTGAACCGTCGGCACTAGCAACTGCCAACGACATCAAACCCGATACCATACTCCAAGTTGGCCAACAGCTCAGAATTCCGACTGCGACGGAAGCCACACCACAACAGAACGCAGGCTATAGGACAGCGGCTGCGCTAGAGCACGCAGCGACGGTCAATCCCGAACAAGAGTTAAATCTGACTGGCTCCGAGCCATTGGATAGTGCAGCCCTGACAGCGCTGCCATCAACCGCAGCGACCCCGCTGGTCACGGCGGTACCGGAACAAAGTTCGATCGACATCCCGAATGCAGACGGGGCGATCGACAGTTTGAAAAAACAGGAAAACCGCACCACAGAATCGGGTCGAACCCTGTTAGGGTCTGAGGCGGGAGCAAATTTATCTACACCTGGGGCATTTTTACCAGAGTCAGCACCGACGCAGACCTCTCCCGGATATGCCACTGGGACAACTATTCCTGACCTCGATGCCACACCTGTAATTCCCAATTCCGGGGGAGGTCAAGCAGCATCACCCGATCGAGCATTCGAGTCAATTGAACAGTCTTTGGCAACACCCAGTTTGCCCTCGGCTGTGCTAGTCCCCCCTGCGGGAAGTACCGCCGCGCCGGCTGAGGTTCTCTACAGCGTGCGTCCGGGAGATACCCTAGATGCGATCGCCAAAGGTCACGGCGTATCGCCCAAAGATCTGATCTCCGTCAACAAGCTGGGCAACCCCAACTTGCTGAATGTCAATCAACGGCTCAAAATTCCCCAAGTTGGGTTTAAAAATCCAGGGGTACAGGCGGCAGCCTCTTATTCTGCCTCCAACTCTACATCTGTATGGGCGGCGAGTTCGGTTCCCGCATCTTTAAAGCCCAGCTCGTCTACCTCGGAAATAGCCAGTGCTGGTGTTGCAGCACCCGCACCCACAGTGCCTGTTGTCTCTCCCCTGGAGAACCTGGAAGGTCTGAACAATATTTCAGCGCCCATGGTTCCCCAAATTAACAGCATTCCGCTGACTCAAGTTTCCCAAACCATTAGCGATCCACGGAAGCTGGATCTCCAAGGCGAACCAACATTTACAGGTGCAGTTGACACCAGTGCCCTGCCTGGACCCGCCCGTGAAAATGTTACCGCTATCGCTACGGGATCATACCCCCAGCCGATCAGCTTCGTGGCAAATACTAGCACCCAGGCTTCAAATGCCGAGCCAACTAGCGCTTTACCAGAGTCGAATTCGGAGGCTCTCCCCACCGCAGAAGCTCTCAACCCTTATTCCGAACGCTTGAGGGCAGAAGTGGTCAGGCTACGAGAAGAATATCGTGCCTCGCGCAATTCGATCGGCGCCAATGCGGTGTCCCTGGCTCCAACTGACGGGCCCTCGGTCAACCCGTCTGAGGATATGCCAAGTGTCAATCCATATCTCTACACCCCCGACTATACTGAGGCGGTGCAGAATGAAATCAGCAGACCGCCATCGAGAGCCTGGTCTGAGCAGGTTCAGAAGCAGCAGCAAGAGCGTTTAGACCCCTCTCGCGCCGCGGAACTGCAACCGATAAACCTGACGCCGACCTCTGCTGGGCAGCGGCCTGTGGTAGCAACTGCTCCTTTGGGAGCCGATGGTTACGACCCCCTGAGCAACCCGTCTTTGGGACGCATGGTTTCTCCTGAACTGCCTCCGCTTTCGAGCCCTGATACTTATCTGCCTAACGGCAAACAACAGTCGGCTAACGGGTTTATTTGGCCGTCTAAGGGTGTTCTTACTTCTGGCTACGGCTGGCGGTGGGGACGGATGCACAAAGGAATTGATATTGCAGGGCCGATCGGCACGCCAATTGTGGCAGCATCAGACGGGGTGGTTACCTATGCTCAGTGGAACGACGGCGGCTACGGGTATCTGGTGGAAATTACCCATCCTGACGGCACTGAGACTGTCTATGCCCACAACAGCAGGATTTTGGTGCAAAAGGGTCAGAAAGTTGCTCAAGGGGAACAGATTTCCGAAATGGGCAGCACGGGCTTCAGTACCGGGCCTCACTTGCACTTTGAAATTCATCCCGCCGGACAGGGTGCTATCAACCCAATGGCTTTTCTGCCAGACGATGCGTCGAGCGCTTCTCGGTAATGACTGGTCGAAAGTTATGGGTTTTGAATGATTATCAAAACTCATAACTTTTACTAGAAGTTATGAGAAATAATGTTGTGTGAAAAGAAGACATAGCTAGCCCTACCGTGCTACGATAGTAAATCGTGAAGTAGATTTGGCTCAGTGGCGCAGTGGTTAGCGCAGGGGACTCATAAGCCCAAGGTCGCAGGTTCAAATCCCGCCTGAGCCATCATTAAATAAAAAAACTGCGCTCTCAATTTTGAGAGCGTATTTTTTTTGATTTATCGAGAAGATACTTGTAGTCGTTATGAGTATGATATATTTGTAACAGTTCGTAAAAAAGGAAACAAAATCTATGACCAGTGAATGCCTCCGGGTTGGTCAAGCTGCACCCGATTTCGCAGCAACAGCCGTAGTGGATCAGGAATTCAAGACTGTTAAACTGTCAGACTATAAAGGCAAAAAGTATGTAGTCCTGTTCTTCTACCCCTTGGACTTCACCTTTGTGTGCCCGACTGAGATTACAGCATTTAGCGATCGCTTCGAGGACTTCAAGAAAATCGATACCGAAATCCTCGGCGTATCCGTTGACAGCGAATTCTCTCACCTCGCTTGGATACAAACAGACCGCAAATCAGGCGGTGTCGGCGACCTCAACTATCCCTTAGTTGCTGACCTCAAAAAAACAATTAGTTCAGACTACAACGTCCTCGACCCTGAAGCAGGCGTTGCCCTCAGAGGTCTGTTCATCATCGACAAAGAAGGCATCATCCAACACTCTACTATTAACAATCTTGCCTTCGGCCGCAACGTGGATGAAACTCTCCGTACTTTGCAAGCTATCCAACACGTCCAGTCTCACCCCGATGAAGTTTGTCCCGCTGGGTGGCAGCCCGGTGACAAGACTATGACTCCCGATCCGGTCAAGTCTAAGGTATTCTTTGCTGCGGTTTAAGCAGATTATAGGTGTAAGGACACGGCAGTGTCGTGTCCTTACCCGCAGGGGAATTTATTTAACCGGATTTTTTAATTAACAATTAGCAATTAGCAATTACTCAATTAGGAAATATGCTGACTTCTACTAATTTTAGCGGATTGTTAAATGAGCGGTTTTTCCAAAATTTATTGCCTGTTCCGGCGACTAATGTTCTGAACCTGGGACAGATGACGCCAGATTTTGAATTGCCGGATATTAATAATGGCAAATTGGTGCGGCTGTCAAATTATCGGGGCGATAAGCCGGTAATTCTGGCTTTTACGCGGATTTTTACAGAAAAGCAATATTGCCCTTTCTGTTTTCCTCACATTAAAGCTTTGAATGAAAACTGGGAAAAATTTGCCGCTCGCAATATAGAATTATTGATGGTTGCCAGTACCGACGATCGCCAAAGCCAAATTGTGGTTAGAGATTTAGGCTTGAAAATGCCTCTGCTTTCTGATCCAGGCTGTCAAGTTTTTCGGGCTTATCAAGTCGGTCAGGCTTTAGGTGCTCCTTTGCCTGCTCAGTTTGTTTTGGATGCAGATGGAAAACTCCTCTTCAAACATTTGTTTTCTTTCATAGACCACAATGCTAGTGTGGACACTTTATTGAAATATGTCGATCGGTAAGGACACCGCTGCTGTGTCTTAATTAGGAGTTTTTCACCGCTGATGTACGCTGGTTTATGTCCATCAGCGGGATTTTTTCACCAGTTGACACTGGCTGCAACAGCCCTTTAGTCATAAATACTTATTGTGCCAATTTCGATGGCGGAATGTTGCCATGTTCGCTCGACATTAATCTAGGCTATAGCTTGAAGGTACTTAGTACAAGTTTAAGCCAATGTCGTCTCCCAAAGATCGATCGAGCAAAATTGAATTGAGCGTCTTAGCGTCGCATCCTGAGTTGTTGACAGGTTTAGAAGCGTGGCTGCAGCTAGGTTTACTTTCGCCCGCTGAGGTTGAGGAATTGTGCGGGCAGTATTTAGTCTGCCCACTCAGAGATCCCGCTGTAGACCTTTCTGAAATTGAGAACCTGCGATCTCCTATTGCCGAGCCAAAAGTACCTGCCTTATCAACGCCTCAAGCATTACCTAGCAGCAGAGAAAGCGTTGCTAGACCCACAGAAACTACTCAAACCCCTAATTTTATCGCTCAAATTTTGCACTCGCTAATGGCAGAAATTAGCGTGGTGTGGCTGTTGTTTTTAGGAGTGTTCATGGTAGTTGTCTCTTCTGGAGTTTTAGCTGCCAGTCAGTGGGAAAGATTTCCTGCCGCCGGACAATATGGAGTTTTGTTAGCTTATACTTTAACCTTTTGGGCGATTAGCAGTTGGGCAAACAGACAGCATAATTTGCACTTGACTGCTCAAACTTTGCAAGAAGTAACCCTGTTGCTAGTGCCGATCAATTTTTGGGCAATGGATACTTTTGGATTGTGGCGGTATCCTTGGGATTGGATGGTAGCAATCGCAGCGGCGCTTATTTTGACTTGGATAACTGCCCGGATTATCAAAGATCAATATCAAAGCTGTTCCGGAAAAAACATCACTCGTTCGATCGCCCTAAATCACTTGGGATTGAGTTATTTGCACTGGGGGTGGGCATTTGCCGGCTTTTCCCTTACTGCGGTTTATGTGGGTACAGTGGGAACTGCTGCTATTACAGTTTATCAAGTTCAGCAACAACGATTGCAATCTATCCAACGTGGGGGAAATACTGAAACATTCCCCGCTGCTTTCAGTTTGAGCAGAGATTTTCTGACTTACAAAAAAGCGGCTTTAGTAGCTTATTCGTTAGGAATTTTACTGGGTCGAGCGATATTTGTCAAAGATGTAAATATCGCTGAAATGGGTTTAGCTTTGGCGATTTGTGGCGTGCTTTTAGCATGGCTGGATTGGCAGCACCCCCTCGCATCTGAAACTATTGAAAACAATATATCCGACCAGCCAAATCCCAGCAACTTTTTTAACTGGCAATTAGCGGGAATGGGTTTGTTGGGTTTGGGGTACCTGGTTTGTTTTCGCGACATTCCGCTACAGGCGATCGCAGTTAGCGGATTGGCTGTTTGGTTTTTTTATAACCGTTTAATGAGATTTTGGCAAGAGTTGGATTTGCTAATGCTGGAGGCGGTGGGGCTTCAGAGTATTTGGCTGTTTTGGCGAGTGCTTCCTTTAGGGATTAGAACACAAGTTGGGGCATTTTTAACTCAGCTTACAAACTCTCAGGAAACTCCCTGGGCTTTTTGGGGTGTTCTGCTGTTGCCTTATTTAATTTTAATGGTAAGTGTGGCGCAGTGGCTCTACCGCAAGCGAAAGTTTCAACTTGCCAGTTTTGGCGAAAACTTTGCTTTCGGTTTGGGGAGTGCTTTAACTGTTATTAGTTTTGTCAATCCGTTTTGGCGATCGCTCAATTTATTGGTATCTACTTTAATTTTAGGTTGGATTACTTGGAAATACGTAATCCCAGATAATTCCCGGCGAGTTTCGAGGTCGGCTTCTGCGGCTGAAAAACCGGGAAATCCGGCAATTTTGGTTCCCATAACTCACATTATGGGTTTAGGGGCGATCGCTTCGGCAATTGACTTATTTTTTCCCAACCAGCCACCAAATATTTGGTCTGCAATATTATTGATTTTTATGGTGGCTGAGTGGCTATTTTTTGTCGCGATGAAAGCGGCGAATTTCCGAGAAAATTCGGCGTTTTTCCGCTGGCATCCTGCCTGGTTCCAAAGTTCCTGGTATCTGGGCTTAGTATTAGCAGGATTTAGCTTTGTCTTGTTGCAAAATTATTTGATGGCGGGTACTGCCACTCATCGCCCTCAGTGGAGTTTGCTCTGGCTGGCAACTCCTTTAGCTTTGACTGCTGTTGCTAAATATACTGAGAGTCCTCACAAACAAGTTGCAAGTACCTTTAGTGCGATCGCTTTAATAATCGCACAAGTTCTAATTTTTATTTTTCCGGGATATCGGTTAATTGGTTTGGGCTTGGCAGCCGGATTAATGTTGGTTAATACTTACTATTTAGTCGAGTTACCAGCGGCTGCAATTGGAGTGGGATTTGGCTTGAGTTCCGTAGCTGCGGTGATTTATGAATTAGGTTTTGTGTCGGGTTGGGATTGGGCAATTGCTGGGGCGATCGCTCTTTTGTGTCTGTGGTTGCTTCGCAGCATAATAGTTCGTTTTTCCAGCCGTTTGCCTGAGTCTTCTCAATTAGCTGAAATTTACGATCGAGCTTTAGATGGGTGGGCAATCTTACTGGCAAGCTTGCTGTTAACAACTATTACTTTTTATTCCTTTGACTTCTACGCAGGCAGTAACTTGAGTTCCTCGCCCTCGGCTGAAGTTTTGGCTGCGATTTTGGTGATAATGGCTGCGATTATTTTCCGAAGTTTACGCCAACTTTCCCCTCTGGCAATTTATGCCTTGGCTTGGAGTTTGGAGTTGTTGACAGCAGTCGGTTTGAGTTTTGTCGATCGCACTACGATTAATTTGGCAGTTGCTAATATCGCTCTCGGATTGTTTACGCAATTATTGGGCGATGTGTGGCGGCGCCGCCACCGCGATCAAACAATTTTACCTAGCATTCATATTATACCTTTGGTTTACGGGGTATTGGGTTTAACTTTCCGATCGCACACTTTGACGAATTGGACTGGTTTAACTGTGTTGGGAGCGTCTTTAATTGCGATCGGCATTGGTAGGCGGGAGCCAGAATTCAAACCTTTGGTTTATTTAGGATTAATTGGCGTGTCCCTTGCTGCTTACGAATCGCTACTCTATCAACTTTTTCAAACACCGGGAGGAGCTTTTGGCGACGGCTTAATTGTCCTGGCCACTCTCGGCACAACTTTAACCTATATCTATCGCATTTTATCTCCTTGGCTCAGCAATTATTTACATTTAACTAATGCAGAGTTAAAAATATTTACTCACCTGCACTGGGTTTTGAGCAGTTTGCTCCTGATTTGGGCTTCTGCCTATGATATTAAATCAGGCTTAAGTTTAGGATTAGTCACGGGTGCTTTATTAGTTCAATACGCTTTCTTGCAAGGGCGAAATAATCTAGATCGCCAATGGGCAGAAATTTGGATTTACTTAGGTTGGCTAGAAGCCTTTGGCATCCGGCTTTACTGGATCAATACACCTTTAGTTAAGTATATTTCCGGACCGCTGGGGCCTTGGAAAGTTGCCTTCGCTTCTCTATTAGCCTATTTCATTTACATTTTGCCTTGGGGCAACTGGGGTTGGTCAAAAAAACCTTGGCAGGTAATTGCTTCGCTGATTCCAATAGTTACTATTTTGGAAAGTCCGGCTAAGTTTTATCCGATTAGCTTGCTGATAGCTGCCGCCTTCTATGTTTTCCTGGCTTGGGAAAGGCAGGAAGTCCGTTTTACCTATGTGAGTGTGGCGATAATTGATTGGATATTGCTGCGGTGGTTCTGGCAAATAGGATTGACTCAGCCAGAGTTTTATGTTACTCCTTTAGGATTTTCTTTACTTTACATTACTCAGTTCGATCGCACTCTCAAATTACCAGCACAAAAACCGCTGCGCCACACTCTGCGAATGCTCGCAACTGCGCTGATTTGCGGGATACCTCTTTTGACTCAGCAAAGCCACGGTTTAGTTGCAGGAGCTTTTAGTTTAGCGGCGATTGCAGCGGGTTTGGCGCTGCGAGTTCGGGCGTTTTTGTTTGTGGGAACGGCTGTATTTTTAATCAATGTTTTCTATCAGTTGGTGGTTCTGATATTCGATTATCCGCTGATTAAATGGGCGATTGGTTTGGCTTTTGGCATTGTGTTTATCTGGATTGCTGCTACTTTTGAAACGCGGCGCGATCGCATTTCTGCTTTCGTGCAGCATTGGATTGTACAATTGGAATCGTGGGATTAGAGTCAGCTCTCTTTATCTGCGTGAATCTGCGTCAATCCATTCTCATCTGCGGTTCTAGAAATTCTCTTTTTTTAACCGCAGATATCGGCAGATAAACACAGATTAACGCAGATTAATTAGATCGATTCCGGTTGCTGTGTCCGTGGTTGACTGTTGACTGAATTTTAGGCCCGACGATGCTACCGGATTGGAGCTTGCCTAAAGTTGCTTTTTTTAACGGGTATTTTTTAATTAAAAACCCGGCTTCTCCGAGAAACCGGGTTTTTAATCAACAGTATTTATCCGTCTGTGGAGCGCATTAATGGCTCAATGCGAATTCTGGCAATTTCGGCTCAGATGAACCATCGGGCAACACCTTTACCTGACCGTTTTCATCTACATCAACGATCGCCTTTTGGCCGTCTTTCAGTTTCCCAGAGAGCATTTCCTCAGCCAGTACATCTTCCAACAACCGCATGATTGCGCGCCGTAAAGGTCGAGCACCGTAGCTGGGATTATAGCCTTCTGTAACTAACAAATCCTTGAACTTGTCGGTCACCGACAAAGTAATACCCTGTTCGGTTAAGCGGCTGAAGACTTGCTGCAACATAATGTCTGCAATCTGCTTCACTTCTGGCTTGTTCAACTGGCGGAAGACGATAATCTCATCCAAGCGGTTGATAAATTCGGGACGGAAAAACTGTTTCAGTTCTTCGTTTACCAAGCTGCGAACGCGGTTGTACTGACCGTCTGCGGCGCTTTCAGCAAACTCGAAACCGAGACCGCCACCACCTTTTTCAATCACTCGCGAACCGATGTTTGAGGTCATGATCAGCAGTGTATTCTTAAAGTCTACTGTCCGACCTTTAGCATCCGTCAAGCGGCCGTCTTCCAAGATTTGCAGCATCATGTTGAAGACATCCGGGTGAGCTTTTTCGATTTCGTCGAACAAGATGACTGTGTAAGGACGGCGCCGGACTGCTTCTGTTAGTTGGCCGCCTTCATCGTAGCCGACGTAACCCGGAGGCGAACCGATGAGTTTGGAAACCGTGTGGCGTTCCATGAATTCGGACATATCTAACCGAATCATGGCTTCTTCGGAACCGAAGAAATAAGTTGCCAGGGCTTTTGTAAGTTCGGTTTTGCCGACGCCTGTGGGGCCGGAAAAGATGAAACTGGCGATCGGGCGATTCGGATTTTTCAAGCCTACCCGCGCGCGGCGGATGGCCCGAGAAACTGCGGTGACAGCTTCTTCTTGACCGATCAAGCGCTGGTGCAGGGTGTCTTCCATGTGCAGCAGCAATTCCGATTCGGATTCTGTCAGCTTGCTGACTGGTACTCCCGTCCAATTAGCCACGATGTGGGCGATGTCTTCTTCGGTGACGATGGGAGAGGTTTTGAGTTGGCTTTTGTTGATCGTAGCTTCGGCGATTTCGGCTTCAATTTCTAATTCACGATCGCGCAATTTTCCAGCTTTGTCGAAGTCTTGCTCGCGCACTGCTGCATCTTTTTCTTTTGTTACTGCAGGCAGTTGCTTTTTGAGTTCTTTAACTTCGGGCGGGGTTTGTGAATTCATCACGCGGACGCGGGAACCTGCTTCGTCAATTAAGTCGATCGCCTTGTCTGGCAAAAACCGATCGTTAATGTATCTGTCTGACAGTGTGGCCGCTGCTTCTAAAGCTGCGTCGGAAATTGTCAGTCTGTGATGCTGTTCGTAAGCCGATCGCAACCCGTACAATATTTCTATTGTTTCAGCCACGCTCGGTTCGCCAACTTTGATCGGTTGGAAGCGGCGTTCTAAGGCAGCGTCGCGCTCGATGTGCTTGCGATATTCGTCCAAGGTAGTGGCGCCGACACACTGCAATTCGCCTCTAGCAAGGGCGGGTTTGAGCATATTGGAGGCGTCCATGCTGCCTTGAATTGCGCCTGCACCGACTAAGGTGTGAATTTCATCAATTACCAGAATGATGTTGCCGGCAGCGCGAATTTCGGCCATGATTTTCGTCAGCCGTTCTTCAAATTCGCCTCGGAACTTTGTACCAGCAATCAGCGAACCCATATCGAGGCTGATTACTTGTTTGTCTTCTAAAATTTCCGGGACGTTTCTATTAACAATCCGCTGGGCTAAGCCTTCGGCGAGGGCTGTTTTGCCGACTCCCGGTTCGCCTACTAACACTGGATTGTTCTTCGTGCGGCGGCCGAGCACTTGGATCACGCGCTCGATTTCATTTTCGCGGCCCACTACGGGGTCGAGTTTTCCGGTGGCGGCTAACTTGGTCAGGTTTGTGCCGAATTCTTCTAAAGTCGGGATTTTGCGATCGCCGCTATCTCCCCTACCTCCGGGTACTGCCGCGACTTCTCCCACGGCACGAATTACCTGCGTGCGGACTCTCTGGCGATCGATTCCCAAGTTTTGCAGCACCTTGGCCGCCACCCCTTCATCGTCCTGAATCAGCCCCAGCAGGATGTGCTCGGTGCCGATGTAATTGTGGCCTAACTGCCGCGCTTCGTTCAGCGCTGTCTCAAAAATGCGCTTGACGCGGGGCGTAAAAGGAATTTCCGGCGGGAGGAACCCAGAACCTCTACCGATGATATTTTCGATTTCATTGCGCGCCTCTTTCAAGTTGAGGCCCATATCCAGTAATACTTTTGCAGCGATGCCAGTGCCTTCGCCGACGAGTCCCAGAAGAATTTGCTCGGTGCCTACAAAATTGTGACCGAGGCGTCGCGCTTCCTCTTGGGCTAGCATGATTGCTTTAATGGCTTGTTCTGTAAAGCGTTCAAACATATTTTTTCTATCCTACTGTCTTGGCGAGGGCTGTATCGCTGCTGGTGAGGAGCGATTTGGAACACTACACAAATTATAGATGTAAATTTTTGTGTATTTCCTTCTCTAACAATGTATCTTGCTAAAGGGGTAGGGACAGTGGGGAGACCCGAATAGTAGGGGTGTGGTTGCCGTCCGCTGTCGATCGGATATTAATTGAGAATAATAGTAGCAAAATGGCTTGATTGCCTGAATACTATCATTTTATGTATAAATTATATTCTTGTCCGAGTAAATAAAGCTTGATTTTTCTTTGCCTAAGTACATGGTTGAATTAAGCATATAACAGTTGCCCTGTCAAGACTTTTGACTATTGAGAGTGGTCGTGCCGTCAGCCAACAGCCCACAGTCAACAGCGAACACCGAGTAGAATCAGATATATTTTCAACTCTGAGGAGAACTCCATGCAATTTCTCTCGCAATACCAAATCCACTCCACTCTCCACGAAGGTATCGAAACGATTATTTATCGAGGAAAAATCCCCACCCACCAGGATACAACCGTACTCAAAATCCTGAAAGCTGAATATCCCACCCTCGATGCAATTACCCGGATCAAGCACGAGTATCGCATTCGCCAACATTTAGACCATCCAGGCCTAGTTAAAGTCATTAGCCTAGAAACCTTTGATAACCGCCTCGGCTTGCTTTTAGAGGACTTTAATGGCGAATCTATCGATCGCCTCATGTCCAGACAAAAGCTCGAAGTCATCACCTGTTTGAGGTTTGGCATCCAACTCATAAAAACCTTAGAATATCTACACCTTCAAAAAATTATTCACAAAGATATTAAGCCGAGCAATATCATCATCAACAGCCAAACAGGAATTATTAAACTGACAGATTTCGGGATTGCTTCACGATTGTCCAAAGAAAATCCCCAAATTAATAATATTAACTCGATAGTCGGTACTTTTGCTTATATGTCTCCCGAACAAACCGGGAGAATGAACCGCACCCTAGACTACCGCACCGACTTTTATTCTGTGGGGATTACCTTATATGAAATGCTGACAGGTCAATTGCCATTTATGAGCAACGACCCGTTAGAGATTGTTTACAGTCACATAGCTTGTCAAGCAATTTTACCCCATCACATTAATTCAGACATTCCACCAGCCATCTCACAAATTGTGATGAAATTGATTGCCAAAAATGCCGAACAGAGATATCAAAGCGCAGGCGGATTGTTGGCAGATTTAGAAATTTGTTTACATCAGTTAGAAACTACAGGCAAGATAGTCGATTTTACCCCCGGCAACTTAGATATATTGAGTCAGTTGTTGATTCCTCAAAAATTGTACGGTCGGGAAACACAAGTCAGCGAACTCTTGGCCGCATTTGAACGTGTAGCTAATCCTTGCGAGGAAAATTCTTCCCCTTCCCAAATTGAACTGATCCTAGTGTCGGGTTATGCAGGTATAGGCAAATCTGCCGTAGTTAGCGAAATTCAAAAACCCATCACCAAACAGCGGGGTTATTTTATTTCAGGTAAATTTGACCAATTCAAACGCAATATACCTTACGCATCTTTAATTCAAGCTTTTCAATCTTTGATCCAGCAGTTACTTTCCGAAAATAACAAAAAATTACAAGATTGGCAACATAAACTTTTAGTCGCCCTAGGCGATGCCGGACAAGTAATTATTGACGTAATTCCCGAACTAGAATTGGTAATTGGCAAACAGCCTGCCGTTGCGGAACTTGCCCCCACAGAAGCACAAAACCGCTTTAACAGACTATTCAAAGAATTTATCCACGTATTCGCGCAAAAAGAGCATCCATTAGTTATATTTATCGATGACTTGCAGTGGTCAGATTCAGCGACATTAAAATTAATGGAATTGCTAGCGACTGACCCAGATAGCAAATATTTACTATTTATTGGAGCCTATCGAGACCATGAAGTTAGCTCTACACATCCTTTAATGCAAACAGTAGAGTACCTTCAAGAAACGGGTATTGTTATCAACAATTTAGTGCTGGAACCTCTTTCTTTAGCCCAGGTTACTGAGTTAATGTCTGAGACATTAAATGAGTGCGACCGAATTCAACCTTTAGCGGAGTTAATTTGGAATAAAACTGGTGGGAATCCTTTTTTCTTGACGCAATTGCTCAACACTCTTTATCAAGAAAAACTTTTGAGATTTGACTTTTCCAGGCTGCTGTCTCCCGGAAGCAGAGGGGAGTGGCAGTGGAACATTGAGGAGATTCACGCTATTGGCATCACAGATAAGAGTGTAGTTGAACTGGTAGCCAGTCGGATTCAACAATTGCCAGAGACTACACAACAAATTTTGAAATTGGCTGCTTGTGTTGGGGACAAATTCACTTTAGATGTTCTCTCTACTGTCAACGCCAAATCTCCATCTGTGACGGCGACTGAACTCTGGGATGCTTTGCAAGCAGGGTTAATACTTCCTTTGAATGAGAGTTACCTCATTCCTTTATTTTTAGATGGAGAAGGAGGAGCTAATTTAACTTTCGATTCTTCGCGAATCAGCTATAAATTTTTACACGATCGCGTCCAGCAAGCTGCATATTCGCTGATTCCTGATGATGAAAAGAAAGTCACTCATCTTAGCATCGGTAAATTGCTGTTTGAAAATACGCCCGCCGATAAAGTAGAAGAGAAAATTTTTGATATTATCAACCAGTTGAATGTAGGAATTGATTGTCTGCTCCTGCAATCAGAAAAAGATGAATTAGCACGATTAAATTTAATTGCTGGACATAAGGCAAAAGTAGCTAATGCTTACGAACCCGCTGTTAAGTATTTGAATGCGGGAATGTCGTTATTAGCACCTGAGAGCTGGGATCGCAACTATAGCATGACGCTGCGCTTGTATGTAGAGACGCTGGAAGCGGAATATTTAAACACCAACTTTGAGCAAGCAGAAGTTTTGGCAGAAGTGGTTTTGCGATCGGCTAAAAACCAGCTTGACATAGTGAAAGTGTATCAGCTCAAGATCCTATTTTATCAGGCTCAAAGCCAGATGCTAAAAGCTGTTGAAACAGGTCTAGAAGTGCTGGAAATGCTGGGACTAAACCTATTAGACAACGAAACCATTGCAGTGCCAAAATTGCCGCGAATTGAGGAATTAGAAAACCTGCCAGTTATGACAGATCCATATCTACTGGCAGCTATGGAAATCCTGACAGCCCTCTATCCTCCTGCTTATATTGCCAAACCTGAAATTGTGTCCTCCCTCGTCTTGACTATGGTCAATCTTTGTATCGATCACGGTCATTCAGCATTAGCTACTTTTCCCTATACTCTTTATGGAATGATTCTGTGCGGCATCGAAGGCGACATCGAAGCTGGCTACTACGCTGGATTAATCGCTTTAAAGCTGCTAGAACAATTTAATGCTAGCCAACAGAAAGCTAAGGTTTATGTAATGTTTAATGCTCATATAAGAATCTGGAAAGAGTCTACTAAAAACACACTTAATTCATTTCTAGAAGGGATGAAATTTGGTGTAGAAAATGGTGATTTAGAATGGGCGGTTTATAATTTTATGCACTATATTACTAATTTAGTTTTAGTGGGAGAACAGTTAGAATATGTCGAAGAAAAACAAAGCGTTTGTATGGAGTTTTTGCAAAAAAATAAACACGAATTTGCCATGGGTTATGCTCAAATTTGGCAAGTAACTGCTTCAAGCTTAAGAAGCAAAACAGCAGAGCAAGTACGGTTAGTTAGCGGCAGGTTGGATGAACCTGCTGTGATGTCCCGTTGGCAGAAAGAAAATAATAGAATGTCGCTGTTTGCAGCGTATGTTGGTAAATTGATCGTGCTTTATTTATTGAAAGATTATGCTGCGGCTGTTGCCCGCGGTAAATTAGCGGCAGAATATGCAGATGGGGCGATCGGCTTAATCACTGTTGGGGTACACAATTTCTACTATTCGCTGGCCCTCCTCGCTCAGTATCCTGACAGTGACAATCAAGAAGCATACCTAGCTATTGTTAACTCTAATCAGCAAATTATGAAAAAGTGGGCCTACCATGCACCCATGAATTATCAGCACAAGTACGAGTTAGTTGAAGCTGAGAAAGCTCGACTTTTCAGCGATAAACTTGCAGCCATGGATTATTATGACTTAGCTATTAAAGGAGCTGCTGCTAACGGTTACATCCAAGAAGAAGCATTAGCTTATGAATTAGCTGGAGAGTTTTATCAATCTTTGGATAAAGAGATAATTGCTCGCTCTTATCTGACAAAAGCTTATTATGCCTACATCCGCTGGGGAGCTATAGCAAAAGTTAGATACTTAGAATCCCGTTATCCTTATTTAGTCGATCGCAATCAAGGAGCAATATCTAAGAATGTTGATATCATGACTGCTACCACTACTGTTGACAATAGCTTGATGCTGGATTTACCAACTGTTGTCAAAGCATCTCAAGCTGTTTCGAGCGAAATTATCCTCAGCCGTTTGCTAGAGAAACTCGTACAGCTTGTAAAGGAAAACGCAGGCGCTCAAAAAGTATTATTTCTTGCCAAGACAGGTAATCAATTATTCATAGAAGCTGGACTTACAGGTCAGTTTAATGATGTAACCCTGTTACAATCTCTCCCGATTACCGAATCCGATAACCTCCCACTTTCATTAATTAACTATGTAGAAAGAACCAAAAAATACTTGGTTTTAGATGATGCTACCCGATCCGAGCAGTTCCAATTTGACCCTTATATTGTAGCCAATCAACCCCTATCTATCCTGGTATTGCCAATTATCCATCAAGGCAACCTTACGGGAATTTTTTATTTAGAAAATAATTTAACAAAAGGTGCTTTTACTAGCGACAGGGTAGAAATTTTGGGAATCCTGTCTGCACAAGCAGCTATTTCTCTAGAAAATGCTCGTTTTTATACTATTCTGGAAACGCGAGTAGCCCAAAGAACTGAGAATTTGCATACTGCACTGGAAGAACTTCGCCACACTCAAGTGCAGCTAATTCAAAGTGAAAAAATGTCCAGTTTAGGTCAAGTCGTCGGGGGAATTGCTCACGAAATTAATAACCCAATCAACTTTATTTATGGAAATTTACATTACACCAATGAATACGCTGAGAACTTATTAAATCTACTACGTTTATACCAAAATAATTACCCAAATCCCGTACCACAAATAGTAAATGAAATAGAGCAGATAGATTTAGATTTTTTAATGAATGATTTCACTAAAATGATAGATTCAATGAGAGTGGGCGCTGCGAGGGTTCGCGATATTGTGCTGTCGCTGCGAAACTTTTCTCGGTTAGATGAATCAGATAGAAAATGGGTTAATATTCACGAAGGTATCGACAGCACGTTGATGATTTTGGATCACAAATTAATTGATATTCAAGTGATAAAGGAGTACGACAATTTGCCTTTAGTGAACTGCTATCCTGGAGAAATTAATCAGGTATTTATGAATGTCCTGACCAATGCGATTGATGCTTTTTGTCGCGAAAGAGGGAGTGAAGTTGACTGGGAACAGACTCCGACAATTCAGATTTGCACTGAAGTCGCGGAAGGAAATCAAGTAGCGATTCGCATTGTTGATAATGGTGTGGGGATGAATTCGGAGGTGCTGGGTAAAATATTCGATCCGTTTTTTACTACTAAACCGATAGGTAAGGGGACTGGTTTGGGATTGTCTATCAGTTATCAAATTGTGGTAGAACAGCATGGAGGAAAGTTAATTTGCAAGTCGGAACAGGGAGAGGGCAGCGAGTTTACTATACTGCTGCCGTATTGATGAATTAAAGCCATCGTGAAAGCAACTGTTTAATTACTTCCACAAAGCCGATCGCAATTTGGATCAATGGCCAACCCACAAAACAAATTAACACCGCCCAGCGAGTTTGAATATCCAAACCTTGGCGAACCGCCACAATTACAGCTAGCAAACTCCACACAGCTAATATCCGCTCTATTCCTTCTCCCAGCAAAGGAATTAAGGTTAAAAAATTCAGCACTTGGGGCGCGTAAGCAAAGCCGATCGGAACCAACAACTCGCCATAAGTTACGTGCCCCGGCTTCAGCCACTCCCCAATTTTCAAGATAGTGAAAGTCCAAAAATAATAACCCCCCACGACTGCCAAACCATCTATCCAAAGTGCTAAAAACAACACTGATAGCTCAGTTCGATTGATTAACAAGATGACGGCGCTGCCCAAAACGCGGGACAGCGCAGCTAAAATTACAATTGTTAAAGCTATACGCTTAGTTCTGCCAGTGTAGGGAGTTTTTTCGTAAAAATTGCCGTTCAAAGAAAGTGCGTTCCAAAGCGTTGCGCCCAAACCTGCAATTGAATCTTCTCCCTTCACGTTGAACTCCTGATCCTCAATATAGTTGACAATTTTTACAGAATAAGCTCTAATACAGCAGAATCACCGAACTATTTCTAGGTAATTAAGTAATTAATTGGCATTCTACCAGATTTTATTAAATGCTAAGATTGACTTTACGGATACTTGCATGGCTGCGCGGGGGAAGTTTAAATTTGTTGCTCATCGCAGGTGTAATCCTGATAATTTGGGGCATTCTTTCGCCGGTGGGAACTGTTATATGGTGGCTGAATCAAAGTGCCGAAACTTTGGGCCTCAAGAAAAATCCGCCGGAAATATTGCCCTCAAACAAGGGCAACCTAGAAGCGCGCAAGTCTTCGCAGCTCAATTGTTATATCATCTTTTTACCGGGAGTTGGCGATTTTTCGGGGGACGAATTAACCCCTGGTGAAGAGTTTTTTCTCAAGCGTTTAGTTAAAAGTCACCCGCAGTGCGTAGCAGTAGGCGATGTTTTTCCTTATTCAGCGTCTAACAAAAGTTTAGGAGGAGAGCGCTGGCTAGCTCCTTTTTGGCGGTTTGCAGAACAGGCAAAAACCGGGCCGATTGCGGGGGATATATTCATCAAAATTCGTAATCTCTGGAGGTTTGCAATTTCTCTAGATTATCGCTACGGCTTTGCATACAATCAGGGAATCGCTAATGCCATTATCGATCGCATGAATGCTCAATCTCCCATTTCAGTTAATTCTCAACAACCTTTGAAAGTTATTTTAATTGGCACTAGCGGCGGCGCACAAGTTGCTTTGGGTGCTACTCGCTATCTTAAAGAATGGCTGAAGGCAGAAATTACAGTTGTTTCGGTTGGGGGCGTCTTTTCGGGAGAAAATGGTTTTGCAGAGGCCGATCGCATTTTCCACTTTCGCGGCACTCGCGATTCAATTGAGGATATTGGCGGCATAGTTTTTCCTAGTCGCTGGTACTGGTACGCGACTTCTCCTTTCAATCAAGCTCGTTTGCAAGGCCGCTATGCAGAAGCTTTGAGTGGTCCTCACAAGCACGACGGCGATGATGGATATTTTGGGGAAAATCTGGCGGCGGACGGTAAAAAGTATGTAGATATAACCCTGGACAAGATTAATCAATTGCCTGTTTGGTCTAAGGGCGCGTCCGATTGATGAGTTCTTGCATATTCGATGCCTGTACAATTATAATTAAGTTAGGAGGAAAATTTTGAGTTTTAATTTATTCATAAATAGAGGAGTGGCGTTCATCATTTAAAACTAATTTTATTATAGTCAATAATAAGAAAACTTTTCTGGGCAGTTGCTCAGAGCAACGCCAGGAATATACAAGTTAAATACACAACCGCTTAGCCATTAGTCATTCGTTATTAATTGTGTCATTGTTGGTGGTGGGTCGCTTGAAGCTTGGCATTTTTGCCTTCCAGTCTCTACCGGAATTCCCGATGCCCGATGCCCCATTCCCAATTCCCAATTCCCCATTATCAATGTCTCAACCAACATTATATATTGCCATCACCAATCACGGATTCGGCCACGCTGTCCGAGTTGCGTCCGTAGCTGCAAAAATTCAAGAATTAAATCCAGAGATCTTACTAATTATCACAACAACAGCACCTCGCTGGCTGCTAGAATGTTATATTGGTGGCGACTTTATCCACCGTCCCCGCGCTTTTGATGTGGGTGTCGTGCAAGCTGACAGTTTGAATATGGATAAAGACGCGACGCTGGAAAAATTGCGGGAAATTCGGAAAAAGCAAAATTCCCTAATTGCAAGCGAAGTTAATTTTATCAAGCAAAATAGGGTGGGTTTGGTGCTGGCAGATATTCCTCCTTTGGCAACGCGAATGGCGGCAGCGGCTGGGGTTCCTTGCTGGATGATGAGCAATTTCGGGTGGGATTTTATCTATCGCGATTGGGGCGGGGAATTTGTAGAAATGGCAGATTGGATTGGTGAATGTTTCGGAATGTGCGATCGGCTTTTTCGTCTTCCTTTACACGAACCGATGGCAGATTTCCCCAATATTCAAGATGTGGGCTTGACTGGCGGCAATCCTCGCTACAGTAACGAAAAAATTAGGGAAGTATTCGGCATCGAAACACCGCTGGAAAAAACTGTATTGTTGACTTTCGGCGGATTGGGTTTAGAGGAAATTCCTTATCAAAATTTACAGCAATTTAGCGACTGGAAATTTATTACTTTTGATGCGGGAGCTCCCGATTTGCCGAATTTGATTTATGTCAAAAATCAGGACTTTGCACAATCTTTCCCGATTTTACCGCGTCCGGTCGATATTATGCCTGTCTGCGGGCGCTTAGTTTCTAAACCGGGATACAGCACTTTTGCGGAAGCTTTGCGCTTGGAAATACCTATTGTTTCTATAATGAGAGAAGGTTTTGCCGAAGCTGCGGTGTTGCTGGAAGGGATTCAAAATTATGCGGAACATCAAATTTTGACGGTGGCGGAGTTTTTTGAGGGGGATTGGGAGTTTTTGCGACAACCGCTGCATCCGCCGCGTTTGTCGGATAAATTGGATAAAAATGGTACGGAGGCGATCGCCCAAGCTGTTGTAGACTATTTTTCATAAGTGCAATTAGAAATCGCTCTTACACAAACAAAGTCTACCTCCGCCGACAGAAGACTTTTGCATCAGTCTCATCCAAAATCTCAAATCTAAAATCGAATGAATCACTATCAACAGATACTCAAGATTCAAACTACAGGGAAATCTCTGTGCAAAATCACTCCTAAGATAGAAGATGTGGTGGCGAATTCAGGTATTAAAACGGGACTTTGTAGTTTATTTTTGCGCCATACTTCTGCTAGTTTGGTGATTCAAGAAAATGCTGACCCGGATGTACTTAAGGATTTGGCTAACTTTTTGGCTAAACTGGTACCGGAGGACGATCGCTACATTCACGATGCGGAAGGCCCAGACGATATGCCGGCGCACATTCGCACTGCGCTGACTCATACTTCTGAACAAATCCCGATCGATCGCGGCAGGTTGCTGTTAGGAACTTGGCAGGGAATTTACCTGTGGGAACACCGCCAGCGGGGTCACATTCGCGAATTAGTTGTTCACGTCAGCGGCACTTGATCGGAATTTGTACCTCGCTGATTTTAGTTGCTTCCGGCGTCATCGGGGAATTGTAAAAAAAGCGGCGCGGCGGCCCGACTATTTCGTATTCGGGATGTTCTAGAAGCCAATCTTTGAGTTTCTGGAGGTTATGTTCATAGCTTTCCCAAGTGTAGGCCCCGCGCACGCCGATGCTGACCACTGTCATCGGAGAAGTATCTGTGACTTCTACAGCGGAGTTAACGCTGCTGGGGGCGATATTTGGTGCGGGATAGAGGAACGAAACTTCTGCTTGGGGAACTGCATCGATTTGCCCGGAAGTTTCCGTATAGCGCGCTTCTACTGGCGTTGTCATCGCTATTTGGTTGTTGCTGATGTGTTGAAATAAGGGATTGAAGGCGATGCCAGTTGCTTGTCGCAAATCGCCCGCGTGGGTGTAGGTGACAGCGCGGTAATGAGGATATTGCTTAACTTCTATGACCCCAATCTGTGCGGGTTCAGGGAATCCAGTAGGTAATACCATTTGAGATTTAAAAGTTTAGATTTTACATTGAATAATGGGGAAGACTGACTCCGCAAGGGTTTGGAACTTGCTTGCAGTTGCATTATTTTTGGCAACTGGTATAAATAGGCTGAGATTGTTTGCAGACACTCGTTCAGGTGGCACAATTAGTTTAGCATTTATTTAAGGCGCTGCTAACTATCGATCGCCTAGAATTAGTTGAGAGATTATTAATTAACCTCGTAATAATACGGACGGCACTGACTAAACAGAGAAACATTAATCTAGTTGTGCTTGAAAAATTAGTGTTTTCAGGCGTTTGCTATTTGTATCGGAAAATATTCGGCTGTTGGGCCGATCGAGCTGTGCGTTCTCAGTTATTGCCACGCTTATCGCGTTCAGTAACGCCTATCAATTATGTCGCTTTCAGGGAATGACGTATGAAAAAGATTCTAGTGATTGAGGACGAGCAAGTAATTCGCGAGAATATTCTCAAACTCCTCAAAGCTGAAGGTTTCGACGTGAGGGGTGCAGAAAATGGAGCACAAGGTTTATATGCGGCAGTGTCAAATGTTCCCGACGTGATTATTTGCGACGTGATGATGCCAGAACTTGACGGGTATGGGGTGCTGATGGCCTTGCGATCTAATCCTGTTACTGCTACAGTACCTTTTGTTTTTCTCACCGGTAGAGCCGATCGCTCTGAAATGCGACAAGGTATGGAATTGGGAGCAGATGATTACCTGACTAAACCTTTTAGTAAAGCTGAACTGGTGGGCGCGGTATCGAGCCGTTTGAAAAAACAAGAAGCTGTCGCAGAACAGTACAATATTTTGCGATCGCAAAGCAGCGAATTTATCCAAAATACGGCAGACAAATTAGAGCAGATAAGAACCCGTTTGTGCAACGCACTGGAACGAGAAGAATTCCAAGTTTACTATCAGCCGCAAGTCAATGTCCAGACAGGTAAGATTATGAGCGCAGAAGCTTTAGTGCGCTGGGTACATCCAGAAAAAGGGCTGATTTCGCCCGCAGAATTTATTCCCCATGCCGAAGAAACTGGCTTCATTGTAGAGTTAGGCGAGTGGGTGTTGCAGACAGCTTGCAGGCAAATGCAAGTTTGGCAAAATGCTGGTTTTCCGCTGCGAATAGCGGTAAATCTGTCGCCGCGCCAATTTCACCAACCGGATCTCAGCAGCAGAGTTGCCCAAATTTTAGCAGAAACTGGTTTGGAAGCGAGCAGTTTGGAATTAGAGCTGACAGAAAGTTTAATGGTAGAAGATGCCGAAAGTGCGATCGCAACTTTGCAACATTTGAAAAATTTGGGAGTTTGTATATCTCTTGACGATTTCGGAACTGGGTATTCTTCTTTAAGCTATCTGACGCAATACCCCTTCGATACTTTAAAAATAGACCGCTGTTTTATCAGCAATATCACCGATGGTTGCACCAATGCAGCGATTGTGAAAGCTATTATTGAAATGGCGCACAGTCTATGTCTTGAGGTAATTGCTGAAGGAGTTGAAACAGAAGCAGAAAAAGATTTTTTATGGCGCCATAAGTGCGATATAATGCAAGGATATTTGTTCAGTCCTCCTTTGGCAGCAACTGATTTTGAGCAGTTGTTGGTGGCAGGAAAATAAAATATCTATTAAGTCAATGTTGGTCCTATAATTAAGTGCGATAGTCGGGGTGGGATATGATGGAAAAATCCAGAAGTAACGTTGACTCACTCAAATCAAGCAATAAAAAAAATAAGGAATTTTACCTAGCTTTTCAACTAGCTATACTGATAGTTTTTCTAGCTATTTTGTCCAATTTTTTTGTCATTGTCAACGCTGGAGAACGGGGCGTACTGATGCAGTTTGGTAAAGTCCAAAAACAGGTACTCGGAGAAGGAATCCACGTAATATTCCCCACAGTTTATACTGTAAAAAAGTTGACAGTCAGGGTACAAAAACAGGAAAGCTCCGCTGAAGCTTCCTCCAAAGATTTGCAAGATGTTTTCACAGATGTAGCACTCAATTGGCATATTATCCCAGAAGAAGCAAATGCTATTTTTCAACAAATAGGTGACGAAAAAGAAGTCGTTGCTCGCATTATAGAACCGGCTGTTGAAGAAGTATTAAAAGCAGTTATGGCTAAATACACGGCTGAAGAGATTATTACTAAACGGGGAGAAGTTAAAGCAGCCGTTGATGATTCTTTGACCTTGAGGCTGGTTACGTATCACATTGCAGTTGATGATATTTCTTTAGTACACGTTCACTTTTCTGAGCGGTTTAGCGAGGCGGTGGAGGCGAAACAAATTGCCGAACAGGAGGCAAAAAGAGGGGAGTTTTTAGCGCTGAAGGCCGCAAAACAGGCGGACGCTAAGGTGAATTTAGCCAAGGGAGAAGCTGAAGTGCAAAGGTTGCTGCGGGACAATTTGACTCCGGAACTTTTGGAAAGGCAGGCTATAGAAAAATGGGATGGGAAATTGCCGCTGATTATTGGTGATGGGGGTAAAAATTTATTGGACTTGAGGAAATTGGTTGAGAGATAATTATAATCCTGGACGCAGGGGTAGCCAGAAACCGGGTTTCTTTACGAAAATACACGGGGTTTAGCTTTTGATGTCGGTAAAAAACCCGCTTTCTTGAGTATTAGTGCGTAAGTCCTAAATTACCAATTACCAGCACCTTAAGTTAATATCTGTTCAAAAGCTTTAGTAATTCCAGTTTGAAAACGCTGTCGGTGCTTCAGTTTTAAAACTGGTTTAATTATTTCCAAACATACATTAGAACTTGGTTGGCTATCTATAATTTTAATCGCTCGTAGTGTAGATAGCTGCAATTCTTTTTTTACCATCAATTCAGGAATAGCCGCTGCACCTGTGCCACTTTCCACCACGGCTTTTACCATTTCACTGCTGTTCAAAACTAAAGTTACATTTAATTCATCGGGATTAACGCCCCAACTTTGCAAAGCTTGTTCCAACATTTGCTGAACTCCAGAACCAGCTTCTCGCATCACCCAATCCGTTTTCGCAATTTCCGTTAAACTCACCTCTGCCCGTTCAAACCAAGGGTGAGATTGGCCAACTACAATCAGCAAGCGTTCGCTGCCTACAACTTCTTCCTCTAGAGTGCTCTTAAGCGAAGCTTTGATGTCTCCCGTCACTAAACCTAAATCAAATGTTCCCGTCGCTGTCCCCGCACAAATTTCTTCGGCATTTGCCAGAGTACAATTCACGGAAATACCAGGATATTGCTGTTTAAACTTGCTAAGTTTATCAGGCAACCAATAATTGCCAATGGTCAGACTGCAACCCAAGTTTAATTCGCCTCGCTGCAAGTCATTCAACTCCCGCAAACCTCTCTCAGTCAAAGCAACTTGGTCGAGAATTTTCTGAGTTTCAACTTGTAGCAACTTCCCAGCATCTGTGATTTCGATCCGGCGGCCGATGCGGTGAAATAGTTTTACTCCGTATTGCGCCTCTAAGCTTTGGATTGTCGCGCTGACAGCGGGTTGGGTGATGTAAAGTTCCTCGGCTGCGCGGCTGAAGTGCAGGTGTTCCGCGACAGCTAGAAAAACTCGCAGTTGGTCAAGCGTCATTCCGGCCATGCTGAGTACCCTTTTACTAAATACAGTTATTTTTTGAGATTAAAATCTCTGGCGGCTAAACTTTGACTTGAACTTTTCGATCGAGTCTCTGGTACAGGTTGGAATTCCCCAAAAAGCACGGTTGCCAGCCGGTATTTGAAGTTTACTTTTAAGGTCAAGGGTTTGAGCTTTTGACGACAGATAGGTCTGCTATTCCAACAGTTATTTTGCGGCGGCACTGCATCACTTGTATTTATTAATTCGATAAAAAACAACATTTGATTCTACCCCTGAAGAGCCTTAAGGTGATACTTAAGCTTCTAACGCAGGGCCCGATGCTGAAGCAGCACCGACAAGTTTAAGCCGATCGCCAAAAGTCGATCGACAAAAAGAGAGAAGGTAAATGACTAAGAAAACGCCAAAAAATCACAGTGCACACGGCTTAAAGCCGGACTGCCTCTCCTTCGGTGAGGTTTTAGCTCAATCCTTTGCCGTCATTGCACCTACAACTATACCAGCATCTAATATAGGGTTAATTGTCGCTCTTTCAGGTAACGGGGCTTGGCTGAGTTTTGCGATCGGCTTGATCGGTCTAGTATTTGTCAGCATTAATATCAACCAATTTGCGAGTCGATCGGCTTCTGCAGGTTCTCTTTACTCTTATATTGTTAAAGGACTAGGCCCGACTGCAGGCGTAATTTGCGGCTGGAGTTTGGTACTCGCTTATCTATTTACTGCGATGGCCGTTTTGTGCGGTTTTGCCAACTTTACGGGTATTTTCATCGGTCATTTAGGCATCCATCCCTCACCGATTACGCTGTTATCGATCGGGGCTGGCGTTGCTTGGTATGCAGGTTACAAAGATATCCAGCTTTCAGCTATGGCGATGCTGTGGCTAGAGGGGGCATCAGTGGCGGCGATCGCACTTTTAGGAATCATCATCTGGGCGCACAAAGGTTTTGCCTTAGATATGTCGCAACTGACTTTGCAAGGCGTAACTCCGGGGAACATAGCGACGGGGCTTGTCTTAGTAATGTTTGGTTTCTCTGGTTTTGAAAGTGCTACATCTCTGGGCGACGAAGCGAAAAAACCATTAAAAAATATCCCCAGGGCTGTCATGGGCAGCGCTGTGATGGCAGGCTTATTCTTCATTTTGATGACCTATATTGAGGTTTTGGGTTTTAGCGGTACTGGAGTTTCTATTACTAATACTGAAGAACCTCTGAGTTTTCTGGCGCAACAAGTGGGCATGGGTTGGCTGGGAGAGTTAGTGGCTTTCGGCGCTTTATTTAGCTTTTTTGCTTGCGTGCTCGGCAGCATCAATCCAGCGGCGAGAGTGTTTTTTATGATGGCGCGCCACGGTTTGTTTCACTCTTCATTAGGTGTAGCCCATTCATCTAATAAAACTCCCCACGTTGCAGTAACGATGTGTACATTTCTGACATTTCTTGTGCCGGCGGTGATGTCTATATTTAACATCAAACTGTTCGATTGTATGGGTTATTTGGGGGCAATTTGCAGCTACGGATTTTTAACCGTGTACGTCTTAATTTCGATAGCGGCTCCGGTTTACCTGCACAAAATTGGTAAGTTGCGCCTGCGAGATGTAGTGTTCTCGGCTGCGGCGATCGCATTTATGATGATTCCGATTGCGGGAAGCGTGGGCATTCCCGGCAGCACTATGTTCCCACCTCCCGAAGCTCCTTACGATGCCTTTCCTTACTTGTTCTTGATGTACTTAGTAGTTACTTGCGGATGGTTTTTCTGGCAGCGGCTGCGTTCTCCTGAACTGACAGGCTCGATGCAGCAGGGTATTGACGCAATTCATGCCAAGTTCGAGGAAGAAAATGCAATTTATGGTGGTGTTCGATTGAAAGCCGTTCCCTTTGACAGCGATCGTTTTTGATTAGCAGTTATCAGTTCGCAGTCAGAACGAACAGTTCTTAGCAACGGGATTTTTACTGAGTTATTGCACCATTGTCGAGCCACATTTCAAGAGTTGGCTAGGAGCAACCGTCCACAAGAAAGTTTAATTTTTGGGGAGCAGGAAAGCCATTTCCTAAGATAGGATTCCAGCCATTACAACGAAATAAAAAATATCAGGAGACACAGAAATGAAGGAATTACTAACAGCAACTTCTACCGCCATGACTGCTTTTACGGCTACGAATCTAGACGATATTCTGATTCTGCTGCTGTTTTTCTCACAGGTGAATGCAGTATTTCGGCACAGGCATATCGTCTTCGGTCAGTTTCTGGGCTTTACGGCACTGGTTTTGGTTAGCCTTCCGGGGTTTTTTGGCCGCTTAGTCTTTCCGCCAGATTGGATTGGAATGCTGGGTTTGCTGCCAATTGCGATCGGGCTTAGCCGCTTACTGAATTCCGAAACTGACGATTCGGAAGCTGAGGCAGAATTAGAGAAATCTGAGAAATCTTTTTTTAGCAGTTTTCTGTCTCCTCAAACTTACAGCGTAGCAGCGGTGACGGTGGCAAATGGGGGCGACAATATCGGCATATATGTGCCGCTTTTTGCTAGCAATACTTTAGAAAGTTTGGCGGTGGTTCTCACTGTATTCTTCGGGATGGTGGGCGTTTGGTGTTACACTGCTTATCGGTTAATTCAGATGCGGGCGATTGCGGATAATTTGACTCGCTACGGCAATCAGCTTGTGCCTTTTGTCTTGATCGGATTGGGAATGGCGATTCTGGTGAAAAGCGGCACTCTGGCAAGCCCAACTTTAAGTATAATATCTTTAGTTGGTTGCTGTTTCTGTTTGATAACTATGAGTAGAAGTAACGCCAGCGAAACAGAAGTTTAGAAAAATTGCAGGGACAGCACATGAATTGGATTGCAGCAGCGATTATTGCCGGGATTACATCTTTTGCCGCAACCAATATCGACGATATGGTGATTTCGATGCTGTTCTTTGCCCAGGTAAATGATACTTTTCGTCCCCGGCATATCTTTGTCGGTAAGTACCTCGGATTTGCAGCACTCATCGCTGCTAGTTTGCCCGGTTTTTTTGGCGGTTTAATTGTGCCGAAAGCTTGGATTGGCTTGCTGGGTTTGGTTCCGATCGCGATCGGCATCAGTCACTTAGTCAAGAGAGAAAATGAGGAAAATGACGTACAAGCCGTATCTGGCGATTTTAACCGTCAATCTAACTCATCTGTGCTGTCAAAACTAGCCAATCTTTTCAATCCCCAAACTTTGAATGTGGCTGCGGTAACAGTGGCCAACGGGGGAGACAACATCGGCATTTATTTGCCGCTGTTTGCTAGCAGCGATTTGCCGAGCTTGGTGGTGATTTTGGCGGTTTTCTCGGTGATGGTAGGTGTTTGGTCTTATGTCGCTTACCGATTAACTCGCCAAAGGGCGATCGCTAATATTTTGACTCGCTATACCAAGGCTGTTGTCCCTTTTGTATTGATTGGTTTGGGAATATTCATTCTGATTGAAAGTGGTAGTTATCGGCTGCTTCCGGCCTTTCACTCTAACTAGGAATTAGCCCTGTTTCCGCAACTTCCATCCCTCTATAGGTAGATAATTTGTCCGGAAGTCATAAGCTCTCACTCATCATTTTTACCTTGCCAATTGTTTCCTTAGAATCGTGTCTAAATTACTTGCCATATATCACCAAGTATGCTAAGTTAATAATGAACTAATTGACCGAGCTAAAAGCAGCTTCAAACTAATTTAGCCTCGAATATTTACGAAAGTTCAAGCCATCTTGTGAGCTAGCAAATTGCCAGACTTAGGCAAGAATATACCTTTCATTTCAATAAGACTGTAGTGGTGAATCCAACTCAGCTAAAAACTTGAGGAGTAATCCTTAAAATATCGCCCGAACACTTCGCCACTACCCCACGCCGCTCGACTTTGACAATAGGTCTAATCCTAAACCACCAGATTTTTAGATCCTGCAAAATTTGGTTTTTCAGGCAAACCAGTTAAAGAGATATCGTTTTTGCCTAAGTCCTAAGATAGCAAGCAAACATAAAGTTGGAAAAAACCTGACAATCTAGAAAAGGACAAAAATTGTGAAAATCTTCAAATTTGTTTTAGTGCTGTTGGTAATGGCCGCCAATTTAGTATTCGTTCCCCCATCATGGGCCGATGCTCCAAAAACGCCGAAATATGCGAACAATCCAGACTACATAGAGGTGACTCAAGCTTTGAACACTCTCAGGACAGCGAAAGATGCACCCAATCTCGCCCAGACTTATACTCCCGAGCAACTTCAGCAAAAAATCTCTCAATTGGAGTTTCAAAAATACACTTTAGAAACGGGAAAACCTTGGGGTCAGTGCCGCAACGAAACCGGAAAAACCCTGGCTGTCTACGGCCCGAAACGCAAAAAAGCAGCTTCTTCTTCTTACGATAATGCCCTTTATTTTCTAGCTGACGGTCAAACAACTGAACATAAATGGGATTGCGATGGAATTTATCTGCCCAGCGATATCAAAGCAACTGATTTAAGAACGACAGATCAACCTTCAGAAGAATTGACGGGCGGCCTAGCTGTTAAGATAGTTGACGGAACTCAAGTTGTAGCGAGAGCTAATCCCGATACGGGGGCTGTAGAGTTTAACGTTCCTACTGCTAAAGTTTTCCAGCCGGGGGATGCGAATTGGTTTGTTCCTGATGTGACTCAGGCTTATATAGATACGCAAGTTCCCAACGCACCTACTGAGGAAAATGATTAGTTTTGGTGAAGTTGTAATGCGATCGCCTGTGTAAAGCCCGTTGCAACGCAAAATCCCGCCGGGTATCGCTCCCGGCGGATAATCGTCCCAGCGAAAATATATCAGTTTCCCTTCTTAATTTGGCGTTAAAATTAAAAGGTTTATCTATGCTATTAAATTGGAAATCCACGAAAGTAAATACAGAAAAGATTAAGCGACCAAATCCCTCGCGGGTGCGGGATCACTTGGCAAACGAGCGCACTTATTTAGCATGGATGCGGACAGCAATATCGCTGATGGGTTTTGGCGTAGTTATCGTCCGCCTTCGGACCTTTCATCCCCCTCTACTCCCAACTCCCGGCAATGGCTGGAAGTTGGGTTTGCTTTTTTCAGCAGTGGGTTTGCTAACGGTGTTGTTCTCAACTAAGCACTACTTTGGCGTCCGTCACGATATCGATTACGATACTTATGAACCTACGGATCGCTGGGTAATTCTTTTCAGCCTCGCGATCGCAATCCTAGGGGCTGGGGTAATTTATTATATGTTCACCGTTCCTTCTAGCTCATTTGGTTTGATGGCACCTGAATAATGGTGGCGGTTTAATATGAATATTAAAGAGTTCGATCGCGCGCAATTATCGTTCAAACCGATGCAAGTAGATGATGAGAAACCAAAGCAGGAAAATCTGTCGCGGGCGATCGATCGATCGGCAAATGAGCGCACCTTCTTAGCCTGGATGCGGGCCGCGATCGCCCTGATGGCTTTTGGCGTCGTCATCATCCGACTTCGCGTCGTGCAAATGCCCGCACATTACCGTCAGGCGATGGGGTGGAAGTTGGGTTTAATCTTCTCTCTAATAGGTTGGGCGACAGTCTTAATCTCAACTAAGCACTACTTCACCGTTCGCCACCAAATTGACCACGATACATACCATCCCCCAGACGCCATGGTTTTATTTTTCAGTTTTGCTGTGGGCTTATTGGGAATTGGAGTAATTTATTCGATTTTGGCAGTCGCCCTAGCCCCAAGTAGTTCTGTCATACCCGATTGATTGTCAACAGGAGTTAATTATGAACAGCGATACAGTTGCCACGATCGCTTCCATTCTCATCTTAGGTGCTGCTATCTGGGCAGCATTCGTAGTGATCGAGACTGTGGCGAAAATAGTGCCTAAATTGCTAGGCGTGACAGTGGCGATCGGGCTTTTGCTCGTTTACCTGCAATATTACTGGGGTATCGATACTGCATATCTTTGGCAAACTGTCAAGCATTTGCCTGAAGCTTTCAATTTCTCGATCTCAGTCTAAACAGACACCAGTCAGCATTCTCAACAACCTCTCCCTCATCGATATTTTTGTATCTGAAAGAAAGTAGATTGAGCCGATCGATAACAAAATACGGTAACTCGATTGACTTACTAGACATAAGTCAGCTTTGCTGCTAAACTACGGTAAGTCGATCGAGTTATGAGCTATTAACGTGGAAAACGCTAAAAAAGTCAGTCAAGAGTACCAGCTTGCAGGACAACTGACCCAACAGTTGCCACAAGCTAAGGGTTTTAAGGAAGTCTGGTTTAAAAAAATCAGAGGCGGGTTACTTCTGGGAATTGGATATTTGCTATCACCGCTGTGTTGGTGGAACGACATATTTTTCAATCTGCCAATTGCCTACGCCTTTGGGTATATCTGTAGTGGGCTTTCCCCAGATTTACTGTTTCCTGGCACAATTGTCGGTTACTGGCTTTCCAATATTGCTGGAATTCTGTTGATGCAATTCGGGGCTGTAGATTTTTTTGCAGACAAACCCAAGGAAAAAAACCTCAAAAAAGAGTTATTGACGGGTTTAGTTTCCTCAACCGCCTTCACCATTGTCGTTGTGGCATTGATTCATTTTAATGTTCTCGATACTCCAGATTTCTTTGCCGGCAAAGAGTCGGTTAACCTCAGCTCTGTTTTACCTATGACGATAGTCACTTCAAGGTAGAATACAGAACATAAACCATCAATTAATCGAGGCTTTTTAATCAGTTACACAGGTAAATATAATAAAATCAGGGAGCTTTTACACTACATTTTTTGTAGCTTTTTTTAATGGCATTTACTGAGTTTGCCCTAGAATATTGTAGCTAAAAACGCAAAAAAAATAAGCGTTGAAGAGCAAAAGTTCTGGTAACAACTCTTGAAATGCGAGTAAGATTTTGCCTGTGTTGCTGTGTGGCAGGAGCCGCCCAAGTTATCTATTTGTTGGTTGGCAGCGCTTAAATACACAGTTTTTGGGCATAACCGTGAACTACTTATTACTATCCTTTCTCAGCTTTTTTGTTGGCATTATCGTTGGTTTGACCGGAGTTGGCGGAGCGTCGCTCATCACCCCAATGTTAATTTTTGTTTTCCAGGTTCCGGCATCAATTGCTATTAGTTCGGATGTCGTAGCTGCTACACTGATGAAAGTTGTTGGTGGCTTTAAACACTGGCAGCAAAAAACCCTAGACTTGCAAGTAGTTAAGTGGCTGGCTTTGGGCAGCGTGCCCGGTTCGCTGACTGGGGTGTGGATTTTACACTGCATCAAATCCAGCGGAATTCAGGACTTAGACAGCATATTGCTGCGCGTTCTCGGAGTAGCGCTCGCCCTAATTGTCGCTTTATCGCTGACCCAATTAGCGGTCAAAACTTTTTTCCCTAATTTTAAATTGCCTTCCCCCCCTGAATGGGACTTAAATACTAATTATGGTCGTATTTGTACTGTGAGTGCGGCGGCAATTTTAGGCTGCATAGTGGGAATCACTAGCGTGTCTTCCGGTTCGATGTTTGCACTGTTGCTGATTGCTTTTTTCCGCCTGGATACTTCTAAATTGGTGGGGACAGATATTTCGCAGGCGGCAATTTTATTGATGTTTACATCTCTGGGACACCTCAGCCTCGGAACAGTAAACTGGGGTTTAGTTGTGCCAATTTGGTTGGGTTCGGTGCCGGGAGTTTTGGTAGGGGCTAAATTCTGCCAAATTATGCCTCAACGCCCGCTAAAGTTTGTGATTTACGGAATGTTGGCGATGGCGAGTTGGAAGTTGTATCAAGTCTGAAAACTAGGGTAAGGTCAGGAGTATTGCTGTCAACAATCCCGTAAAAACCTTTGTATATCTTGTTTATAGCCGAGTCTCGTTCCCCCTAAATCCCCCTGGTTGTTGGGGGACTTTGAGAAGAATCTTGTCCCCCCCTGATTAAGGGTGGTGAGAGGGGGATCCAGACTGCGATACAACAAGAGAGACGGTCGGTTTGACGTTAAGTTGTCACAAACTACGTATTAATAATTGCTGACTAATGCTTCGAGTTCGCTGACTGTCGGTAATTCTAAGTCTTTGAACAGGACTGTACTGAGGTAGCGTTCGCCATAAGAAGGCTGCACAAAAACTATCAATTTTCCAGCATTTTCGGGACGCTTGCCGACTTGAATAGCGGCACACAAAGCCGCGCCTGCTGAGATTCCTGACAACAATCCTTCTTCTCTGGCTAGTCGGCGACTGTAGGCGATCGCATCTGCGTCGCTAACTGCGATCACCTCATCAATTAACTCGGGTTTCAAAACTTCCGGGATGAATCCTGCACCAATCCCTTGAATTTTGTGAGCACCAGATTTACCTCCAGAAAGCACGGGGCTGGTGGCTGGTTCAACTGCGATCGTCCTAAAACTCGATTTCCGCTGTTTAATTACCTCAGCAACTCCAGTAATCGTACCGCCGGTGCCAACTCCAGCAACTAAAAAATCTACTTTACCCTCTGTATCTTCCCAAATTTCCTCGGCCGTGGTTTCCCGGTGAATTTTCGGATTAGCGGGGTTGCGAAACTGTTGCAGCATGAAAGCGTCGGGGGTTTCTTCTACAATTTCTTCAGCACGGGCGATCGCGCTTAACATCCCTTCATGTCCCGGAGTTAATTCTAACCGAGCTCCGTAAGCTTTTAACATCGATCGGCGCTCTAAACTCATCGTATCCGGCATTGTTAAAATCAGACTGTAGCCTTTCGCCGCCGCGATCATTGCCAAAGCTATTCCAGTATTGCCTGAAGTCGGTTCAACTAAAATAGTTTTCCCCGGTTGAATTAGCCCCGCATCTTCTGCCGCCTGAATCATGCTCGCCGCAATCCGATCTTTCACCGAAGCAGCCGGATTCATCCCTTCCAATTTTGCCACAATGTGAGCAACTACTCCTTCGGCTTGGGGAATTTTATTGAGCTGAACTAAAGGAGTTCTGCCAATTATTCCTGTAACATCCTTAGCAATTCTCATGGCTTAATTTCTCTCCCTTTAAATGTAGTACATGGGATGTGCTTGTTTGCGAATATCCCGCTGTTCGCACAAATCTTGTAATGTGTATTTGCCCAAAACAGCCCAAGATGCCTGTTGAGCTTCCTGCCAGATTTCTAGCACCGCAGTTTTTTCTATTGTTACAGATTCCGAAACTTTTTGAGGCGGGCCGCTGCCGTCGCCTTCGAGTGTCGAAAACACCTCTAGCAAAGTAATTTGCCAAGGATCTTTCGCCAGCAAATAACCGCCTTTAGCACCCCGCAAACTCTGGACAATACTTGCACGCCTCAGCACGGCAAGAATTTGGTCTAGATAGCGTTCTGGTATCTCTTGAGAAGCAGTAAGTTCGTTCACTGTTAGGGGCGAATCCTTCGGGTGGTGACTCGCCAGTTCCAAGAGCGCTAACAGGGCATATTGTACTCTAGAAGATAGTTCCACATTCCCCACTGGCGATCGAGTTTAAATTGTACATTATATAATAGTACACAATTCCGGTAGGTGTACAGGTGTTAGTATATTTTTATTACAAAAACGGTTGGAGAAATCCCGTGAGCAACGTAAATGTAGGTTTAAGCTGTCGGCATTGTCGGTATTACGAGCAACACGGGCATAGGGGCGGAAACTGCCTGATGCTCGGCGTGGGGGTACAGGGTGGGTGGAAAGCTTGCCCCTTCTTGGTTCCGCCCTTTGCACCGTCTTGGGAATACCCAGAAGCGGGTAGATCCCGAAAGTCTCAAATGTTGCAGGGAGCGAGTATTTTACAGGCAATACCGCCCCCTTCAAGTAACTGCTAAGTAGGTAGGTGGATATATGTTGTCTCACCGTTAAGTTTATTCATACTCACCTACTTAACGGCAGTCAACAGGTGCGAGATATCGCATCTGTTGGCAGTGAGAAGAAAGAAATCAGGAGAAACAGAAAAGCAAGGGCGATGATCGCACTTGCTTTTGAACTTATTGACGAGTCGATGAGAAAACTTAACGCACATTCGCTACAAATTATTTCTTGTCTATAGAACTGTGAATTTGCTCGAATATCGCATTGTGAGCGAAGAGTTTTTTTGGCACTGCATTCCTACCAGCTACATCAGCAACCGTAAACTATTAACCGTTAATATACTTTTATATTTCGTAGTGCCACACCTCAGAAGGCTGCAGAATAATCCGGTGGAGCGGCAGACGATCGATCAAGCCTTGCTGCTCAAAATGACCGAGGGTGCGAGTGACAGTTACGCGACTTGTACCGATAATTTCTGCAATGTCCTGATGCGTTAAAATCATATCGATCAGATGTCCTTGCTCTACCTCAGAACCAAACCTCTTAGCCAGCCAAGTTAATAGTTGATAGAGCATAAAATCAACTCTTTTGTAACCTCGCATTACCATAAAATCTTCAGCCTGCTGAATGTGAGTGAGCAAAATATCTTTATTTAGCCACCGATCGCCCGATAGTAAAATTGCCTCGACTTTAGTGAGGCATTCAATTTGAAAAGGATCGCATTTTGATATCGCTTTGCCGATCGTATCACCAGGTCCCCACAATCCCAAGGTGATAATTGTGCCATCTTCAAGCCACGTTACAGTTCGCACTACTCCAGCTTCAATTCGCCAGAGAGCATTGCTTTTGTTCGGCAAGTGCGAGCGGCGAGAAAATATATGTCTGCTCGTTTCATCAATAGTTTTAGTGGAAAGAGAAGCAATAGTCATAGCCATTTACTGAAAGAATAAAACTTAGTTTGTCCAATAGCCACAGGATAGCGTTGCTGGCAAAAATCTATATAGATTAAAGCTTTACTAGATGCCGGCACCGTCTAAAAACTGTGTAATGAATAAATCAGAAGACAGGAACAATTGATGTTTTTCGACCTCTGCTGGCTCTGATTGAGTTGTCGTGAGCGGAGATAATTGAGATTTCAAAAAAGCAACCTGCTCTTCTAAATCCTTAATTCTATCGAACAAAGCTCGAATCGCTTGAGCTTCTAAATCCGGTAGACCTTGAGAATTTTGATCGTCTTCTAACTGCTTTTTTCGAGAGATAATACGGCCGGGGATTCCCACAACTGTGCAATCGCTAGGGACATCCCGCAGCACTACCGAACCCGCACCAATCCGAACATTATTGCCAATTTGAATATTGCCTAAAACCTTAGCACCCGCTCCCACAACTACATTTTCTCCCAGCGTCGGATGGCGTTTTCCTATTTCTTTACCCGTGCCGCCAATGGTAGCTCCTTGATAAATTACAGCATAATCTCCAACGATCGCAGTTTCGCCAATTACCACCCCCATGCCGTGGTCGATAAACACGCCCCTACCAATTTTCGCTCCTGGGTGGATCTCAATACCTGTTAAAAAGCGGCTTAGTTGGGAAATCAAGCGCGGTACAAACGGCAGGCCAGCGAAATAAAGCCACTGTGCTATGCGGTGCAAAAAAAGTGCTTGCAGTCCGGGATAGCAAAATAATACTTCCAGCCAGTTGCGCGCCGCCGGGTCGCGTTCGTAAATAATTTGCAAGTCACTGAACATATTTACTCTCGCCGTGTTTGGGTTATACAGTATTGCCAGTGCCGACGGTTTAAGCTGCATAAAGCAGTATTGATTGTGGCATTCTTACCTATAATACTATAATCCGACCGAATTACAGTAGTTAATGAAAAAAATTTTTTCTTCCCCAGCCCTTTCTAAGCTGCCTCCGATATTTTCCGCGAAACAAACGGTACAGCTTGTCTGACTTCTTGCCGCAGCGGAATCTCGATCGAGAATTCCGTCCCCAATCCCGGTGTCGAATCGCAGCGCAGCGCACCCTTGTGCTTTTCTACGATAATTTTATAGCTGATTGACAGTCCCAATCCTGTCCCTTTTCCGACTGGTTTCGTCGTAAAGAAGGGGTCGAACAGTCGTTTTTTGACATTTTCTGCTATACCGGGGCCGTTGTCAGATATCCGCACAATTATTTTGTCAGGGATTGAATATTCTGTGGTTATAGCGATCGCGATCGGATTGGCTTTCGCTGCTTTGGGCCCGCGATCGAGGTTGTAACTCTCAAGGGCATCGATCGCATTAGCCAGAATATTCATAAACACCTGATTTAATTGTCCGGCATAGCACTCTACTAAAGGTAAATTGCTGTAGTTTTTAACAATCTCTATCGGCGGGCGATCGCCTGTAGCTTTCAGGCGACTTTGCAGAATTAGCAGAGTGCTGTCAATGCCTTCATGGATGTTGACAGGTTTCATTTCGCTTTCATCTAAGCGAGAAAAATTTCGCAAAGATTGGACGATTTGAACAATGCGATCTGCTCCTATTTTCATCGAAGACAGCAGTTGCGGCAAATCTTTGCTGAGAAAGTCAAAGTCAACTTTTTCTAAATACTCAGAAATTTCCGATGAAGGGTGTAAATATTGTTTTTGGTATAGTTTTACCAACTCTAACAAATCGCTAGTATATGCGCTGGCGTGGTGTATATTGCCGTAAATAAAACTAATAGGATTGTTCACTTCGTGGGCGACACCAGCGACTAATAAACCCAAACTAGACATTTTTTCCTGCTGAATCAGTTGACTTTGAGTTTGCTGCAACTCTTGCAAAGTTTGTTCTAGCCTTTGAGATTTAGCCGTGCGTTCTGCTGCTATTTTTTCAATTAAAGCGGTATAATTCCACAAGCTCATTAGATAAAGTGTCGCCGCCAAAGTTAAGATTGTCCCAAAGATTAAAACGGTCAAAGAACGCCAAAATCTTAGAGGATTAATGTACTCTGGCGTTAACCGCAGTTGCAGCAACCACCTGCGATTTTCAATATTGAGAATGCGGGTGCAACTGCTGCCATCCGGGCAGTAAGCTCTTTCCCCAATTTGGAGTTGGTTTTTAATGTTTTCGTCGGTGACGATCCTTTTAGTCTTTGCTTCGTAAAAAGCGAGAAATCTTTCTGCTTCAGGAGCCATAGCATCTTGAAGATACACATTAACAAAGTTGAGTGGAGTTTCCTGCAAAGCCGACTTCACAATAGCATCAACGAGCAAAATTCCGAAAACAAAACCTTTCAAGTTGTCTGGATTTCTAGCAAGTAAATTTTGTGGCAATTCTGCGGTATTGTCAGAAGAAATTTGACTAAAAATTGGCAGGAATACGAAAACGCTTGGTTGATTTTGTGAAGACCATTTTTGACGGTCAGTCGCGATAATTTCTTGTCTTTTGGCGGCTTTTTCTAATGCTAGCCGATTGGCAGTCAAATCTAAACCTAAATCTATTTCATCAGTCAGGAATTGCGGAGAGTCAGAAACACGGGGCAGCCAAGCGATCGCCTTCAAGCTCGGATGGCGGTAGAGGGCAGGACCAACAAATGTATTAATTTCGGGTTTTTTAACGCCGTCAAATACGCTGTAAAATGCTCCCACCGCCCGAATAATTTCTAAATTGCCGCTAACATCTCTCTGAATGTCTGTAGCTATTTTGTCCAGCCGGTCTTGCAGTTCGGCTTGCATGGATTTGTATTCCCAATTGTACGCAACTGAAGAGGCGATCGCAGACAGTCCCAATCCTGCACAAAGTGTTAATCCTGCCTGGATGTAACGGCGATAACTAAGTAAAGTGCTAGTTGCTAAATTCTTGAATTTGTTAGCAGTCATATTCTTCACCTATCTTTTTTCTAGTTCTTCCAGCCTCTGCCTGGGATTTCTCGTTTTTCTCGTTCTCAGGCTCTGCCTGGGAATGAATTTCAGGAGGCTATGCCTCCGATTTAGAGCCACTAGACAGCATTACCAGGCACGAGCCTGGTAAGGATGTGGCAGCAGTATTTTGTAAAAGCTCCCCGATAGTATTTTGAGTAAGATGCAACCGCTGATTTAAATTGAATAAGCAGGGAAAGTCATCGCGTGTTTGGGCTTGACGTAAACGTGCTGATCGCGCGTTAACTGTAGAGCATCGAAGCGCTCGCGACTGACGTAAGCTGTTACTACCTGCTCGGATTCTAATACTAACTCCGTCTGTATTTCCCGCCCTAAATGAATGATGCGGCTGACTTTTGCTAATGAAAAACCAGACTCCGGCTTAGTTTTAATTTCCACGTCGTGGGGGCGCAAAAACACTACGTCCGAATGAGCAGCTCCATTATTGCGAGCCGTTGTGGCGTGGCTGGCGAACAAACCCGCAGCATTCGACAGCACATTGACCGGCCCAATAAAACTCATCACAAAAGCTGATGCAGGTTTGTCGTAAATTTCAGCAGGAGTGCCAACTTGTTCGACTCTACCTTTGTTCATTACCACAATTTCATCGGCTACTTCCATAGCTTCTTCTTGGTCGTGAGTCACAAAAACTGTGGTGATGTTAACTTCTTTGTGAAGGTTGTGCAGCCACGATCGCAATTCTTTGCGGACTTTAGCATCTAATGCTCCAAAAGGTTCGTCTAGCAGCAGCACTTTTGGTTGAACTGCTAAAGCTCTGGCCAAAGCAACCCGCTGCCGCTGGCCCCCGGAAAGTTGCGAAGGATAGCGATCGCCCAAACCTGTCAACTGCACTAAATCCAAAAGTTCATCAACCCGCCTGCTAATTGAGCCTTTAGGAACTTTGCGAATTTCCATCGCAAAAGCAATATTTTTCCGAATACTCATGTGTTTGAACAAAGCGTAGTGCTGAAACACAAAACCGATATGCCGTTCCTGCACCGACTGATGAGTAGCATCTTCACCGATCAGGTAAATATGACCGCTGTCCGGCGGTTCTAGCCCCGCGATCATCCTCAGCAGAGTCGATTTCCCGGAACCGGAAGGCCCCAACAGCGCGACTAAAGAACCCCTTTTAATTTCCAAATTTACGTTGTCAATTGCGTGGAAGGAGCCGAAGTGTTTCGATACGTTCTGAACTGTAATGCTCATAAGTTTATTTACCTATTTTAGGAGTTCAAAAAGTAAACTCCGCTTATCTGACAGATTTACAGTAGTATATCCTGAAAATATTATTTTGCAAGGTCTGTAACTTTTTGTATAGGATCTGGATGCTCTCCAGATGGGGACTGCGTTTCAAAGTTGAGGCTGGCGGGCCGTCCGAGTTAAGCCGTCAGCGTTTCGAGATGTGGCTGTAGCGGTAAATGCGATCGTCCCAGAGCACAAGCAATGCTGAAATTACGCAGAAACCGGGTTTGATGGACGAAAATACTGCATCAAAACCTTTAAAACTTTTAATTCCCCTAAAAAACCCCGTTTCTTGGCTGTCGATCTATATTTGACTGCTGCCGACAATTCTCCGACTCCCGGCGATATTGAAGATTTCAGGTAGGAATTGCTCAATCTCAGGTGCGATCGCCCACAATTTATATGACAATAGTTAGTTCATAAGCATACAGGCTTCAGCTTTGACAAACTACCACAATAGTAAATTCTAACCAGAACACCACTATGGGAAAACCAACAGGCTTTATCGAATTCTTGCGCGAATTGCCCTCTGAACTCTCACCAGTCGAGAGAGTCCACAACTGGGACGAATTTCACCTACCGATGGAGGAGGATAAACTCCGCACCCAAGGCGCGCGCTGCATGGATTGCGGCATTCCGTTTTGCCACACGGGCACAATTATCAGCGGCATGGCAAGCGGCTGCCCGATTAACAACCTCATCCCCGAATGGAACGACCTCGTATATCGCGGACTCTGGAAAGAAGCCCTAGACAGACTCCACAAAACCAACAACTTCCCTGAATTCACCGGCCGCGTCTGTCCCGCACCCTGCGAAGGCGCTTGCGTGCTCGGCATCAACAACCCGCCAGTCACGATTAAAAACATCGAAGCCTCGATTATCGACAAAGGCTGGGATGAAGGCTGGATTACTGCCGAACCGCCAGCCAAACGCACCGGCAAAAAAATCGCGGTCATCGGTTCCGGGCCCGCCGGTTTGTCCGCCGCCGCGCAACTCAACAAAGCCGGTCATTGGGTAACAGTATACGAAAGAGCCGATCGACCAGGCGGCCTGCTAATGTATGGCATCCCCAACATGAAGCTAGACAAAGAACAAGTCGTAATACGCCGCCTGAAAGTCCTCGAAGACGAAGGCGTGACATTCGTCTGCAACACCGAAGTCGGCAAAGACTTACCAGCAGAACAACTGCTAAAAGAATACGACTCCGTTGTGCTCTGTACCGGCGCCACCAAACCCCGCGACTTGGGCATCCCCGGCCGGGAATTAAAAGGCATCCACTTCGCAATGGACTTTTTAACTGCGAACACCAAAGCAGTTTTAGACAAGAGCACAAACGATAACTTCATCTCCGCCGAAGGCAAAGATATCGTGATCATCGGCGGTGGCGACACCGGCACCGACTGCGTGGGCACCTCCATCCGCCACGGCTGCAACAGCCTGGTACAACTAGAAATCCTGCCCAAACCGCCATCGGAACGCGCCGCCAACAATCCTTGGCCGGAATGGCCAAAAGTCTACCGCCTCGACTACGGCCAAGAAGAAGCAGCAGCGAAATTCGGCGACGACCCGCGCGGCTATCTCACCACCGCCACGAAGTTCGAGGGCGACGAAAACGGCAATGTCAAAGCCGTGCACACCGTTGAGGTGGAGTGGGCGAAAAACGAGAAAGGGCAGTTTATTCCGAACCACATCCCGGGCACCGAAAAAGTGTTACCCGCACAGCTTGTGTTGCTAGCGATGGGCTTCCTCGGCCCGGAACAGCCTTTACTGGATGACTTGGGATTGGAACGCGACGCGCGCAGCAATGTGAAAGCCGAGCACGAAAAATATACAACCAGCATTCCGGGAGTTTTCGCGGCTGGTGACTGTCGCCGGGGACAAAGTTTGGTGGTTTGGGCGATTAATGAAGGGCGCGGCGTGGCCCGGGAGTGCGACCTTTATCTGATGGGGAGCACTGATTTGCCTTAGTTGGTAGGTGTGGGTCGATCGAGATTGTTTGATTTCCGATAATTTATTAGGCTCGTAGGGGCGGGTTCGCCAAGATTTTGATTTAAAAACCAAAAATATTCTAAACCCGCCCTTTGTACCTTAGACCTCTTGCAAAAATAGCTGGGCCGGGCAAGATGCCCATCCCACAAAAAGTTTTTTCTCTTGTGGGATGGGCATCTTGCCCGTCCGAAAATTTGCTTAAAAGGACTTTTGCAAGAAGTCTCTTGAAATAGGTAGATTGCGATTTACCGTTGGGTGGGGGCGGGTTTACGAGATTATGGATTTTAGGCAAATATTGTTGGTGAAACCCGCCCCTTGTATCTTAAAAGAGTTGGTGTAGCGCTCGTAACGTCAAGCAGGCGATCGCCAGATCAATCAGGC